>CAZYIH010000090.1:0-7748 GCA_964646915.1 uncultured Planctomycetaceae bacterium | reverse complement strand
TCCGACCGTCCCAACTTCCTGCTGATCCTCTGCGATGACATGGGCTTCTCGGACAATGGCGGGTCGGCGGAGTTTCTCAAAGAAGACGGCCGAAAGACGGCCGAGCTCTCCGAAACGCTCGACGGCCGCCGGACAGGTCGATGCGTGCTCAATGCGCCATGGCGGCCCGCACCGTCTGGGCGCAGGCGTCCAGGGCGGTGCGTTCTTCGGCGGTCAGGTCGATTTCCAGGATCCGCTCCGCGCCCCCGTGCCCCACGGCGCAGGGCAGGGCGAGCGTGACGTCGTCGTAGCCGAACGCCCCACGGCAGGGAACGCTCAGGGGGAACACGTCCCGCGTGTCGCGGACGATCGCTTCGACAATCTCGCAGGCGCAGTAGGAGGCGGCGTAGAAACTTCCCCGCGTCTTGAGGCGGGCGACGATGTCCGCGCCGGCCGACCGGGTATTGTCGCAGGCCCGCTGGATCTGCTCGGGCGAGAGCACGGTGGTCGCAGCCGCTCCGCCGATGCGGGCGTGACCGACCAGCGGGACCATCTGATTGTTGTGCGTGCCGATCACCAGCGCGTCGACGCAGTCGACGGCCACCTCGGCCTCGGCGGCGAGGAAATACCGCAGGCGGACGGTGTCCAGCGAACAGCCCAGCCCCAGGATCACGCTGGCAGGCCAGTCGCGCGAGAGTTGGGCGGTCAGCACGTCGACGGGATTGGTAATGATGAGCACCGTCGCGGCGGGGCTGGCGGGCAGGACGGTTTCGCACAGGGACCGGAGGACCTGAAGATTGCTCTCAAGCAGGTCGGCCCGCGTCATGCCTGCTTTCCGCGGCGCGCCGGCCGAGACGACGAACACGTCCGTGCCGGCCAACTCATCGAGGTCTCCGCAGCCCCGGATCGGGCTGATCGAATGGAAATGGGCAGCCGCGTGGGAGATGTCCATCGCCTTGCCCTCCGCGAGCCCATCGACGGCGTCGTAGAGGAACACTTCGCCCAGGCGGCGCGTGGCGATCGCCGCGGCCGTCGAGCCTCCCACGTTGCCGGCGCCCAACACCGAGATTTTCGCAAGTCGCATCCTGTTCGCCTCTCTGACGCCCCGGCTTCGAGTTGGTCCGGGGCGTCAGAGGTAGTATCGTCACAGCGTACCGTCGGATGAAACGAAATGTCCGTCGCTGCCGGCCGACCGCTCAGGCGGTGGGACGCGGACTGGGGGTGCGCGTGAGTTCCTTGAGTTCCGCGACCGCCTCGGCGGCGGCGGCCTGGCCGACCTCGATGGTGTGCTCGATGTCTTCGGCGGTGTGCGCGAGACTCAGATACCACGGGTGGCCGGTCATGTAGATCCCCCGGCGTTGCATCGCCCCGAACCAGGCGCCCATGACCTGCCCCTTCCATTCCGGCGGGCAGGGGTTGTTCGCGTCGTCGCAGGACGTCTCAGCCGGGGCGGGCATCGCCGCGAATCCGCCTACGCGCATGGGCAGGCCTTCTTCGGGAAGCACGTCGTTCAGGCCGTCGATCAGTCGCGTTCCCAGCCGATCGAAGTGTCCGATTCCGTCGCGCTCGCGCAGGATGCGGATGGTCTCGCGGGCGGCCGCGATGGACAGCAGGTCCGAGTGGAACGTGGCGGCCATGAAGGTGTCCTCGCGACCTTCCATGAACCGGCGTTTGCCGACCACGACGCTGCCCGGATAGCCGTTGCACATCGCCTTTCCGAAACAGCTGAGGTCCGGGTCGATCCCGAATCGCTCCTGCGCTCCACCCAGGGCGAAGCGGAAGCCCGTCTTGACCTCATCGAGGATGAACACCGCGCCGTGCTCGTCGCAGAGAGCCCGAACGCCGTCGTAGTAGCCGGCGGTCGGTCCGTCGTCCTGGATGGACTCGATAATCACACCCGCGATCTGGCCGGGGTTCGCTTCGAGCTGCTTGCGCAGGGCGTCGAGGTCGTTATACGGTACGGTGAGCATGTGCGAGCGGGCTTCCAGGGCGATGCCCTTCTGAATGGGTGCGAATGCGTCGTACCAGCCGTGATAGCCGCAGCGCAGCATGGTCTCGCGTCCGGTGTAGGCTCGGGCGGTGCGGATCGCCCCGAGCGTGGCGCTGCTTCCGCCCAGGAAGTACATCACCATTTCCGCGGAGGGAATGGTTTCCGTGAGCGTCTGGGCCAACTCGATGGCCAGGGGGTGCTCCACGCTGAAAACCGTGCCCGCCTCGTCCATGCACTCGCGGACCGCGGCGTTGATTTCCGGGTCGCAGTGGCCGATGACGATGGGCCCGTAGCTGAGGAGGTAGTCGATATACTCGTTGCCGTCGGCGTCCCAGAACCGTGCGCCCTGGGCTCGCTGGGCGAAGGCCGCCCCGCCGCGGTAGAGGTACTTCACCGGGCGTTTGTGGGCCTGTCCGCCACCGACGATGACGTTGCACGACTGCCCCCAAAGCCGACGCGACTGGGTGCAGTGGTCCATGTGGGTGAGCTGCTTGAGCACCGTCCGGGCCCCTTGCTCGACCCGCTGGCCGACGTCCTCGCCGAACAGCTGAAGCCCGATGAACCGCGGGCAGGCGACCGCTTCGTACGTCTCCTTCTCGTACGCCTCGGGCGAGGGGAAATAGCCCATGCAGCCGTTGGTGAGCGTCGCGGCGAAGGAGTACTCGAACGTCTCTGCCTCGGCGATGGATCGCCCGTACTCGCTGAACAGCTCGCCGGGGATGCCCACGATCGCGGCGCTGCCGATGCGGACCGCCGACAGTGTGGTCTTGACGGCCGACGCGGCCGACCCGGCGTCCAACGCCTTGATCGCATCGCGCGCCCATTCGACCGCAGCCCGATGGCCACAATACGCCCAGTTGGTGGGCGAGGGGTCCTCGGCCTGCATCTTGGGCTCGCGCTGGTCGATGACGGACTGGAGCTCTTCACGCGAGGGCAACGCCTGAAGCGGCAGCGTGATGTCCAATGCGCAGAACGCCAGTTCGTCACCGGCCGACTCGCCGTCGGCCAGTGCATCGAGGGCAGCGGCGGCGATGGTCTCGCCGGTGGTCTTCGCCGCGTCGTCGGAGGGCTCGCCCTGCTGGAAGTTGGCGGGGTTCACGTCGCCGCACGCGCCGGTGAAATACAGCAGGGGTGCTTCGGCGTTGAGTTCCCGGGCGATTGCCTCCCGGACGTAGTGGGGGAAATCCGGGGTGAGGCGACCGTTGGAATGCAGATTCACCGGATGGGCGGCGAAGTTCACGATCGTCGCCAGCGCGGTTCCGTCCGTCCGATCGAACCGCAGCGCGGTCAAGCGGTCGTTGACGCCGGCGTCGTCTCCCAGGCAGCGGTTGACGCCCACGCCTTCGCAGCGTGTTGCGCCGACGGTAACCGTCACCTCTTCCAGGGCGCCGGCAGCGTCGGCCGAGACGGACACGAGCTTCTCACCCAGCGCGGCGATGTAGTCGTCGTCGGGCTGACCCCAGCCGCGCAGGGGCACAACGGCAGGTCCGCCATGCGTGTGAGTGGCCGAGAGCAGGATCCCGTCAAACGCGACATCCGTTTCCCGTGAGATCGCCTTGCGAATGCGGTCGGCGAGGTCGCCGGGGAAACCCAGCAGGTCGCAGCTGACCAGCAGCACCCGCTCCGGACCGTTCTGGATGCACAGCGCGTTGGCCGTCAGCGGATGCTGAACGTCTTTGGCCGGTCCGAAGGCCCCGCCGGAAAGTTCCACGCCGGTCGCCGGCGTGATATCGATGGTTGCTGCTCCTGCCTGCATGTTCGTCTCCTGCTTCTACGTGTTGTGAATGGTCCGCGTTGGTCCGATCTTCAGCGTTACTTGTGTGCTGCCGAGAGCTTCGTGGGCTGGTCGGGATCGCCGATGCAGTATACGGTCGTGTAACTGCGGATGAAGATCCGGTTGCCGCTGAAGAACGGCTGGGCGCCTTCGTTGAAGAAATCGTAACTTCTGTACTCCCGCTCGCCCAGTCGGTTCAGGGAGACCTGCTTGAGCCCGTCACTGATGTCAACCACGATGCATTGTCCGTCGTGGTCGAGGCCGAAAAGGTAATCTCCGGCAATGGCGGAGAGATGGTGAGGCTGCAAGCGGGAGATCCCGGTTTTGTGGAGGATCTTCCCGGTCTTGATGTCGACGGCCTCCACGCCGTTGCGTCCGCGGAAGCCGTACAGCACGCCGTCGCGGGCAACGAGGCGAGAGAGATCCTCCCGACCGGTTTTGATCCACAGCATCTCGGCCGTCACTTTGTCGCGGTCGGGCGCCTTGAGACGAAAGGCGACGGTGCCCTTTTTCCACGTCTGGGGTCGTCCGCCGCCGCCGTCGCTGCTGCCATTGCAGATCACCAGGATGTCATCCTGCACCGCCCACGGACGCGAGTTGCCCTGGCTGCCCAGTTCGGTGGCCAGCACCTTTCCATCGCTCACGCGGAGCACCTGACCGGTGGGGCACCAGAGGACGGCCATCTTGTTGGACTCGTCGCCGCCGACGGGCAGGTGATGGACCGTCGGGGTGGCGCAGGTATAGCTCTTACCGCCGCGGCGGGGGGTCTTCCAGACGATCTCGCCGTTCTTCTTGTTGATCGCGATCCAGGCGGCGCCCTTGGTTTGGCCTTTGTCTTCCTTCGTGAACTGCCCGGCCGTGATCATCAGGTCGCCCACCAGCATCGGCGAGGTGATCGTGCTGAGGCGGTCCTGCGAGTAGCCATACCACTTTTTCCATACGAGGTTGCCGTCCAGGTCGTAGCAGAAAGCGTCGCCGTAGGAGGTGTTCACGTAGATGTGCTTGCCGTCGGACACGGGGGTCTGCATGGCCTGTTCGATGAACGAGCCCTGCCCGAAGAAGTCGTTGTACTTGTATCCGTACTCCCTGAGGAACTTCTGACGCTCGATGGCCTCGGGAACATACTTCTTCACAATCTTACTGAACATGATCTGGACATAGCCTTTTGCCTGCCACTCCTTATCGGCCCGTTGCTCGGCCAACGTCGCGGGCACCTGCGGAACGTACTTGCGATACTCCGCGGCCGCCTTGCGGTAATCCTCTTCCATGACCTCCTGGCTGACCGGCTCGCCCTTGCTTCGCTGGCGGCAGGCGGCGTACCACTTCAGATGGGCGCCCAGCGCCTTGCATTGGAATTCCCGCTGTTCCCGAAGGGCCTGGGCCACCTTCTTGCCCAACTCGCCGGGGAACACGTCCGCGTGGTGCATGTCGTCGGTCCAGAGCACCTTTCCGGTTGTGGCGTCGAGGCAGTAGATCCGCACGCCCATGAAGTCCGGACAGTCCTTGCCGGCGAAGCCCTTCCCGCCCGGGTCCGCCAGCAGGAAGACCTTCCCCCCGACCACGGTCATCCCACCGTTGCAGTGCATCGGGAGGTCTTTCTTCCAGGCTATGTTGACCTCGTTGGGTTCGGTGGGCTCGAGCACCTTGGTCTTGCGACCTTTCCTGCTGTAGCCGTCGACTTCCTTGAAGTCCATTTCGTTCCATCGTGTTACCGGTTTGCAGTCGGCCGGGAACACGCCGGTTCCGTCGTTTCGGAAGCCGATGAAAGGCTGCTTGGCTGGATCGGCTGCCGACACCATGGATACACACAACAAGGCCAGCATCACAGACAATACAGTACGGTTCGTCATGGTTCTCTACTCCCAAGGGAACGGGTGTTCGGGGTATTATCCGGGATCACCTCAGCCAGTTCCGTCCATCTGATTCGATGATCCTACTGTAGTTATCAAACCCTCATTTTGCCGCGCTGTTCTGGCCGTTTTGTGATATGATCCGATCATATGAGCCCCGAAACAGGCACTCCGCGCCCTTTTCAGTTCGGCGAGTCGGCCACCGAGTCCAATGTCCATGTGGAGTACAGGCGTGGTGTACCCGACGTGTATCACCACTATCACCAGCAGTTCGAGCTGTTGCTGGTGTACGAGGGGCAAGGTCGACGTGTCATCGGGCAGGACATGACCGACTACACCGCTCCGGAGTTGGTGCTGGTGGGTCCGAAGTTGGCCCACAGTTGGGTGGCCGGTTCGGGCAGAGACGGCGGCGCGGAATTCACCGTGGTTGTTTTCGCCCGCGGGGTGATCGGCCTGGAGTTGCTCGCACGCCCTGATATGAAACCGCTGGCGGCACTGCTGGCCGACGCGGATCGCGGGCTGGCGTTCGGGCCGGACGCCATCGACGCTACGGCCGATCGGATCCGCAACCTGGCGGACCTTCAAAACGGCACGCGAACCCTGGAGTTGCTGACCATTCTGGACCGCCTGGCACGGATCGGCGGCAAGTGCATCACCCCGCCGGGGCGATCCTCCCGGCCGGGCCGGGCCGAGCAGGAGAGTCTCCACCGCGCGCTTCGGCTGATCCACGAGGACGAGTCCGGCGAGTCGACCCTCGCCGACGCTGCCAGGGCGGTGCACATGAGCGTGCCGACCTTCACACGATTCTTCCGCCGGATGACGGGCACGACGTTCGTGCAATACCGCAACGAATGGCGGGTCCGAAAGGCACAGACGCTGCTGTGTGAGAGCGACGAATCCATCACGTCGATCTCGCTGGCGGCGGGGTTCGGCAACCTGTCCCACTTCAACCGACAATTCCGGCGGCTGGCGGGGATGACCCCACGGGAGTACCGCTCGGCCCACCGGTCCGGGGAGTGAACCACGCAACACGAAAGCAGGGCGGCGGTGAGTTTGGGGCTCGCCCTCGACAAACGCCCGGCGAGTCGGCACAATCATGGGCGATGTGACGCGGCCGGGCGGAATCTCCCGTCGGCCTGGGCGATTTTGAGCACCCCAGAGGAGAATGGAACGGACATGAGTCTATTGGTAACCGGAAGTATCGGAGTCGATACGGTCGAGGCCCCCAGCGGCCAGGCGACCGACACCCTTGGCGGTTCGAGCGTGTATTTCGCGCACGCCGCGAGCTTTTTTCACCCCGTGAGGCTGGTGGGCGTGGTGGGCGGCGACTGCCCGCCCGGCTTCCTGGCCCCGCTGGAGGAAAACGAGAACATCGACCTCAGCGGCCTGGAGGTGCGCGAGGACAGCAAGACGTTCCGCTGGCATGGGCGATACCACGAGGACGTCAATCAACGGGACACGATCTCGGTCGAGTTGAACGTGCTGGATGAGAAAGGCCCTTCGATTCCCGAGGAGTTCCAGGACAGCCGATACGTTTTCCTGGCGAACACGCACCCGTGCCTGCAGATGGAGATGCTGGACCAACTGGCTGCCCCGGATCTGATCGTCGCCGACACGATGGACCTGTGGATCAAGTCCGAGCGCGACGGGCTCAAGGCGCTGCTGATGCAGATTGACGGGCTCGTGCTCAACGACAGCGAAGCGGTTCTGTTGACCGGCAAACACAACATTGTCGAAGCCGGTCAGATCATCGCCGGGGTGGTCCGGCGGTTCGTGGTCGTCAAGAAGGGCGAGCACGGATCGCTGTTGTTCATGGGCGACAAGGTCTATCCGCTGCCCGGCTACCCCAGCGCGAAGGTCGTGGACCCGACGGGCGCGGGCGACAGTTTTGCCGGGGCGATGCTCGGCTACATCGCCGAGAAGGACGACCTGTCGGCCGACACCATCCGCCGGGCGATCGCTTATGGTACGGTGACGGCGAGCATCCTGCTGGAGGATTTCTCGGTCAACCGGTTCCTGCAGATCGGGCGGGAAGACATCGACGCCCGCCTGGCGATGTACGAGCACATGACGCGGTTCTAGCGCGCGATCAGAATGGGCCTAGCGGTCCTGCTGGTCGGCCAGCAGGCAGAGCACCTCGTCGAGGGTGGGCATG
>CAZYIH010000089.1:0-11139 GCA_964646915.1 uncultured Planctomycetaceae bacterium | reverse complement strand
AATACGTTGGTTATGCCACTTGGACAGACAAACGTTGGGACAGTAGTGACTCGTGACAATTGGGCAATTTACCCAATGAACCCGGCCTGAAGAACGTCTGAACCACCGAGGAGCAACCCCCGGAACTTTCAACCCACGGAGTAGAACCGATGGCTTTGCAGGAACTGAAATGCATCAGTTGCGGCGCGCCGATTCTCGGGGCGAACGTGAACATGGACACCGCCCTGGCCAAGTGCAGCCACTGCGGGGCGCTGTTCACCATCACCTCCGACGCCCGGCCCACCTCCGACGTGCCGCCTGTGCAGCGACCGGCCCGGCCGACTCCGCAACCCATCGACGTGCCCATGCCCAAAGGCTACCGGGTGGACAACTTCGGCGGCGTGCTGTCCATCCAGTATCGCTGGTGGACTCCGGCGATCCTGTTCCTGGTGTTCTTCGCGGTGCTCTGGAACGGGTTCCTGATCGGCTGGCACACGGTCGCGCTGAGCACCGGGATGTGGATCATGTCCTGCTTCGGGCTCATCCACACGGCCGTGGGGGTGTTCCTGATCTACCTCTGCCTGGCGTGCATCCTGAACACCACGACCATCCGTGTCGACACCGGTCGGCTGAGCATTCGCCACCACCCCCTGCCCTGGCGAGGCAACCGAACGCTGGACGCCCGGAGCATCAAGCAGCTGTTCGTGCGATCCAAGACGTCTCACTCCGAGAACGGCACGTCCACGACCTACGAGTTGCACGCCGTCACCCAAGCCAACGGCCGAGAGAAGCTCCTCACCGGTCTGCAGGAGCAGGACCAGGCCCTGTTCCTGGAGCAGGAAATCGAGCGTCACCTGCGCATCGAGGACACGCCGGTCCGCGGTGAGATCCCGAGGTAGCCGCGCCCCGCGACGTCAGCCCCGCCGACGCGCCCAAACCGCAGCCGCGAAACAAAAAGAGCGGGCCCGCGATCGGAATCGCGAGCCCGCCGTGTGTTGCGTCCTGCGTCTAGCAGGCACGTTCCCTGCTAACGCAGGCCACCTATGTCGTAATGTTGCACAGACCACCTCCTCTCTGATATCGGTTCCTGCCCGACCGTCGCCCACGTCTTCAGGCCGCCGGGCTACCTGTCCCTCGAACGTCTTCGAGGGTCCGATCCTGCCGACACGTTCGTCCCGCCGACAGGGTCAAGCAGGCGAGGTGTTGCCCTGCTCGACAGTCTGAGTCTATAAAAACTATCGGCCACGAGGCAACCCCATCTGGCCCGATTTTTTCGGTTTTTCGGGGGCTGCTCATAACCTCTTTACATGCGGGGCGAAGGAGGTCAGGTCGTCCACGAACTCGTGGGGAAACTCGATTCCCAGCACCATCGGCAGCCGACCTTCGCACCGCAGGACCACCAGTTCCTCGTGGCTGACGGCGAAGAGGTCCACCATGCCCAGCGCATCGAGATGAGACGTCGGGCGAGAGATCCGTCCGGCTCCCTGCTCGACGGCCTGGCGCAGGTCTTCGCCGGCCACGAACGCCTCGCGCACCTCGACCAGCGGGATTCGCACCCGCCGCACCGCGAATACCAGCGTCATCGTCTCGCCGGTAAGCTCGACACTGCGCAGGAACCACCGAGCGCTTCGCCACGCCAGCAGCGCCCCGACGCCCACCAGCAACGCCAGCCCGAGCGAAAGCAGGTTGATCCCCTGGTCGACGACGATCAGCACCGCCGACAGTGCCAGCCCCGCCGCCAGGGACGGAGCCAGGTAGCTCAACCCGAACGACGTGGCCCGCCGCAGCACGCGATAGCGGATCGGTTTTTCCTGGTAGGCTCGCACGGGGGCATTCTACCGCCCCGCCTTGCTGTCGGCGAGACGTCAATACTTCACGCGCTGGGTCTGGTGGCGAGGCCGACAGCGGTTCACGAAGAAATACCGCAGGGCGTCGATGGCGTGGTCCGGGCCGTCCTTGACCGGAACGTTGGGGTTGCCCGCTCCGGGGGCGGGGTAGTGGTACGTCTCGAAACTCTCGATGAGCTTGGTGCAGCGCGGGTGGATGGTCAGCGTGGGCTCCCCGACGGCGGGGTCCAGCGCGCCGCGAAGCAGTTCGAGCCCCTCGGCGATGGTGCTGCCCCGCCACGCGCAGGGGATACCCGCAGCCGTCAGGATCTCGGTACACGCCGAGCCGCTGGTGGATTCCCGCTGTCGGCCGGCCGGGTCCACGTACGTCATCTGAACCGGACCGCGATCGCGGGCGAGAATGGCAGCCGCGTGCTGTGTGAGGGGGCGACGCGCCCGGACGTACTCGTCGATCACGTGGACGCGCCCCTCGGGCGCCAGCTGAATCCAGAGGCACACCAACGGACTGCGGTAGCCGAAATCGATCGCGCGGAACGTCGGCCAGCCAGGCCGATAGATCACTTCGTCCACGTGGCGCGATCGGCTGAACTCGTCGAAGACCAGCCAATCGCGCACCGCTCCGCGGCAGAGCATCTCGGAGTTCCACGCCGAACGGGACGAGCGGGCCTTGATGGCGATCGCGTCGTCGATGGAGAAAAACCCCTCAGCCCGACGCGCGATGCCGCCACAGTCCTCCGCCAGCAGGCAGTGTTCGCACTCGCGCTGCGGGCCGCACCGCTCGATGACCTCCCATAGACACCAGTTGATCATCGCGAACCCGTCGGCGCGCTCCGCGGAGCAATCAGCCGACAGCGACGGAACATATCGCGGCGCCTGGGTGACAAGGTGGTCCATCAGTCCGCCGGCCCGGTGCAGCGTCGAGAGCACCTCGATGCTTCCCTTCGTGTCCGCCTCGGATCGCGTGGCGAACTGCACCGCCCGCCAGACGCCCTCATCGAACAGATCCACCTCATCGCAGCGGACCTTCTGAACGTGTTGCCCGCGGACCGCGCGTTGCGACTGGGCGAGGATGCGGATCTCCGAGCCGCCGGCCAGGCGGACCTTCTCGCGCCCGATCTTCGCCTCGCCCAGCCCCGGACGATCGCGCAGCATGGTCCGGATGTAGTCGGCCAGTCGATCGGACTGATCGAAACTGCCGCCCAGCACGCAGATGCTCACCGGGGCGCGATAGATCGCGTCCAGCAGCGTCGCGATCGCGGCGAGCATGGTCTTGCCGCCTCCGCGGTTCGCCCAGACCAGCAGGTCGCGCTGGTCGACGAAACTGCCGACGAGATAGTCCAGCGGGGCGTGGTGATGCGGACACATCGCCCGGGCGGGCACCCGAACGCCGAGCAGTTTGTGGACCAGCCTCTGGAGTCTGCGGGGGGAGGTGACGATTTCGGACGGGCTTCGGCGCAGCCGACTCACGAGCGACCCCCTTCCGTCTCGCGGGCGTCCCAGAGGTAGTAGGAGTACTCGCCGCGTCGCCCGGCGTATCGGCCATGATCGGTCATCCCCGCCAGGCGGAAGAACGGATGGACCGCGCCCATCGCCGCCAGCGCCTCGACGCGCGGTGTTTCAGCCGTCCTCAGCACGTGCTTCACCAGGCGCACCGCCAGATGCGCCCCGCGCAACATCGGGTGCACCACCACGCGCGAGATGCATTCGATCTCCGCGTTGAGACGGGCGACGGCCTCGGCACGGTCCGGCCCGCAGTAGCGTCCGTCGGTGGCCTGGTTCCGTCCGCGACACTGCAGCACCGGCGGCGAGACCACCGCGACGGCAGCCACCTCCGGCAGCCCGGGTTGGGCCCGCCGGGCCGAGCGCGGCGTGCGCACCGTATACACCCGCTTGTGGGCGGCAGGTCGACCGGCGAGGTAGTGAAACACGCCCAGCCGATCGTAATCGTGAATGGTCCCCGGCGCGATGCGCCATCGACCTGGGCGCACGCCCAAGTCGCGCCGGGGCCTTCCGCCCACATGCAACTCCGCGGGCCGACCGAGCGGTTTGGCGACGACCTGCGCGGGCCTGAGCGCCCCCAGCAGCGCCGGGGTGGGAGTCGCCAGAAGCAGACCCACCTTGCCCGAGCGGGCGATCAGTCGCCGAACCCGCCGGGCCACCAGCGTGGCCGTCACGGCGTCCAGCGTGGCGCAGAACTCGTCGGCCAATACAAGCGTCGGCTCGTCGCGCAGGTCGGCCTGCCGCAATGCAATCGCCAGGGCAAGGCGATACTGCTGCCCGCCGGAGAGCCTCCCCGCCGGTGTGATCAGGGCGGCAGCGTCCGCCAACCCGCAACGGGAGAGCATGGCCAGTCGATCGTCGTTGGACCCGGCGGGAATGCAATCCAGGGCGGTTCGCGTTTCGCCTCGGAGAGAGGCGGCATCCAGCCACAGGGCGGATTCGCCCAGCGAGCCCGCCGCCTCGCGCAGCAGCACGCTTTTGCCCGCCCCGGAGGGACCGACGACCGCGGTGATCTGCCCCGGGCGAAGCGTGAGCTGGAACTGGTCGTAGAGTGATTCGCATCGACCCTGAGAGAGGCCGAACATCTCGGCGACGACGAGGGCAGACCCGCCGCGAGGGGCGGGGCGGTCGGCACGGGCGCAGACGCGCAGCGGCCAACCCCCGGAACACAGAACATGGGACATGTGTTGCTCCTATTTCGTGGCGTATCGACCGGCGATGAGTTCTTCCGGCCGCGAGAGACGGCGGATCATCGAGATCCGCACCGAGAGACGATCCAGCTTGCGGCGCACCTCGTGGCGTTTCAGGCCGGTGCGTTTGGCGATGTCCCGCTGGGAGAGGTGCTGGCAGAAGGCCATCCGGGCGATGCCCGCGTCGCGCTCGTCCAGGTAGGGCAGCGCGCGGGCGGCGTCCATGAACCTCCGAGACGCCATCCGCCGTGCCAGCAGATGCACGCGGCGGCGGATGCGACGGGGGTTGACCCCGAGCATGCGTCCCAGCGTGACGGCCGATTGTCTGTGGACGAAGACGGCCTCGATGAGGTCGCGGTCCTCGGGCAGGAGCAACTCCGCCCGGGCCATGAGAAGTTCGTCATTGCGTGGCAGCTTCCGTGCGCGACAGATGTGCTCGCGAAGTGCGAGGGGCATGGGCAACCTCCTGACCGGACCGGGCCACTGGAGCCCGGCGATCCCCTGCGGAACGCCTGAGCGCTCCTGGTACCGAAATACATGTCCGACTAACGATGTCGCTTTGTATGATAGTCAGTAAACACGATCGGTCAAGAAACTTTTCAATAAATTTGTTGCTTGGATAACATATTCAGCTATATTGTTTGCTATACGTTGCTGCCGGCGGTCCCGTCCGCGGGACAGAAACCGGCCGGGCGGAATGGATTGGCGAGAATGGAAGGATGGAGCGAATGAGTCTGGGAAGCATCATACGGGCACGTCGACAGGAACTGGGGGACACCCAGGATCAGGTCGCCGAGCGGGCGGGCATTTCCAAGCCCTACCTGAGCAACATTGAGACGGGCAAGGCCCGCAATCCTCCCACCGACGGCGTGCTGGAGGCGTTGGAGCGTGCCCTGTCCTTCGAGGTCGGCCAGCTTACGCGCCTGGCCCACCTGGCCCGCACGCCGGCCGACGTGCGCGAAGAGCACCAGCAGCTCGAGCAGCGACTCCAGAAGCTCACCTCCGCCATCCGCCGCATGATGGACCAGCGTGAAGGCGACGAGGACGAAAGCGACCTTGCCGCCCTGCTGGAGGATCCGCCCAGCGCCCTGGGCGCGAAGCTCTCCCTGGGAGGCTCGGTGCCGGTGATCAACAACGTCGCCGCCGGCTATCCCCAGGACTTCACCGACCTGGACTACCCGGCCGGGGTGGCCGACGAATACGTCCAGTGCACCGACGTGCAGGACGCCCAGGCGTTCGGTGCCCGCGTGGTGGGCGACTCGATGGAGCCGCGATACCGCGAGGGCGACATCGTGGTGTTCTCGCCCAACACCGCCCCGACCAACGGCAGCGACTGCTTCGTCCGCTTCGAGGGCGGGGGAACCACCTTCAAACGCATGTACCAGGACGACCCCAGCCGCATTCGCCTTCAGCCGCTCAACCCCGACTACCCCGCGCGGACCTACGCCACCGAGGAAGTCCTCTCGGTCTGGCCGGCGGTGCTGCGCATCGAGAAGCTCACCGCCTGATGAACGAACCCTCCCACCCCCGACAGGGCTGGGAGAGCCTATTCCTTCTCAAGCGGCACAGCCACCGGTTCACCGACGGCCGATCGACCCCAGACATCGACGGCGCGGATACGATAATACCCACCCTCGGGGGCGGCAGGCAGCATGCAGGAGTTGCAAAGGAGGCTCGGCGTACCCACCTTCTTCCAAGGCCCGTCCTTGTCGGTGGCCCGATGAACCTCGTAGGTTTTCAACCCGTAATCGTTTGAGTCTTTCCACGTCAGCAGATGTTCCGGTCCGTGCAGACCCGGGAAGACGTCCACGCGCAACGTGCCCGGAGTGGCCGGTCCCTTTTCACCCTTCGGTGTGAGCAGGAAAAGGCTGACGCTGTCGGTGGGCATAGCCACCTCGATGGCGAGCTTTCCGCCATTGGCGGAGACCTTTTTGGGAGGTTCGGCGTAGGCGAGTTCCATCTCACGGCGGAGTTTGGCCAGCACTTCCTTTGTGGGCATCTTCGTGTGCGGCCAGACACGATAGGGGTTACTGGTATTCTCGTCGTGACGGAGATGGGAGAGCATGAGCGTATCGGCCGGCAGGTCGCTGAGTTGGACGGTCACCTTGTGGTCGCCCTTGCCGTGGTTGAACGCGAGCACAGCCACCTGACCGTTGGCGTCTGAGTTTCGCGTAGCCAGAACACCAACGCCGCTGCGGATGTCCGGGTTGCCCTTGACGGCCAATCGCCCGTCACCGAGTTTGGCCAGCAACGTAAACACGGTGTGGGCGGGCTTTTTGATCAACGCAAACCGGTCCTTTTGACGGAAAAGAATCATCTGCGTGCGGCGGTCCCAACTCTCGGAGAGGAATCCGCTGTCGTTGCTGCAGAAGAAAGGCTGACCGATTCCCTCGATGATACGGAGTTGTTCCTGATAGATCGCGTTGGCGGTCCAGGCGGCGAATCTGGGGCCGTGGGCCCATTCGTGGGCGCTGTTCCATCCGTTCCACGGATCGTGCTCGGTGTTCACGAAGGGCACGTCCTTGTACGCCGGGAAGTCCTTGCGGATCTTCTTGATCATGCCGATCTCACGGTCGACCATTTTGGTGGCCTCTGCCTTGATATGCCCCGAGACAAACCCGACGGTGTGCTCCTTCTTGCCCGTGAAGATGTTCTCGGTGTTCTCCAAAAGCTTCACGAAGTCATAGGGGTTTTTCCTGTAGATGGCCGCCGGACCGCCGAACTTGCGAGCGAAACGCGGGTCCACGTCGCCCAGACCCTTGGTCACCGCGTCCCAGTAACCCACGCCCGCCTCGTTCCACTTCAACTGCCCCTCGTTGGGAGACTCCCACCACCAGGTGGCGACCTCATCGCGACCATAACGCTTCACGAAGTGCTCCGCGATGGCCTTGGTCACTGCGCGGTGGTGCTTGGCCTCCTCCAGGGAGCGGGCGCCCCGCTGATTGTTGATCAGCGCGCTTCCGGATCCCTTGAAGTCGAACTCGAAGTGGTGCTTCAGACCATACCGCAGCAGGATATCGGTAGCGGCGTCGAGCTTCGACCAGTCATAGACGATCGCGTTTCCGTCGCGTTTGGCCCCGATCAGATTCAGCGTCCGGTGAATGCGTGCGTAGTTGAGCCCCCGATGGGGGACCGACCCGGCGTAGGCCATGTAGACCTGATAGTGGTCCTTGAAAAGGTCCCACGCCGGCGAGAAACCGAAACGGTTCCAGAAGTTCTCCATCCTGTGAACCGGTTTGGAGCAGTCCACCTCGACGGCCAAGGTGACCGGCTCCCCGGAATCGTCGGCGGCAAGAGCATCGGTCGACAGCACCGACAACACCACGAGGACAGCGAAGACAACGACCGATCGACAAAACGTCCCTCTCATGACATGGTCTCCGAATGGGTCGCGGGTTTCATTACTTTCTACCAAGAGCAAGGTTCATTAAACACGTCATCCCAGCCATAGTGTTGGCAGGCAGGCGAAATGACTGAAACCCCATGGTATACCCGTAGAAGGGCCCGCCGGGAAAACCCGACGGGCCCTGATGCGTTGCGGTGTGGTGCGGCCTCAGTCGTCCAGGACCTCGATGGGGGGCATGGGCTTGCCTTCGAGGTAGGTCAGGCTGGCCCCGCCGCCGGTGGAGACGTGCGTCATGTTGTCCTCGAGGCCGAACTCTTCGACGGCCGTGGCGGAATCGCCGCCGCCGATGACGCTGATCGCTCCGGCGTCGGTGGCGTCGGCAACGGCCTGGGCGACGGCCTTCGTGCCGGCAGCGTACGCGTCGCGTTCGAAGACGCCCATCGGCCCGTTCCACACGATCGTCTTGCTCTCGGCGATGATGCCCTTGAATGTCTCGATCGTCCTGGGGCCGATGTCCAGTCCCATCATGTCATCGGGGATCTCGACGCCGTCGGTGGTCTTCGCCTCGTCGGACTCGAACTCGCCGGCCCCGACGTGATCCTCCGGCAGGACGATGGTATCGCCGGCCTTATCGAGGATGGACTTCATCTCGTCGACCTGGTCTTCCTCGACGCGGGATTTGCCCACGTTCACGCCGCGCGCCTTGAGCAGCGTGTAGGCCATCGCCCCGCCGATGATGATCCTGTCGACCTTGTCCAGGAGCGTGGCGATGAGCTTGATCTTGTCGGAGACCTTCGCGCCGCCGAGAATCGCCAGGAACGGGCGTTTCGGGTCGGCGACGGCTTCGTGGAGGTACTTGATTTCCTTCTCGACGAGCATGCCCGCCACGGCCGGGCCGCCCTTTTTCTGGATGGCCTGGGGGGCGCCCCACATGCTGGCGTGCTTGCGGTGACAGGTTCCGAACGCGTCGTTGACGTAGACCTCGCCCAACTCTCCGAGCTCCGCCCCGAAGGCCAGCACATCCGATTCGTCCTTGGAGTCTTCGCGCGGGTCGAACCGCATGTTTTCCAGGCAGAGCACTTCGCCGGCGGACAGGTCGGCAGCCATCTGCTTTGCCTCATCGCCGGCGATGGGCGAGGCGGGTCCGAGCTTGACCTCCTTGCCGAGGTGTTCGGCGAGCTTGTCGGCGGCCGGCTTGAGCGAGAATTCGTCGGTCGCTTCGCCCTTGGGACGCCCCAGGTGGGACATCAGCACCAGCTTGCCGCCCGCATCGAGCACCTTGTTGATGCTCGGAAGGGCTGCCACGATGCGTTTGTCGTTGGTGACGGTTTTTCCGTCCAGCGGCACGTTGAAGTCCACGCGCATCAGCACGGTCTTGCCCGATACGTCGATGTCGTTGATCGTCTTCTTGGCCATGATGTTGTCCTTTGGATTCGGTCCGGAGCTTGCCTTCGCCTTCCCACAGGCCCCCGCGAGGGGCGGGAATACAGAAGGATAGAAACTCGACGGGCAATTGGCAAGGTTTCACGTTGCGGGGCGAGCGGCTGATGGCGCTCACCTTCGGCGAAACCGCACTGGCAGACCGCGCTGCACGGACCGCCGCTTGCAGCCGGGCCGCCGGGGTACTATTCTCTTGGCCTGCGAACCCAACCAGAAAGGACACCCCATGATTCACGTATATTGGAAGAACGCGACCAGCAAGGTCATCGGCGACGAGCACGGAATTACGCCCACCGAGCAGGCGAACATCGAAAACGACCTGCGCGACGCCCACCGCACCGTGCAGACGCAGATCGCCCAAGGACAGCTCGGCTACGCCGCCCTGCCGACGCATCCGGACTACCGCAGGCAGGTGATGGACATCGTCTCTGAAAAACGTGACGGCTGCACGGATCTGGTCGTGCTCGGGATCGGCGGCAGTGCGCTGGGTAACATTGCCCTGCAGGCGGCGCTGAACCCGGCCACCTACAACCTCCTCAGCGACAAGAAACGTGGCGGCCCGAGGCTGTTCGTGCTGGACAACGTCGACCCCGCCCTGGTCAACGACACGCTCAAGCTGCTGGGGCGACGCCTGAAGACCACCGTGTTCAACGTGATCTCCAAGTCCGGCGAGACGGCCGAGACGGCCAGCCAGTTCATGGTGATCCGTGACCTGCTCAAGAAGAAGCTCGGAGACGACTTCGCCGATCATATCGTCGCCACCACAGACGCCGAAAAGGGCACGCTCCACGAGATCGCCAAACGCGACGGCTATGCGATGCTGCCGGTACCCGGCGACGTGGGCGGGCGATTCAGCGTGCTCTCGCCGGTGGGATTGTTCTCGGCGGCGATGTGCGGCATCGACACGGGCGCCCTGCTGGAGGGGGCTGAGAGCATGAAGGAACGCTGCGCCAACGACGACTGGAAGAGCAACCCCGGCTGCGTGCTGGCGATGGTGAAGTACCTCATGTTCGCCCGCAAGAACAAGCCCATGCACGTGATGATGCCTTACTCCAACCGGCTGTACCTGCTGGCTGACTGGTATCGCCAGCTCTGGGCGGAATCGCTCGGCAAGCAGTACAACCGCCGGGGCGAGGAGATTTTCACCGGGCCCACGCCGATCAAGGCCCTGGGCACGACCGACCAGCATTCGCAGGTACAGCTCTACCGCGAAGGCCCGAATGACAAGCTCACCGTGTTCGTCGAAGTCGCCAAGCACCCCGCCAATGTCCGCGTGCCCGATACCTTCGCCGACGTGCCAGGACTGAGCTATCTGCGCAAGGCCCAGCTCGGCAAGCTGCTCAACGCCGAGAAAACCGCCACCGAGTTCGCCATGGCCTTCTCGAAGCGACCCAGCGTGACGATTCAGTTCGACCGCATCGATGAGCAGTCCGTCGGGGAGTTCATCTTCCTCTACGAGTACACCACCAGCCTCATGGGCGAACTGCTGGACATCGACGCCTACGATCAGCCGGCCGTCGAGCTCGGTAAACAGGCGACCTTCGCCCTGATGGGCAAGGAAGGCAACGTCAGCCCGTCCATCGCGAAACTGCTGGACGAGGAATCACTCACCTACGACGAGATGGCCCGGAAGGTCAAACCCTTCTCGCGCACGGACAAGAAGTTCCTGGCGTAGACGAAACCCGAAGCGACAAACCCTACGGGATCGCAAGCCCTACGCGCAGACCCCGTCCTTTCGTCCCGGTGGGACTCAAGAAGGGGCTTCCTTTGTTCGAAGATTTCCTGCGCCTGCATGGGCAGGATGCCAATGCCACGTTCACGTAGCACGGCCTTCCAG
>CAZYIH010000088.1:0-11186 GCA_964646915.1 uncultured Planctomycetaceae bacterium | reverse complement strand
CCCGCCCCTTCATGCGGTTGCTCACTGCCGCTGCCGCCTGAATCAGGCCAAGACGAAGTGTCTTGAGCTTGCTGGGGGTCACATCGCTGGTTCGCATCTGAACGGTGTCGTAATCCACCCCGCCGACGCCGCCGGCGGTATCGCGGATCGCCCCCAGCGCCTGCTCCAGCTCGACGGTAGCCACCCGGGCCTTGGTCGCCTTGGCCAGAAGGTCTTCACACCGACGGACCAGGGCGTAATCGTCTTTGCCCGTCTGGATGTGAATCAGATTGATCGTCGGCAGGAAGTTGCCCACGCCGCGGTCGGCGGGCACGAACAATCCCCTGCCGTCAATGCGGTCGCCGGAGTAGGCGGTCCCGCCGGAGATGTGAAGCCCGTCGAGGAAGACCCCGTCGGCCCCCACGCCGGCAGAGAAGAACCCGCACAGGTAGCGGTCCGCGCGATGGTAGTTGATGAAAACGCGTCGGTTGCCCTGCTTCTTGTACGAGGCGATCTTGTCATCGAGCTGTCCACGGTCGGGCACGACGACCCAGGCGGCGAAGGCCTTCTCGGCCTTGGCGACGTTGGGCCCCTTGAGTGACTCGGCGTACACGTGCAGCGCGGGCTTGCCCCCGGCGGCGGCGATCTGCCCGGCGCGGGTCAGGCAGGCGCCCCAGCCACGGGAATGTCGAACCGAGCCTACCTTGAGATACGGGCTGGGCAGCGACGCCTTGGCGAAGACCTTCTTGGTCTCGGTGACGGCGTTGCTGGAGAACGCCCGGTGGCGCGCGGAGGCCGGCATGATCGACCACCACCCCAGCCTGCGATAGAAGTGAGACAGGTCGATGACCGGTGCGCCGTCCATCTCGCGAAGCGGAATGCTCTTAAGCGTATTGACCAGTCCCCCGGTGCGGATGGAACTCTGCCCGTGCGGGTTGACACCGCCCATGATCATCGAATTGATGCCCGCTTCGAACAGCTCACTTCGCAGCTTCCGGGTGAGCCCATCGCGCTGGGCGTCCGAGAAGACCGACGCCATTGTCGAATAAATGCTGCCGGCGTCGAGTGTTCTCTCCGCCCCGATGGTCTGGTCGCCCTGGTAGCGCCCCTCCAACGGATAAACACGGATCTCGGCGGGCACTTCGATCTGGTCTCGGCCGAGGGCGAGCTGCAACTGCCCGCGGTACGTACCCTCACGGGCACCGGGGGCAACGTGAACCAACCCCGTGACGATCTGGATCTGCCGGGCCTTGAGCACATCGGAGCGCCGGTTCAGCACGAACGGTACGAATTCGACCGTCGCGTCGCCGACCCGCGGGACGCGATTCACTGCCCATACCTTCATTCCACCGCGAAGGGTGTCCAGATCAGTCGAGGTCTCCTCGTGCTGGAAGCCCCGCAGACTCCCGCCGGTGAGCACGCCGGCTTTCAGCGGAACCACGGCCACCTGGAACATCGCGATCCCACCGGCATGGGTGGCCGAGCTGAGTTTCGTGATGCGCTGAGCGGCGGTCGGCTTCCATCGGCCGTCATAGATCCGATCCGGGTCGGCCTCGAACATCATGACGCCCTGCTCGGTTTCCTTGGCGGTGGGTTCCAGCGAGCTGATCGGCTCCAGCCTCGCTCCGACCACGAACTGGCGGCGGTAGCGGGAGAGGTCTTCGGTGATCTGCTTGACGTACCGCGCCATCGCCAGCTTCCCCGACAGCGGCGCCATGGCTATCGCGGCGATCTGGCAGTTGCCCACGTCCACGCGATTCCCCCCGTCGCCGATCTGCGTCCCCACAACATCCACGAAGCTCGGGGCGAGCTTTTCATCGAACCACTCAGCCGACCATTTTCCGTCCTTGCCCAGCAGCAACCCTTCGTCGGTGAGCATGTCTCGCATGGAGCGTCTCTCCTGAAGAACGGTTCGGCCTCGGACCTTCATGATATACTCGGTGGGCTGGGTCTCGGCGCGGGAGGCGTAATGCGTCACCCAAAGCCAGACCGCCGCCGCTTTGCCGCCCGGACCTTTCAGGGCGAAATAATCCAGCACCTTCGTGGAAGGCCGTCGGCCGACAAAGTCCTTCCCGAGCGGGTCGGGATAGGGCGCGGTGTACTCGTAAACAGGCGCATCGCCGCTCCAGACCATGTACTGGTTTGCGCGGGGCGCCGCCGTGAAGCCCGGCCAGACAATCTGCCCGCCCGGTCCGCAGTCCAGCAGAACGGCGCCCTGGGGCGCCTTGGCGGGCGGTTCGAGGCGAAGGTGGTCCAGCGTGATGGGGCTCTCGGAGGTGTTGGTGATCTTGATGGTGGTTCTGGCCAGCCTGGCATCGGCGGGGACGGAATGGCGTACCACCGAGACCGGAAGGGCGATGGTGTCCTTGCCGCCCTTGGCCCAAGCGGACCGGTCGCGGCGATGGCCGCCAATGGTGACCTCGATATGCAGCTTCTGGGAGAGGATCTGCGCGGTCAGCGTGTCCACTTTCACCCAGCCGGCCGAGCCGAACAGGGCCCCGTCGACGTTGACCGAAATGCTCGCCTTCGGCGCAAGCTGAGCGGCTGACTTGCCTTCGGTAACCCCCTGCCCCGCCTGAACGGCCGAGACGTCGCCGGACGATTTCACGGCGCTGAGTTGCTCGAACCCCTCCAGCACGGTGGGCTCCTGGTCTGCCCGCAAATCGGCGCAGAGCAGGGACAGCAGAATCGCAGCCGAGATGATTGTCCGATTGCTCATGAGTACTCCCATGCAGAACCAGTCCTGACGTGCCGTTTCGATCCGGCCGAACCCATCCGTGGGTCCTGCCGACTATTATACTGACAAGTTTAACTCCGATTCGGCCCCGGTTTCGAGTTATAATTGTATCGTCGGAAATTCAGGAGAACTGTTATGACCAGGCAAAGGTTCACCATCCTCTGCATTATTGGAACACTGCTGCTGTGGGCGGGTTCCGCCTCCGCCCAGGGGCGAAGCACCGTGAGCATCTCGGATATCGGTCGGGGCACGCAGATCGGCGACACCGCCGCGAGCCGAACCTTCCGGGACTACTCCTCGGGCGTCGGCTCGCTGGGCCGGTCGTCGGCAGGTGGCGGTACGAGCGTGCTGCGAAGCTCCCTGCGCACCGGCTCGATGGGCGTGACGCGCCGAAGCCGATCGGCGACGTCAGGGACGGATCTGGACAACTCGGCGCTGGGTTCCACCTCCGGGCGACCCACCGTCTCGCGGGGGGCCGACTATGGCAGCGGCGGCAGCACGTTGATTCGGTCGGGCGGATATGGCGGGGGCGTCTCGGCGTTGGGTTCGCTGGCACGCAGCGACCCGCTGTACGGCACGCGTGCGTTTCTCTCTGCCGTCAAAGACGAAGACACGCTCAAAACCGATCGCCAGGAGCCCATTACCTCGCTGGTTCCCGATGCGCCGGGCAAGTACCAGGAATACCTCGCCAAGGGGGAGCGGTACTTCAAGGCTGCCAAGTATACCGACGCGCTGGGCTGGTTCGAGATGGCCAGCGTGTTCGACGGCGACGACCCCGAAAGCCTCCTGAGCATCATGCACGCCAAGACGGCCCTGCAGGCGTATCCCTCTGCCGCGTTTACCCTGCGCAAGGCAGTGCGGAACTTCCCCGAGCTGCCCGTCCTTCCGCTCCAGCCCCGCGGGTTTTACGGGGACCCGCTGGACTACGCCGACCAGATGGCCAAGCTGCGCGAATACGTCAGCAAGAACACCTTCGACGCGGACGGACACCTGCTGTTGGCCTACTACAGCTGGTTCGAGGGCAACACCGAGCAGGCGACCGAGTCCATGCAGGCAGCCCACATGAAGGCGAAGAATCTGCGCGGCAAGACGCGTGAGTCGGTGGCGGAGGCGATCGACATTCTCTGGAAGGGCATGGTCGCCACGGGCAAGGTCTCCGGCAAACTGGGCGAGGAATCCGACCCCGCCGAGGCCACCACGCAACCGGCCGATGACGAGAAGGACCCCTCAGCCGACTCCGCCGAAGGCTGATTCGCACCCCGCAAACCGGGCGTGGGTGTTGCCTGCCGAACACTTCGGCTGGTAAAGTCGTATCACCGTCGGGTCGATGAAGATCGAGTGCACTTCTAAGCATCGAACTCGACGAACGATATGACAAAAGGCGACCACCAACCCGAAGAGATTCCCCCCGCGACCGACGAGGCCGGCACTTGGCGCGACCTGCTGGCGGCCCACCGGACGACGGTGAATGTCCTCGCGCACGTGGGCCTGTTCACGGTGGCGCTTCTGGCGGCGTTCCTGATCCGCTTCGACGCGGCCTCGAACTTCCAGGACCGCCAGGCGTGGATTACCGAACGATTCCTCCCGACGCTGCCTTACTTCGTCCTGCTGAAACTGGCGCTGTTCGGGCGACTTAAGCTCTTCCGCGGCGGGTGGGGGTATTCCAGCATCCGGGACGTGGCCAACATTCTCCTGGCGTCCTGGCTGTTTGCGGTCATCACGTTCCCGCTGGTCTACATCCTCTATCGCATCCCCAGCGCGATGGACTTCACCGTGCCCGTGCTGGGCGATTACTTCGGGCGGTTCGCCCAGGGCGTGATTCTGCTGGACTTCCTGGCGACGGTGTTCCTGGTATGCACAGCCCGGCTGGCGGTGCGGATCTATCGCGAAGAGCTGCGCCCCGTCTCGTCCGAAGGCGTCACGCGCGTGCTGATCGTCGGGGCCGGCGACGCGGCTGAGAGCATCGTGCGGGAGATCAACCGCATGCCCGTGGACCGCTACCGCGTGGTGGGCTTCGTGGACGACGACCCCAACAAACAGGGCCTGCACATCCACGGCCTGCCCGTACTGGGCACGACGGAAGACATCCCCAGCCTCTGTCGCGAAGAGAAGGTCGAAGAGATCATCATCGCGATTCCGTCCGCTTCGCAGAAGGAATTGCGGCGTGTGATCGACCTGTGCAGCGGGACCAAGCTCAAGTTCCAGTCGCTCCCGAGCGTGGCCGACCTCATCGACGGGCGGGCCATCGCATCGCAGATCCGCCCGGTGGACATCAACGACCTTCTCGGCCGGGAGACCGTCGAACTCGACGAGGACGCCATCGGTCGATTCCTGCGAGGAAGGCGGGTTCTCATCACCGGGGCGGGGGGCAGTATCGGATCGGAAATGGCCCGGCAGGTCTGCCGGTTCGGGCCGTCGCAGCTGGTGCTGGTCGAGCAGGCGGAGACGCCGCTGTTCGACATCCACAACGAACTGACCGCCAACCATCCCAACGCCAACCTGGACCCCGTGATCTGCGATATTTACGACCGCCGGCGCGTGCTGTCGCTCTGGAAGGATCGCGCCCCGGACGTGGTCATCCACGCAGCCGCCCACAAGCACGTCCCGCTGATGGAGCGGAACCCCTGCGAGGCGATCAAGAACAACACGCTGGGGACCAGGAACGTCGCCGATGCCTCGTGCGAGGCGCGGGTGGACGATTTCGTGATGATCTCGACGGACAAGGCCGTCAATCCGTCGTCGGTGATGGGCGCTTCCAAGCGGGTCGCGGAAATCTACGTCCAGGGGCTCAACGACCTGGAAAACTGCCACACGCGCTTCAAGGCGGTGCGGTTCGGAAACGTGCTGGGCTCGACCGGATCGGTCGTCCCGACGTTCCGCAGGCAGATCGCCGCCGGAGGACCGGTAACGGTGACCCACCCGGACATGGTCCGCTACTTCATGACCATTCCCGAGGCAGCCCAGCTCGTGCTGCAGGCGTCGGCCACCGGGGAAAGCGGGCAGGTCTTCCTGCTGGACATGGGCGAACCGGTGCGAATCGTGGACCTCGCCAGAAACATGATTACGCTCTCGGGCTTCCGCCCCGGCGAGGACATCGACATCCGTTTTACAGGCATCCGCCCCGGAGAGAAGCTCTTCGAGGAGCTGCGGACCGAAGGTGAGGACATTCAGCCGACGGTCCACCCGAAGGTGATGGTCTGGCGTCACACCCCGGTGGCGTGGGCCCAGGTGGAATCGGCCATCGAGAAGCTCGAAACACTGGCAAACTGTCCGAACCGCGTGGACGTGATCCGGGCCCTGCAGGAAATCGTCCCGGAGTATCAGCCCCCCTCACTCGACGGCGCGTCCAAGGCATCGGCCGCCAATGCCTCCTGAGAGGCGATAGAAGGAGCCCGCATGCGATTCCGTCCCAGCCCCGCAAACCCGCACACCGCGCTGCGGTTCGCGTACGCCTGGGAACACATCCCGCTGAACACCGCCAGCCATCTGGATGTGGGCTGCTTCGACGGAGAATTTCTCGCCAGCCTCCAATCGCGTCGCATCGGCCGACTCGTGGGTGCCGACGCCTCGTCGGCCGCCCTGACCAAGGCCAGAGAAATGCACCCGCAGTGCGAGTTCGTGCATCTTTCGCCCCCGGAGGGCGATTTGCCCTTCGCCGACGAGACATTCACGTCGGTGTCGCTGCTGGAAGTGATCGAACACGTCGCCGACCAGAAGCATTTGCTCCGGGAAGTCCATCGTGTCCTCGCCCCAGGCGGGGTTTTGCTGGTTTCGGTCCCCGGCAAGCACCTGTTCTCCTTTCTGGACGTGGGAAATCTCAAGTTCCGCTTCCCGCACCTGCACCGCTGGTTCTATGTCCGCAAGCATGGCCGGGAAGAATACCACCGCCGTTACGTGGACAATCCCGAGGGTCTGGTGGGCGATATCTCGATGAAAAAGAGATGGCACGAGCATTTTCGCAGCGACGGGCTGAAGCAACTGCTTCGGAATTCGGGCTTCGAGGTGCGGGACGTCGACGGGGCCGGGTTCTTCTGGCGGCTGATCCTGGGAAGTCGCATTGCCCTCAACCAACTGCGGTTTGTTCCCGGAAGCCAAGCCCTCACAGCCGCCCTGGCGAAGGCCTACCAGTGGGACAACTCCCTCGGCAGCGTGGCCAACCTTTTCTGCCTGGCCGTCAAACCCGCCCGATCGCACCGAAAGGACCTCCTCCAGTGACCGAGCCGATTCCGCTCTCCGCCCCGGACATCACCCAGCGCGAAATCGACGCGGTGACCGCTGTGCTGCGCAGCGACCGCCTGAGTCTCGGTCCGCATCTGGCGGAGTTCGAGCGCGCCGTCGCCGACCGTGCCGGCCGGGCGTTCGGTGTGGGGGTCAACAGCGGCACCAGCGGGCTGCACCTGTGTCTTCGAGCGATGGGCATCGGCGAGGGAGACGAGGTCATCACCACGCCGTTTTCGTTCATCGCCACGACCGGGGCCATCCTCATGCAGCGGGCCAAGCCGGTCTTCGTGGATATCGACCCGGAAAGCTACAATCTCGACCCCGCCGCCATCGAGGCCGCCATCACACCACGCACGCGGGCGATCCTGCCGGTGGAAGTGTTCGGGAATACCGGTCATTTTGATCGCTACGAGCAAATCGCACGCGACCATAATGTGGCCATGATCGAAGATTGCTGCGAGGCGCTGGGCGGGTCTCTCCAGGGCCGATCGGCCGGCAGTTTCGGGGACGCCGGCGTCTTCGCGTTCTACCCCAACAAGCAGATCACCACCGGCGAAGGCGGAATGATCGTGACCGACAGCGAACAAATCCGCGATCTGTGCGTCTCCATGCGCAACCAGGGACGCGGCGGTGACGATTGGTTCAGCTACGCACGTCTGGGGTACAACTACCGCCTCAGCGAGTTGGCTGCCGCGCTGGGCGTGGTCCAGACCCAACGGCTGGATGAGATTCTCCAGAAGCGCCGGCAGGTCGCCCGATGGTACGATGAACGTCTTGCGGATCTGGAGGACGTTCATCTGCCTGCGATGACAGAAAGGGACCGCGCCAGCTGGTTCGTGTACGTGGTGCGCCTGAGCGATCGGTTCTCGTCGGCCGACCGAGACGCCGTACTGGCGGGGCTGCGGGAGAGGGGCGTCGGCTGCAATCGATACTTCGTCCCGATTCACACCCAGCCGTTCGTGCAGCGGGCCGCCGGCACGAAGCGGGGCGACTTCCCGCAGACAGAGCGGATCGCAGATCGAACCCTCGCGCTGCCATTTCACGCGAACCTGACGCCACAGCAGGTCACCACCGCCTGCGAGGAGTTGGTTCACCAGATCCAACGTCGTTAGCAGACAGTTTTTATGCACTGTACACAAGCTTCGCATGCCGATGATAACTTGTGAACGGGCGGGGTTGACCAAAACGTCAATCCAGCCGATAATGACGCGTTCGACTTGACCTACGGAATGGTCGGCCAACAGGCATCGGACGCCCAGCCATCGAAGGACGTCCTGCCGCACAGGGCATTAAGGAATTCTTTTTGCAGGCATTCATGTACCTCGTGACAGGCGAAACGCTGTGGCGCATGCCCATGGCGTCGATCATCGCTGCGCTCGCGACGTACCTGCTGTCCTATCCGGTGATCTACTTCAGCCACCGCTACCATGTGCTGGACCGCCCGGGCGATCGCTCCAGCCACGAGAGACCCACGCCGAGGACCGGCGGGGTGGCCATCGTTCTTGGGGCACTCCTGGGCGTATTGGCCTGCTTCAACCCGAGCGCTACCTTCCTGACGATCATCGGCATCGGAGCGGTAGTCGCCGCGGTGAGCTTCTTCGACGACATCGTCTCCATGCCCCCCGTCCCTCGGCTGGTGGTGCAGCTTCTGGTTGCCGCCGCCTCAATCCACGTGGTCAACCTCGTGCCCACGGATATCGGCCTGCCGTACGTGGAGATGAACCTTCCCCACTGGGCGGGTTTCGCACTGGCGTTCGTGTTCGTGGTCGGCTTTGTGAACGCCTATAACTTCATCGACGGGATGAACGGGTTGGCCGCCTCGCAGGGCGTCTGGGGTGGGGTGGTGATCTCCCTGCTTCTGTTCACCGGCCACACGGGCAACAGTATCTTCACCGCTGCCGCCCTGGCCGGGGCTTGCCTGGGATTCTTCCCGCACAACTTCCCCAACGCCAAGCTGTTCATGGGCGACGTGGGAGCCATCACCATCGGCTTTGGCCTGGCGATGCTGGCGTTGCTGGGCGGAACGCGGACCGATATCCCGTGGATCGCGTTCATCCTGCCGCTGTCGCTGGCGATTTACGACCCGCTGTTCACGGTTATCAAGCGTGTGGTGCAGGGGCATAATCCGCTGAAACCGCACCGGGAGTTCCACTTCCATCTGCTGCTGCGTTGCGGCTGGACGCACGACGAGAACACCCGAGTGCAGAACCTTTTCATGGCGACCTTCGGCATCCTCGGCCTTCTCTACGCATGGGTGCCTGAAGAAATCGCCGCGCCGATCCGATTGATCATCCTGGTGCTGATCGCCCTGATCCTGGGCACCTACAGCATCGCGGTCCACGCGTATTTCCGTACGCACCGTTTGGACGGCGAGGGCGCAACGCCCGCTTCCGATGCGCACGAGCAAGCCGAGTTAGCCCCCTCCGTCGAACCGTAGCGCCCCGGCCCCGACAGGCCGGACCAGGCACAGAAAACCGGGCACAGCCTCTTGAGAATCCTGCTGCTCAACCAGTTCTACGTCCCAGACGTCGCCGCGACGGGACAGTTGCTGCACGACCTGGCCCGCACCCTCCAACAGCGTGGCCACGAGGTTCATGTCATCGCCAGTCAGGGGGCATACAGCGGCGGGGCGAATCGCCTGCCCGCCGAGGAAACCATCGACGGCATCCACATTCACCGCACGCCCGCCACCGGACTGGGACGGGGGAACCTCCTCTTTGCCGCGTTGGACTACCTCACCTTCTACGTGCTGGCCACGCTGCGATGCTTCACGCTGCCCCGGATGGACCTCTGCCTGGTGCTGACGACCCCGCCGTTCATCGGCCTGGCCGGCGTGCTCCTGCGAACCCTTCGCAAGACCCGCCTTGCACTATGGACGATGGACCTCTATCCCGAGGTGGCCGTCGCGTGCAAGGTCCTGCCGCAAGGAGGCCTTCCTCACCGCTTCTTCGCGAAGCTGAGTCGACTGACCTACCGAAAGGCCGATCGCATTTTCGCCCTGGGCGACCACATGGCCGAGAAGCTCGCCCAGGCGGGTGCTGACCCCGACCGGATTCGCGTGGTCCACAACTGGGTGCCCCGCGAAGCCGTCCAACCCGTCCGGAGAGACCGCTCGCAGATGCGACGCTCGCTGGCGCCCGAAGAAGACCAGGTCATCCTGATGTACTCCGGCAACATCGGGCGAGGTCATGGCCTCGAAGCGACCGCCGACGCCGTCGCCCTGCTCTCGCCCCAGCAGCGCAGAGGGCTGAAGGTGGTTTTCGTGGGCAAAGGACGCATGCGGGCGCCCCTGGAGGCGAAGGTCGAGCAGTTGCAATTGGCCGACACGATTGAGTTCCGCGACTATCAACCCCTGGAGATGCTCGCCGACAGCCTCGCTGCCGGCGATGTCCACCTGGTCGGACAGCGTCCGGACATGGTCGGGCTCATCGTGCCCAGCAAGCTCTACGGGATTCTCGCCGCCGGCCGGGCCGTGCTCTATGTGGGTCCCGCGCAAAGCGAAGTCGCCGATATCCTGCGCGAATCCGGCGTCGGTTGGGTCGCCCGACCGCATGACCCAGCCGGCATCGCCGATGCGATCGGCGGCATTCTCGCCGCCCGCGATCAGCTCCACGCCAAAGGCCAGGACGCCCGCCGCACCTACGAAACACATTTCGGCTGCCGGCGAAGCACCGACCGGATCGCCGACGAGCTTGAATCCATCGCACCCGCGCAGTAAACCGCCGGACGACCACTGCCTCTTCAGGTGGGAAGCTACTCATCATCCTCTATAAGGTCAAACAGGCTGTTACCAAAAGCCGGTATGTCCTCAGCTTGCAGACCCGCCTTGCCCGCAAGCTTTCGCAACCCCCTGTCATGACTGTAAATCACATCGGCGCCGTGCGCAAGCGCTGTTCCCACGATGAGGATGTCTGCCTTCATTGCTGTTTTCCGTTCCACGTACTCCCCAATCGAAATGGCTTGCCCGAAAGCACTGGCCACCTGTTGAGCTGCCATGGCATCAAATGGCTGAACAAGAAAGTTCTCCCGGATGATTCTGAACTGATTCTCTGCCTGATCCGGAGATGAACCTCGAAGAAACTCGGCAAGACTGACAGACGACAGCATGATATCGGTTCCTTCTTCCTCCAACCGGTTCATCAGCCAGCGCGTGCGTTCGAGCATGTCCTCCTGCCCAGGAGTACAATCCTTGCGTACCCACCAGATCAGCACCATCGTGTCTATGCACGCAATCAATTCGCCCCCTAAT
>CAZYIH010000087.1:6289-11188 GCA_964646915.1 uncultured Planctomycetaceae bacterium | reverse complement strand
TGGTTCCATCGATTCGTCCATCAACACCGCAGCCTCTGCCCGGTTGGCATTGGACACGATCGTTTCGGCGATCAAGACCAAAGACGAGTACCGTGCGAAGCTCGGTTACCTGATGAACCGCCTTGAGTCGGCCACCAGCGTTATCGACATTCAGGCTGAGAACCTTCTCTCTGCTGAGTCGCGCATCAGTGACGTGGACGTGGCCACCGAGATGGCTGCCATGACGCGTCACCAGGTGCTTGCCCAGGCCGGCATCTCGATGCTGTCCCAGGCCAACACCATGCCGCAGATGGCCTTGTCGCTGCTTGGCTAAGGCCTGACACGATAGAACGGAAGGCGGTCCCGAAACTTGTGTGACCGCACCCAAGCCCCGACCCGCGGGGCCGTCTTCCGGACTGTTTTACCCGACCGCAGAGGCCTGCCGAACGTAAAGGGCGTTCGAGCAAGTCTCTGCGGTTGTTTGTTTGTACGGAACCGAGGCGGAAAGCACTCAAGTTCCTTCCACCAGACGCGATAATCAACTGTGGAGCAGGGAGACGGTGAACCGACCGGATGCCCTGCGTCAAGATGAAGGAGTTGTCCTATGAGTATGGCATTATCTGGTGTGTTTACGGGGATGGATACCGACTCTCTCATCGAGGGGCTCATGGCGCTGGAAGGAAATGCGCTGAAGAACCTCGATCGCGACAAGGCGGAATACGAGGCCAAGGCCGGAGCCGTCAAGGCCATCCAGACCCGCCTGACGCAGTTGAAGGACGTCTCTTTTGGCCTGATGGACTCCAGCAAGCTGCTCTCTGTCAAGGCCACCAGTTCCGACACGGGCATTTTCACGGTGTCGGCCGGCGACGGGGCCCTGGAAGGGTCGCATACGATCGAGGTCAACCAGTTGGCCGCCTCGGGCCGGATGGTGCAGGATGCGGGTGTCACCGCCTACGACGATCCGACCGAGATCGGAGCGGGCACGTTCGAGTACACCTACAACGGTGTGACGCGAACGCTGTACACCACCACCGAGACCGACCTGGAAGGCCTGCAGGACCTCATCAACAGGGACGGGGACAATCCCGGCGTCAGTGCGTCGATCCTCGAGCACAATGGCGAGTACCACATGGTACTCACCGGGCAGGATGCCGGCAGCGATTACGGGATCACCGTGACGGCCAACACCGACCTGGCGGCCTTTCAGCCGGCGAACTTCCTGGAAACGCAGACCGCCCGCGACGCCCAGATCAAGGTGGACGGCTACCCGGCCGACGGAACGTGGATCGAGCGAAGCTCCAACACCATCTCCGACGTGATTCCCGGGGTGACCGTCACGCTGACCGGAACCGGGACGGCCAATGTCTCCGCCAGCCGAGACACCTCCAGCCTCAAGATGAAGCTCGAGACGTTCGTGACCACCTATAACGCCGCGATGGGCACCATTGACGGCTACATCGAATACGACTCCGAGAACGAACAGGCCGGCCTGCTGCAGGGCGATTCGGTGTTCACCACGATGGTCTCCCGGATCCGCGAGAATATCATCACCTCGCTGCCCGGATTCGATGACGGCGACGACAGCTACACCTTGGCAGCCCAGTTGGGGCTGGAGTTCGACAAGGAAGGCGTGTTGAGTCTCAATACCTCCACGCTAGACAGCGCCCTGAACGACGACTACTACGGTGTGCTCGATGCCATCGGCGCCCTGAACAAGGGAGTGTCCGACAACGACCGCATCCAGTTCTCCGGGGCCGGCAACATGACCGAGCCGGGCGACTACGAGGTCGAGGTCGTCTTCGATGCCGGCACGGTCACATCCGCCCGGATCCGAAAAATCGGCGAGACCACCTGGACGGATATGAATGTCAACGGCAGCATCATCAGCGGCGCGGAAGGCACGGACATGGAAGGCCTTCAGTTGACCGGTATCTGGGACAGCGGGACCGGCACCCAGACGGCCGAGGTCCGCGTTCAGCGCGGATTGGCCGGTTCGATTCATGACACTCTCGACGACATCCTGGATTACTCCGAGGGTGCGATCAACATCAAGAAGAACCAGTACGAGTCGGCTATGAATCGGATCGACGACAAGATCGATCAGCAGGTTGACCGTCTGGAGAAGAAAGAAGAGCGGCTGCGGGCAAAGTTCGCCCGCCTGGAGGCCACGCTCACTCAGTTGGACTCTTTCCGGGGGGCGTTCGATTCGATGATCCAGTCGCTCCAGCCGATCAAAGCAAAGAGAAACAAGTAGAAGGGCCGGCGAGCAATCGGGCCCCCTGACGGAGGTTGGGTTTTATGTCGAGCGAAGGAATAGCAGCCTATCAGCAGAACTCGGTGACCACGCAGTCGCGCGGTAAGATCATTGTCATGCTCTACGACGGCGCGGTGCGGTTCCTGAAGAAGGCCATCCAGGCGATGGAGCAGGAGGACATCGAGCAGCGGGTGCTCTACCTCAACAAGGCCTGCGATATCATTCTCGAACTGAATGTCTCGCTGGACATGGAAGTGGGTGGCGAGATCGCCGAGAATCTTCGGCATCTGTACATGTTCATGGTTCGCCACCTCAACACCGCCCACGCGCGGAACGACCCAGCCCCCATTCGCGAGGTCATCGGCCTGCTCGATGAGCTCAACGAGGGCTGGAAGGCGATTACCGCCTGAGACGTCCGCCCGAAGACCTGAGTGATTCCGGGGACACCGACCTTTGCCCAGGGCGCATCGCGTCGGCGGGCCGGGCCGGGTGCAAGTCGATCACGGGGCAGTTCCGAGTGAATTCCCGCCGCTGGAGTTCCGATGACAGACCTGTCGGGGCGTGCTCTCGGGGCGCTTTGAGCACCGGGGACGGTCGGGAGCTGTCAAGCCCGTCGCGCGGTGGAAAAGTCCGTCTGATTTACCCAACTCGCCCCGCCGCTGTGCCGATGATGGCTATAGCGGATCGCCCTGCCAAGGTCACTGTCTCCGGTACGCCGATGACGTCCGACCCGCAGGTGATGTCGACAGATCATGCAGACTTGGGATGCGGATGACTGTGGGGGGACGGTTCCGCATTGTGGCAGGAGACGTTCGCCGACGGCTGATCGGCGGACACCAGACAAGGGATCGAACGATGAACATTCACGCTCTGGTTGTAGATGACAGCGGCATCATGCGGAAAATGGTAATGCGCTCGCTGCGGGAGACGGAATTGGCCGACTTCATGTTTACCGAAGCCGGCGACGGCGTCGAAGCGCTCGAAGCCTTCGACGAAGACAAGATCAACATCTGCTTTGTCGACTGGAACATGCCCAATATGTCCGGGATCGACTTCGCCAAGCAGGTTCGAGCCCAGCAGAAGCGTCATGTCCCGATTGTCATGGTGACCACCGAAAGTACCGTTGCCAAAGTGGAAGAAGCGCTCGACGAGGCGGGGGTGGACTGCTTCATCGTCAAGCCCTTCACTGTCGAAGTGCTCTCCAAGAAGCTCGGTCCGCTCTTTGAGAAGGTCAACGCCAAGGGCGAAGGGTTCTTCGGAAAGCTCGCCGGAAAGCTTGACTGATGTCGTCGAGTCAGTCTCGGCTCTGCCCAGAAGGAAAACATACGTGCCCGATACGGTAGCCGAACACGGAGCCATTGTAACCGAAAGCCTGTCGATGATTCTCTCGCAGATGTGCGGGCTGGAACTGGAGCCCATCTCCGAGGATCCCACCGAGAACGCCGAAGGGGGAATGATTCTCTCGGTGATCTCGCTGGTGGGCGATCTCGAGTGGGCGGTGTTTCTGGGTTTACCCAAGAACACAGCCGAGGCGATCTCGCTGAAATTCGCCGGGTTCGAGATCCCCTTTGAAAGCGCCGACATGGGCGACGCGATCGGCGAGCTGACAAACATCGTCGTCGGGCAGGTCAAGAAGCTGCTCGATCAGCGTGGGTTGAACGTCGAGATCTCGTTGCCCTCCGTCATGCGGGCCGAGTCTCTTGAAGTACTTGTGCAGCGCGAGATGTTCCAGCAAAAAGCGTGCTTCTCCTCGCCCGTGGGGGGGCTGTGGACCGGTGTGGTCTGCGGGGCCGGACCGCTGGGTTAGCACGGGGGTCTCTCACAGAGTTCAGGCTCAAGGAAGCCAACTATGTCATGGAAAGAGTCAGTGCTGCAGGCCATCAAAGGCCTCAGAGGGTGGATGCAGGTCGCCGATGTCTCCGATCCGGAAGTGATCGTCGGGGTTGGTACCAGTCTTGAAGCGGGGTTCTCCAAGGTGCCCGAGGGCGAGACGCTCGCCGCGGTCTCGCACCAGATGCTCCTGCGTCTCCAGGCGATCTATCAGGGCGAGGTGGACGACGCGCCCCAGGCGATGCTCGATTTGGCCAAGTCCGTCGAGATCGCCCAAAGCTACCTCGAAGGTACCGTCACAGAGGACGGCCTCTCCGAGTCGATGGCGCTGGCCGGTGGAGATGGCGTCGCCGTCGCCTCCGACGACGCGCCCGCCGGGCAGCCCGCCTCCGACGACGCGCCTGCCCCGGCCGGTGACAGCGCACCGGCGCTGGGAACCCACCTCGAACAACTCGCCGGACGAGTGGTCGCGATGGATCCGGGTGACACGGACAATCTCCAGACGCTGCACGAGCAACTGCTCACGACGGCTGCCCGCGAAGGGCTTGCCCTGGAGGTAACCGAACCCATCGGCGTTGCGGCCGCCCAGCTGGACATGATCCTCAAGGGTGTCGCCCCGGATGACGGGGATGCGATGGACCTCGCCGCCGAGCAGCTCCAGGTCGCGGCGGCCGCCGCACCGGCGGAGGCAGAAGTGCTCGCCGAGGAGCTCCCGCAAAGCGCCCAGGGCCAACCGGTAGCAGCCGAAGCGGACGACGATCAGCCCGCCGCCGAGGAAGCGCCCGCCGCCGAAGACCCGCAAGTCGACCAGCCTGCGGAGGAAGAAGCCCCGCCCG
>CAZYIH010000087.1:0-6189 GCA_964646915.1 uncultured Planctomycetaceae bacterium | reverse complement strand
GAAGAAGCCCCGCCCGCCAAGGTGGAGGCCCCGACATTCGAGGGCGAAGCGATCCTTGCCGAGGACACCGACCTGGACCTTCTGAAGGACTTCATCGTCGAGTGTCTCGACCACATCAACATGGCCGAGGCGGCCTTGCTGGAGCTGGAGTCCAACCCGGACAACCTGGACCAGATCAGCGTGGTCTTCCGCGCATTCCACACGATCAAGGGCACCAGTGGGTTCCTGGATCTCCAGCGGATCCAGAGATGTGCCCACCTTGCCGAGAACCTCCTGGACCGCGCCCGCGACGGCGAGCTGCGCATGATCGGCGGCTATGCCGACCTCGCGCTGCAGAGTTCCGACGCGCTGAAGATGATGATCGGCGCGCTCGATGGCCTGGCGCCCGGTTCGCCCACGCCGGTTCCCGAGAACTTCGATGAACTGCTGGCGGTCCTTTCGGATCCCGAAGCGACCGGCGTCAGCGAAGAGGAAGACACCCAGCCGATGCGCGTGGGCGACATCCTCGTCGGCAAGGGAGCCGCCAGCCGAGACGACGTCGAAAGCGCCGCCGAGAACCAGGGGTCCACCCCGATCGGCCAGAAACTCGTCGAAGATCAGAAGACCCAGCCCAAGGACGTTGTCGACGCGGTCCGAACCCAGAAGAAGATGAGCGGTTCGACGACCGAATCGTCCGTCCGCGTGGGCACCGATCGTCTCGACAGCCTCATCAACATGGTCGGCGAGCTGGTCATTGCCCAGTCGATGGTGCAGCAGGACCCGACCGTTACCGAGGGTGAGGGCGGCCGCCTGGCCCGCAACATCTCGCACGCCGGCAAGATCATTCGCGAGCTGCAGGACCTCACCATGTCGCTGCGGATGGTTCCGCTCAAGGCCACCTTCCAGAAGATGGCCCGACTGGTGCGCGATGTCAGCCGAAAGGCCGGCAAGCAGGTGCAGTTCGTCACCGAAGGCGAGGACACCGAAATCGACCGCACCATGGTCGAGACGCTCGGCGACCCGCTGATCCACATGATGCGTAACAGCTGCGACCATGGCGTCGAGACGGCTGAGGACCGCGTGGCGGCCGGCAAGGACCCCACCGGGACGGTCACTCTCCGGGCGTATCACGCCGCGGGAAACGTGGTGATCGAAATCGCCGACGACGGGAAGGGTCTGGACCGCGAGAAGATCGTCGCCAAGGCGCTCGAGCGAGGCCTCGTGGACGCCAACAAGGCCAGGGACCTGCCCGATAACGAAGTGTTCGGGATGATCTTCCAGCCGGGCTTCTCGACGGCTGACCAGGTCACCGACGTTTCCGGGCGAGGGGTGGGCATGGACGTGGTTCGCAAGAACATCGAGTCGGTCCGAGGTCGAATCGAGGTCACCTCGAAGCAGGACCGGGGTACCACCGTCACGCTGCGTCTGCCTCTGACGATGGCCATCGCCGATGCGATGCTCCTGCGGGTGGGCGAGCAGCGGTATCTGCTGCCGACGATCACCATCGAGCAGAGCTTCCGCCCCGAGCCGGGCATGGTCACCACCGTGGCCGGTCAGGGCGAGCAGGTTCTGCTCCGCGGCGAGCTGCTTCCGGTGTTCCGCCTCAACGAACTGTTCGACATTCCCGAGTCCTGCTCGGACCCGACCGAGGGTCTGCTCATCATCATCGAGGGCGAAGGCAGGCGATGCGCCCTGATGGTCGACGAAATCCTCGGCCAGCAGCAAGTGGTCATCAAGTCGCTCGGCCAGGCGCTGGGCACGATCGCGGGCGTCTCGGGTGGAGCCATCCTGGGCGACGGACGGGTCGGACTGATCCTGGACTCGACGGGCATCCTGAAGCTGGCCAACCAGCGAGGCCGATCGCCGGCTTCGGCGGCGTGACCGGCAAAGCGGACGAACCGAACGAGACGAGACTCAACGCAACAGGGAGCAGATTATGAGTGACGAACCGCAAACCACCGAGACCCAGACGCAGATCGAGCGGGGCGGGAAGTACCTCACCTTCATACTGGGGGACGAGGAGTACGGGCTGGAGATCCTGACGGTACGCGAGATCATCGGAGCGATGGAGGTTACGTACGTCCCGCGGACCGTGGAGTTCATCAAAGGTGTGATCAACCTTCGCGGGATGGTCATCCCGGTGATGGACCTTCGGCTGAAGTTCGGCATGGACGAGGCCGAGCGCACCGAGCAGACCTGCATCATCGTCGTTTCCGTCGATGAGCTGGATATGGGCATCGTGGTCGACCGCGTGCAGGAAGTGCTGGACATCCCGTCTAAAAGCATCGAGGACGCCCCGGAATTCGGCAACGAAACGAACACCGAGTACATCCTCGGAATGGGCAAGTGCGAGGATCGCGTGACGATCCTGCTGGATATCGCCAAGGTCGTCACCCGCGAAGACCTCGCTTCGATGGAATCGGCCACCGGCGTCGGCTGACGCCCCTGCGGCGTTGCCATCGCATCGATGGGCCGATCGGGGCAGGACATTCGCAACCCCCCAGCCAGGCGCGCCGGGGCGAGGTGCGCCTCGATGATGGGGCAAGGGGAACTTCGCCCGCCCGGACGTATTGCGAAAGTACCATTCGGATCGGGTCGATAATCCGGTGGGGCAGTGGCCCGCGCGACTCCGCGTGGCGTGGGCGACTTGGAACAGGCCTCGCGGCCTCGCCGCGGGGAGACACCTTTACGGGGGTCAGAGTGCGGCGGAGCGTGTTCTGAGTTCGCGAGAGTGCGATGAGTTTTGCGATCAGTGAATCTGCCGTCCTGGGCGAAGCCGAGTTCAACGAAATCAGTGAATTCGTCAAACGCAACTGCGGGATCAATCTGCACGACGGCAAGAAGGAGCTCGTCAAAGCCCGCCTGGGCAAACGAATCCGCCAACTGGGGATGGGCTCGTTCCGGCAGTACATGGATTCGGTTCGCAACGACTCCAGCGGTGCCGAGCTGACCACGATGCTCGACCAGATCTCGACGAACCTCACGTTCTTCTTCCGTGAGTACAAGCACTTCGAGCACCTCCGGGAGGCCGTCATTCCCGCCATTCGTGCCAAGGGCAAGCGGCGCATCCGTATCTGGAGTGCGGGCTGTTCCTCCGGCGAGGAACCCTACTCCATCGCCATGCTGCTCAATGAAGCCATCAACGACCTGGTCGGCTGGGACACGGCGGTTCTCGCCACCGACCTGTCCACCAAGGTCCTCGGGATGGCCCAGCGGGGCATCTACCGCCAGGAGCGGTTCCGCGAGACTCCCAAGCACCTGGTCAGCAAGTATTTCAATGTTGTCGAGAAACGCCCGGACGGCAACGTCTTCCAGGCCAAAAGCAGCATCCGAAAGCTGATCCATTTCGCTCGGCTGAACCTTATGGAGAGCTGGCCCATGAAGGGCCCGTTCGATGTGATCTTCTGCCGTAACGTGATGATCTACTTCGATAAAACCACGCAGGGACGACTGGTCAACCGGTACTTCGATATGCTCGCCCCGGGGGGGGTGCTGTTCATCGGACATTCCGAAAGCCTTACCGGAACGCAGCACCGGTACAAGTACGTCCAGCCGGCCATTTACCAGAAACCGTAACGCGGGAACTGGGGAGGTAAGCCCGTGAAACACATCGTCGGTGTAGCAGACATGAAGGTCGCCAGTGCCCCGACCGATACGATCGTGACGCATGCCCTGGGCAGCTGCCTGGGCATCGCCGCCTACGATGCGAACGTCCAGGTGGGCGGTATCCTTCATGTCATGATGCCCATGTCCAGCATCAATCCCGAAAAGGCCCGGGCCAATCCGCTCATGTTCGTGGATACCGGCGTGCCGGCTTTCTTCCGGAAACTCTACGACCACGGCGGCGTCAAGAAACGCCTGGTCGTTCGCGTGGCAGGGGGGGCAAACGTCCAGGGAAAGAGCGACGACCGGTTCGCGATCGGGCGACGCAACTACATCATGCTGAAAAAGATCTTCTGGAAGAATGGCGTGCTCATTGAATCCGAAGATGTAGGTGGGAGCTCGGCACGCACGATGTACCTCGAGCTCCAGTCGGGACGGTGTTGGCTGTCGACGGCCGGCAAGGAGAAGGCCCTGTGACTCATCGGATCGACCTGCTTACCAGACGGAACGAACCCATAAGCCGCCCCGGCAGCGATGCCCGGTCGGCTGCCCCGCTCCCTCGCGGGAGGAAAGAACCATGGCGATGAATCTTCTGATAATCGACGACAGCTCGGTCACCCGTGCGATGGTCATCAAGACACTCAAGATGGCCGGGCTGGACATTGGCGAGATCCACCAGGCGTCCAACGGGCAGGAAGGGCTGGACGTCCTCGCCCAGCAGGAGGTGGACGTGGTCTTCACAGACATCAACATGCCCGTGATGGACGGCGAGGAGATGATCGACCAGGTCCGCGAGAACCCCAAGTGGAAGGAGATGCCCCTCGTGGTGGTCTCCACCGAGGGCAGCGAGACCCGCGTGAATCGCCTCAAGGAGAAGGGCGCCCGCTTCGTGCACAAGCCCTTCACCCCCGAACGTGTCCGCGAGGTCGTCGAAGACCTCATCCAAACCGCATCCCACACCGGCGAGTACGACGAGGTCCTCCAGGGCGTCACCGAGGAAACCATGATGTCCCTGGCGTTCCTGTTCGCCATGCCCGACGAGGACGCACCCCCGCAGCCCGCTACCGACTGCGTGCTGGCTGAGGTGGGCTTCTCCGGGCCATTCAGCGGGACCGTCTTCCTGCGTCTGCCCCGGGCGGTTCTGCCCGAACTGTGCGCCAACATGCTTGGTATGGAACCGGGCGACGACCTGCCCGCCGAACAGCTGCGCGACGCCGCCGGCGAACTGCTCAACGTCGTCTGCGGGAACCTGCTTCCCAAAATCGCCGGCAGCGAAGCCGTCTTCAAAGTCGAAGCGCCCTCCCTGGTGGACGACGCCGACATCCCCGCCAGCCACAAGAACCACTCGCCTGCCGGCAGCTGTCGACTGATGCTGGATACCGGCGAATGCAAGGTCGCCCTCTTCATGGAGGGGGCGGTGATGGCCGCCGCCGAGTTCGGCTGCCTCCAGCAGGAAGGGCCGGATGTCACGTTCTAAACGCAACATCAAGGTCCTGATCGTGGACGATTCCGCGGTCGTGCGGCAGGTGCTCAGCCGGGAGCTCTCCCGGGCACCGGACATCGAGGTGGTCGCCACCGCGACCGACCCGTACGTCGCGCGGGATAAGATCCTCGCGCTCAAGCCCGACGTGGTCACGCTGGACATGGAAATGCCCCGCATGGACGGGCTGACCTTCCTGCACAAGCTCATGCGGTACTACCCGCTGCCGGTGATCGTCGTCAGTTCGCTGACCCCGGAAGGCTCGGAAACCGCACTGGCTGCCCTGGAAGCCGGCGCCATCGAAGTGGTCTCCAAACCGGGATCCATGTACTCGGTCGCCGAGTTGAGCGAGTCGCTCATCGAGAAGATCCGCGCCGCCTCGTGCGTCCGCACGGTTCGCAAGCCCAAGTCCACCCCCGACGCCGACCGCCCCAGCCCCATCACGTCGGTCAGCCTCGGGCAGACGACCCACAAGATTCTCGCGATCGGGGCCTCCACCGGCGGAACCGAAGCCATCAAAGACGTCCTCTCGCAACTGCCGGTGACCACGCCGGGAACCGTCATCGTCCAGCACATGCCCGAGCATTTCACCGCCGCCTTCGCCGAACGACTCAATACCATCTGCGCGATGGAGGTCCGCGAAGCCAGATCCGGCGACGCCGTCGTGCCCGGCGTGGCGCTGCTGGCTCCGGGCAACTACCACATGGCCCTGAAGCGCAGCGGAGCACGCTACTTCACCGAAATCAAGCAGGGCCCACGCGTGCACCACCAGCGCCCCGCCGTCGACGTGCTGATGCACTCGGTCGCCGCCAGCGCCGGAAAGAACGCCGTCGGTGTGATCCTCACCGGCATGGGAGCGGACGGGGCCGACGGCCTGCTGGCGATGAGAAAGGCCGGCGCCCACACCCTCGCACAGGACGAGAAAAGCTGCGTGGTGTTCGGCATGCCCCGCGAAGCCATCCGCTGCGGCGCCGCCGAGAAGACCGTCTCGCTCGACCAGATGCCCCGCAAAATCCTCGAAGCACTCCAGGCGAAAGTCCTCTCCACCCCCGGCGCATAGCATCAGCCGTGTGCGCATGATCTGGGGGCTCTTCCTCAGGCAACTCTCTGCCCTTCCCGCCGAAAAG
>CAZYIH010000086.1:0-11292 GCA_964646915.1 uncultured Planctomycetaceae bacterium | reverse complement strand
GTGACGGTCTCAACCGTGGCGGGCTGGGCCTTGGCGGCCTTGGACTTCGATTTGCCCTTGGCCTTGCTCTTCTTCTTCCGCGGCTTGGCGTCCTCGCCGGGTTCCTGTTGGTCCCATGTTCCCTCGATGATCGAGACCACCTCGTCGGCGAGGTAGATGTAGTCCTGCGCGCCGGTGGATCGCGGGTCGTAGGTGAGGATGCTTTCCCCGGAGGCGGGGCATTCGCGGAGCTTGACGTTCTCGCGGATGATCGTGTTGAGCACCTTCCCGGGCAGGGCGCGGTGCAGCTCTCCGAGCACGGATCGGCTGAGGTTGGTCCTCCCGTCGAAGCGGCAGGCGAGGATGCCCATCAGTTCGATCTCGTGGCCGAGACCTTCGCGGACGTCTTGGATGGTCTCCAGGAGCGACTGCATGCAGTCCATCGCGAGAATGGAGGTTTCCACCGGGACGATCGCGTGTGTCGCGGCGACCAGGGCGTTGCCGATCAGCCGGTTTCCCAGGCTCGGCGGGCAGTCGACCATGCAGAGGTCGTAGTCGTTTTCCACTTCGCGCAGGAGCTTGCGGAGCTGCCCGCCCTGGGTGGGGCGCAGGTCGTGGGCGACCGAATCCAGCTTGGCGTGCCCGGGGGCAAGGTCGACGTTGGGGGTGATGTCCTTGAGGGGTTCGAGCCCTTCGCCGCGCCACAGGGCGTCGGCAAAGCGGGTATCGCCCTCCACGCCCAGCCACCGTGTGGCGGCGGCCTGGCCGTCGAGGTCTACCAGGAGCACTCGCTGGTTGACCGCTCCCAAAGCTGCCGCGAGGTTCACCGACGTGGTGGTTTTCCCGCTGCCGCCTTTCTCGTTTACGATCGCAATGGTCAGCATCGCTGCCGCTCCTTCCGACGCTTGGCGTCGTACGTCCTTGTCCCGCGTCGACCTCGTCGGGCCGGGCGGTTGTCAGGCCTCCATCACGTCGGGCCGATCCGTACTGGCCCGCCTGGTGGAGGTCTGGTTTGTCGTTATTGCTCCCGGGGGGAGTGATCCTGCGAGGCCGAATCGGACGACTGGGGTTCCGCGTCGCCCGTCTGCCCCGACCGCACACGCCTGGCGAAATGGGCCATCCGCCCGTCCTCGGGCGGTTCCCATCGCGTCGCCAGGTCCAGCTTCTTGCCGCGTTCGGCCCGACCCCGGGCCCGCTTCTCCGCGGCAACACGCGCCTTGTAGGCGTGTCGTTTGACCAGCTCGGACATCCGCTGCTGCTGGTTTTCGCTCATCTTGTCGACCTCGTTGGCGATGAATTCGCTGACGGCCTGGTCGACGACGGCGTATTGGGTCTGCTTGGTGAGGGCTGCGAACGCCCGGATTTCGAGGATAGCTCGCAGGGGCAGCAGGAACGTGCCCTTCTTGCGTTCGGGCAGTTCGACGTCCCAGTCGCTTTCGAGCGGTTCGCTGCGTTTGAGCGCCTCGGAGTAGGGTGAACGCTTGGGCCGTTGGCGTTTCGGCTGGGCGGGTCGGGGCGCCGGAGTAGCCTTCTCGGGCTCGACCACGGTGGCGGCGGGAATTAGCTCCGCCATCGCCGCGGGAGGCGCGAGCGTTGGTTGAATCGGCCGAACGTCGGCGGGGTTCGGTCCTGGTTCGCCCTGTCCGGCGATGTCCTCGGTTCCGGTCACCAGTGTCTGCGACCGTCCTGTAGGACTCGGGGCGGTGACCTCCTCGATATCGTCGGCGTCGGCAGAGAGAATCCCCAGCCGTGCGGCGCCCAGTTTGAGCTTGCGACGGATGCTGAAACCCATCGGGCTGCCCTGGCTTGCCTGAATCGCCTTAAGTCGGCCTCGGGCGGGATCGATGTTGTCGTCGTCCATCATAAAAGACTCCCACGGGAACCGGTTAGCGCTCGTCCCGACACGAACAGATCACAAGGCCGACGACGTGTTCTCGTGGCGAGCCCTGCAGAAAGTGCATGCAAGCCGCTGTGCCTTGACCGGGAGAAGGCAACCTCTCCACAGGGGGAATCGGCGAAAACAGAGGCCTGGTTCAGCACCAGACGGGGAAAAACTGGGTTTCCGGAGCGGATCTCAGCCCGAGGCGCGGGCGGAAGTGGGGGTCATCAGGGGGCGAAGGAGTTCTGAAAGCCTGTCGTGGTCAAACTTTCCGATCGCACAGTAGGTCAGATCGCCCACGCGGACGGCAACCATCCTGCTGTCGCGGAACCCGCACGCCCAGAATCGACTGGCGTCGATCTGGCGGCAGTGGTCGAAATTCAGCTTCTCCGGCGGTGTCCGCATGACCACTACGGTCAATGGCCCCTCGGGCGTCTGGAACACATACGAGGCGGCCGACTCGCCCATGAACTCCGTCCGTGAACCGCCGACCAGTTGCAATGAACTCCCGGAAACCTTTCGCGGTCTGATGCCCGTCTGCTCGGTGAGGTAGCCGCGAACGTCCGACCAGTCGGAACTGGGATGGGTCGGGTGCGAGGAGGTCTCGGTGTGGATGTGCGCAAGAACCGCCTGGGCGATCTTGCCCGGACCGGCGGAGACCGGCGCCTCCGGGTCGGGGGCCAGCAGATAGGCGGCCGACAGGATCACCAACACCATCGCCGCCGCCGATGCGACGACGCCCCAGCGGGGGAAACGCAACACGACCTCGCCGTGTTCGCGCGGCGGGGTTACCCCCGCTGCCGAGACGGCCGACTGGACCCGAACAAATAGCCCGATGCCCGGCCGTTGACTGTCGAACGCCTCCCGGATCCGCCGACGCAAGGCACGATGACCCTCGATGGCCATCCGGATTCGATCGTTGTCTACCTCAGAAATGTCCGCTTCCCCCTCGACAAGTTCTTCCAATTGTACGTCCGTAATTGACATGGTTTCTCACCCGTACAGCATCTCGTTGCGGCGATACCCCATGGGACATCCGTTTCCCACGAGAACAGAATACTTTGCGCTATCGCCCGGACCCCGCAGAACCGGTCGTAACGCACGCAAACAGTAAACACTACTGTTTAAGGCCGTTACGGTCTTTGCCGCGACACTGATCCAAACGGGAAATCCGCGGCGAACGTTCCCCGTGAGTGCGATTTCTGGGCCTTTCGTGCGTGCGACGGGTCGGGCGGCGTCTTGCACCATCGGCGTCGGGCGGATATAAGCAGGTGAGCCGATCAATGAAAGGGTGACGATATGGACCTGTCTGCTGCGACCGACAATCCGCTTGCGATACTGGCTGCGTGGGGCACGAAAGAATGGGCGGTTTTCTCCGCGCCGTTTGTGGTCATCGCGCTGCTGGCGGTGATCTGGCTGTTTCTGCGGAATACCATCCGAACCCGCCTGCATCTGGGCAAACAGTTGCGCGACGACCCGGACATCAACGAATGGATTATCGCGTTCAACTGGTCGCGCAAGGTCCTTTATGTTCCCACGATCATCGTCTCGTTCCTGGCGGCGATCATCATGTGGCTGGAGCCGGCCCCACCGACCGGGCAGATTATCGGCGGCGTGTGGCTGGCGGTGTTCTTCCTGAACTTCCTGGTCGACGAGTACGAGCTGTCCATCAAGCTCATTCTCATCGTGCTGTTGTGCATGGGTGTGACGTACCTCTGGCTGATGATGCTCGGGTGGGACGGGTATATCTGGCGTTTCTTCGCGAGCATGGCCTTCGAGATCGGCTGGAAGGGGTACCTCCTGTTCGGCGTGATCTTCTCGATCGCCGTGGTGATCAGCTGGATTCGCGGGCTGTTCTACTACGTCGCGATCACCTCCAACTACATGAACATTCAGGAAGGTCCGACCGAGAGCGGCAACCAGATCAGCCGGGAGGACTATACCACGCGGATCGACACCGGCGACTTCCTGGAGCGCATTCTCGGATTCGGGCGACTGATCATCAGCTTCCGTGACAACCGCACACCGCCGATGATCCTGCTGGTCCGTCGGATCGGCCGGGTGAGTCGACGTCTGGAAAGTATCCGAGGGAAGCTCGCGATCGACCGGGATCAGCCCCGGCGGGAAGGGTCCGAGGAGGCCTTCTGAGACTCGTCGGATTGTTCCCGTCGCCCGGTAGCGCGGGTTGGGGCAACTGTCCGTGGAAGTAGTACGGCAGGTCGTCCGGCGTGACGTTCTTCCACAGGCCTCGCCCATCGCGAACGGCCCGGGCCTGCAGGCGTCGGTATTCTTCGCGACGGGGATGGTCGTATCGCGGATCCGCGTAGGCGTACCCCTCGGCCACGAGTCTGTCGTTCAGCGTTTGACCGTTGGGCAGCACGACGTACGCCAGCAGTCGTTTGTATTTGCCGCGCGTGTCGCCTTTGACAAGCCTGAGCGTGACGGTCTTTCCCTTGCACCAGCGGCGGGTGGCGGAGGTCGCTTCCGGGCCGAAGTGCTGGGGCGGGGTGTTGGGCTTGACGGTTTCGGGGGTGTCCACGCCCCACAGCCGGATGCGCGTGGTTGACTTGTCATTGAGGGGGTCGTACAGGCCCACGTCCAGCGTGTCGCCGTCGACGATGTTCGTCACGCGAACCTCCCGATTGTGGTATCGCGGGAAGTCCGGCGGGGGGATCCGCCCGAAGAGTCCGACGTAATCGCCCAGGGCGATCGCGCCGGCCAGCAACAACAGCACAGCCGGGACGGCCCCGCGGCGGATCGCGTAGCGGGCCTTGCGCAATCGGCCGATGCGTTGGGTGGAACGGGTTTCTCGCATGGACCGAATCCTACCGCGCCGAGGGGCGGGCGGAAGTGAAATTTCGTTTCGCCCCCGACGCCCCGCAGCGTGTAGACTGTTTGCGTATGAAGCTACGACACGCCCGGACCGCGGATGTCCCGGACATTTGCGCGCTGATCAACCAATACGCCGAGAAGGGGCTCATGCTCCATCGCAGCCACGAGAGCGTGTACGATACGCTGCGCGAGTTCCTGGTGGCCGAGGACGATGGTGAGCTGCTTGGGTGTTGCGCGGTCGACATTGTCTGGTCGAATCTGGCCGAGGTAAAATCACTGGCCGTCTCGCCCGCCGCCCGAGGACGCGGAGTCGGCAGCGCCCTGGTCAGCGAGGGCATGGAGCAGGCAAGGCAGTTGGGCGTCGAGCGGTTCTTCGCCCTGACGTACGAACAACGTTTTTTCGAGAAGCTCGGCTTCGGTGTGGTGGACCGTCACATGCTGCCCGACAAGGTCTGGCGCGAGTGCATCGCCTGCCCCAAGGCCGATCACTGCGACGAAATCGCCGTCCTCTACGAGCCGACTACCGCCGACAATGAACCGAAGCGGAGATATCTGTGACCGTGAGCGAATCTCCCGTCGAACCCATCATCGAGTTTCAGAACGTCCGCAAGGCGTTCAACAGTACGGTGGTCCTGGACGGTGTCGATCTGGCGATCCGCCGGGGCGAAACGACGGTGATCATCGGGCCCTCGGGCTGTGGCAAGAGCGTGATGCTCAAGCACATGATCGCGTTGCTCCGTCCCGACAGCGGAAAGGTACGTTTCGACGGCAAGACCATCTCTCGCCTCCCGGAACGCCGGCTGGTGGATATCCGTCGGCGCGTGGGGTTTCTCTTCCAGGGCGGGGCGCTGTTCGACTCGATGACCATCGAGGAGAATATCTGCTTCCCGCTGCACGAGCACGATATCGCCTCGGAAGCCGACCGTCCCGGCCTCGCCCACAAGGTACTCTCGCAGGTCGGTCTGGGCGGTCTGGAGCACCGCTATCCGGAGGAACTCTCGGGTGGTCAGAAGAAGCGGGCAGCCCTGGCGCGGGCGATCGTCATGGAACCGGAATTGATCCTCTACGACGAGCCCACCACGGGGCTGGATCCGATCCGATCGGGCATGATCGACGACCTGATCCTCAAGCTGCAGGACGAACTGAAGACGACGGCCGTGGTGGTGACACATGACATGACCTCGGCCCGAAGGGTGGGCGATCGGGTTGTGATGCTTTACGACGGAAAGCTCATCGCGGACACGACGCCCGAGGGGCTCAAGAGCATCGATGACGACGCGGTGGTGCGCTTTGTGGAAGGACGCGCCAGTGTTGACGAACTGGACACCATGGACGGGTCGGCCGAATGGTTCGCCCGCGCCGGACGGGAGACCGCCTCGGCCGACACACCGGGAGACGCCGGATGAAAGAGAAATCGCGAAACGTTGCCGTCGGAATGACCGTCATCGGAGGCCTGATCGTACTGGCTGCGATGATCTTCATGTTCGCCAAGCTGCCCGAGCAGTTCACCGGAGGGTACAATCTGCTGGTGCGCATGAGCACCACCGGCGGCGCCAGCGAGGGCGACTTCGTGAACTACCGGGGCATACGCGTCGGCCGAGTGACGGACGTGTCGTTCACCGACCCGAAGGATCTCCAGAAGGGCATCATGGTAACGTTGCGCATCGAGTCGCAGTATCGCCTGCCGGACAACGTCAACGTCTACTTCACCCGCACGATGATGGGCGGGACGTACATTGAGATCTACCCCGACGGGCCCCAGCGCATGGACCCCGAAACGGGCGAGCCTCTGGAATACATCCCCACCGACAAGTCGATCGTGATCGAGGGCTACGCGCGCAGCGACAGCCCCGTCGATAAGTTCAAGCCCATTCTGGAGTCTTTCGCGGGCATCGCCGAGGACCTCAAGCCCACCATGGCGAGTATCTCCCAGCTCGCGGAGAACCTCAACAACGTATTGGCACCGCCCCCGGCCGACGGCAACGAGCCAACCACCGCGCCGGTCGACGGAAACGCGCCCGCCCGGGCCAAGAGGCTTCCCCGCGGGCTGGGGGGGACAGCCCAGCGACTCAATCGAACGCTCGACGCGATCTACGTGGTCATGGGCGATATGGAGAACCAGAAGAACCTCCGCGACGGACTGGCCAACCTCGCCGACGCCTCCTCGAAGATGTCCGAGGCGATGGACGAGCTGAAGACCCTTGCCGGCGACGCCCGCAAAACGGTGACGGCCGCCGAAGGGTCGTTCACGGAAATCTCCAGAACCGCCACAGCCGCCCGGACCGACTTCGCCAAAGTCACCCAGCGCGTGGTCAGCGGTGCGGACGATCTCTCGAAGGTGATGACCACCATCAACAAGGTGGTCGCCAAAATCGACGAGGGCGAGGGCTCTGCCGGCAAGCTCGTCAACGACCCGAAGCTCTACAACGAACTCGTCGGAGCCGTCGGCCAGATGAAGTCGCTCATGAAGGACCTCCGAGCCCTGACCGAGACGTGGAAAAAGACCGGCCTGCAGGTGAAGCTCAAGTAGCCTTCCTCCGCCTCGCCAACTATGAGATTCCCATGAGCACACCGCCGCAACTGAGTGATTACGCCGTCCTGCTGGACCCCTCGGACAACGTCGCCACCGCCCTGCGCGACATGCCGGCCGCCACGTATGCACGGCCGGACGGTACGGTGCTCGATGTGCCCCAGCCCGTTCGATCCGCGTTCAAGCTGGCCGTCGAACCCATCGCCCGCGACGAAACCATCCGCAAGTACGGCTATCCGATCGGGACAGCGACCGTCGACATCCCGGCAGGCCGAGAGGTGCACGTACACAATCTCACCTCGACGGTGTCACAGCAGCAGGGAGGTGCGTCATGAGCGAGCCGACCATACGCGCCTGGCCTCGCGGTGGGGGGCAGGCGGGCATCCGCAATCACGTGCTGGTGGTCTCGTCGGTGTGCTGCGCCAACTTCGCGGTCGAGCGCATCGCAGCCGAGCACCCGGGGGTGATTCCCGTCACTCACCAGCACGGCTGTACGCACCTGGGCGACGATCGCGAGCAGGTCCTGCGGACACTGGCTGGGACGTGCGGCAATCCCAACGTCGGCGGGGTGTTGCTGGTGGGGCTGGGGTGCGAGAGTATCTCGACCGCCGACATCGAATCGCGCGTGGATACCGAAGGGCGCCACATCCGCAGCATGGTCATCCAGGAGGCCGGCGGATTGGACGAAATGCTGGCGGCCGCCGAGATCCAACTGCGCGAGATCCGCCAGGCCGTCGCGCAGCGCGAGCCGGAGGATCGGCCGATCTCGGAGTTGACCGTCGCCCTGGAGTGCGGCGGGTCGGACCCGTTCTCGGGCATTACCGCCAATCCGCTCATCGGGCGGGTGGCCGACCGGCTCGTAGCCGCCGGTGCGACGGTGATTCTCGCCGAGACACCCGAGATGATCGGCGCCGAGGACGCCCTGACGCCCCGCATTGCCGAGGACGAGCATCGCCGCAAGTTGCTCGAGCGGATCGGACGATACACCGACGCCGCCCGCCGGCAGGGCTGTGATCTGCGCGGAGTGAATCCCACGCCGGGTAACATCCGGGCCGGGCTCAGCTCCATCGAGGAGAAATCTCTCGGCTGCGTGGTGAAGGGCGGAACGTCGCCCATCCGCGAGGTGCTGGACTACGCCCGCAAGCCCACCGTCAAGGGACTGGTCGTGATGGACACGCCCGGGAACGATCCCGAGTCGGTCACGGGGATGGCCGCCGGCGGCGCGACGCTGGTGCTGTTCTCCACCGGGGTGGGAACGCCCCTGGGCTGTGCCGTGGCCCCGGTGGTGAAGATCGCCTCGAACACGCCGATGGCCCAGCGGATGGCCGATTATATCGACCTCGACGCCGGGGCGCTGATCGAAGGGACTCCGATGGACGAGCTCGCCGAACGCCTCTGGAACAAAGTCCTCCTGACGGCCAACGGGACGCCCACCTGTTCCGAACGCAACGGCTGTCACGAGTTCGCGATCAACCGCATCGGCCCGACGTACTGACCCGATCGGCCGCTCAGGCCTCGATGCCGAGGCGTTTGAGCTTCTTGTAAAGTCCCGCACGGGTAATGCCCAGCGCCCGGGCTGCGGCGGCCTTGTTGCCGTCTGTTGCCGCCAGGGCGTCGAGCACCTGCTGTTTCTCGTCGCGAGGCGGCGGCGGGGCGGGGGGCTTCTCGTCCGACGGGGCGGTCAGTTCGTCCGGCAGGGCCTCGGGCGAGAGCATCGCCTCTCCCGGCGGTGTCACCACAAAGGCGTGCTCGACGGCGTGGCGGAGTTGGCGGACGTTCCCGCTCCAGGGGTTGCGTTCGAGAACGCGCATCGCCTCGGGCGAGACGCCGCGGATCGATCGGTCATACTGGTGGTTGAACTCGGCCACGAAGTGGGCGACGAGGTCCGGGATGTCCTCGGGGCGCTCACGGAGGGCGGGCGTTCGCAACCCGATCACGCGCAGGCGATAGTAGAGATCCTCGCGGAACCGTCCCTCTGCGACCTCGGCGGCGAGGTCGCGATTGGTCGCGGCGATCATGCGGACATCCACCGGCCTGGGGGTCGACTCGCCCACCCGCGTGATCTCGTGTTCCTGCAGTACGCGGAGGAGCTTCACCTGCGAGGCGGGCGACATCTCCCCGACCTCGTCCAGAAGCAGCGTCCCGCCGTCGGCATGCTCGAATCGGCCCTGCCTCTCGCTGGTCGCCCCGGTGAAGGCCCCCTTGGCGTGGCCGAACAGCTCGGCCTCCAGGAGCGTTTCGGGCAGGGCCCCGCAGTTGACGGCAATGAAGGGTTCCTCGCTGCGGGAGCTGTGTGCGTGAATCGCCCGGGCGACCATTTCCTTGCCCGTGCCGGTTTCCCCCTCGATGACCACCGACGCGTCGGTGGGTGCGACGGTGAGAATCGTCTCCCAGAGCTTTCGCATGGGGGGAGAATCGCCGATCATCGCTCGCTCACCGCCGGCGGTGGCGATTTTCCGGCGCAGCTGGCGGATCTCTCCGCGGGCCTCGTTGAGAATGGAAATATCCAGCAGCACCTGGACGTAGCCGAGGGTTTGCCCGCCGTCGCCGCGAACGGGCTGGGTGCGAGACAGTACGCGAACCGCCGACCCGTCGCGGCGGACCAGTTCGAGCTCGGCGTCTCCGGCGGATCGGCCGTCTTCGAGCGGGCAGAACGTCGCGGTCGCCCGGGCATCCTGCCCGCCCAGAAGGCGAACCTGCATTCCCTGGCAGGTGGCGCCGACCATCTCGTCGGCGGAATAGCCGGTCAGGGCGGCCGCCTGGGGCGACCAGTAGACCACCCGGTGCCCCGCGTCGAACACGAGCACCGCGCAGGGCAGGGCGTCCAGGACGGCCTGTCGGTAGGGGGTCTCCAGGGAATTGGGCTTCATTTCGTTCGGCTCCGGGTAGGCCTCGGCGATGGGTGTATCGTAGCTTTGCCGGGGAGGGTTGGCAACCGGCTCGGCCGAGCGGGTCTCGACGCGCGCAGCTGGGGTTTATGCGGGGACGGGGATATTTCTCCCCTGCTTGGTAAAGACTCGTCCCCGCGTGCCGATACAACGGGTGGAGCGTGCGGCGGTCTGTCTTCCTACAGGCAGGCCTCGTGGCGGGGAGCAATCCCCCCTCGCTCGCGCGCCGCACCCATGGGGGGGCGGCCGACAGGTCCGCAGACGAGATGATCGACAGGGACCCCGCGGGCCCGGCTGACAGGGGGCAACCCCATCCGGGGCGTTTGACAGTGCAACTACGGGAACACCGTCGCGGGGACGGTGGCCAGGACAAGGCAGCAGACAAGGAGCAGGTCATGACAGAGCAGGCAGAGCAGGCCGCAGCGCAGGCGATCAGGGACTCCCGCGGGGGGATGTATCTCACCTTCGCCCTCGGTGAGGAAGAGTACGGCCTTGAGATTCTCAAGGTTCGTGAGATCATCGGCATGATGAACGTCACAGCCGTCCCGCGGACGCCGGACTTCATCCGCGGCGTGATCAACCTTCGCGGCAGGGTGATTCCGGTGATGGATCTCCGCCTGAAGTTCGGGATGGAGCAGGTCGAGGAAACCGAGGAGACCTGCATCATCGTGGTCACACTGGGCGAACTGGACATGGGCATCGTCGTGGACAAGGTCCGCGAGGTGCTGGACATCGCCGCCGACGACATCGAGGACTCGCCCGAATTCGGCGAGGACGTCTCGACGGACTACATCCTGGGAATGGGCAAGAGCGAAGACCGCGTGACCATCCTGCTGGACATCAGCAAAGTGCTCAGCGGCGACGAAATTGCCGCGCTGGAAGAGACCGCCAACAAGTAGCACGCGATCGGACTGCTCCCCGGTCTGCCGGCAGACACATTGGCCGGTGTGACCGGGCCGGCAGTGACCTGCCTCCTTAGACGATAGAAGCAACCCCGGCGGGTGCGCTGAGAATCAGCGCACCTGCCTTGCTGCGCGCTGCGGGACGGCTGGGAACCTCCCGGCCGACAGGGACACCGACGACCACCGGTGAATACCCCCAAAAAGCGGTAAGCCGTACTCAACTCAGGCCTCATCTACGACGATCACCTTACCGTGCCTTTCGGGGCATGGGGTTCGTCGAGC
>CAZYIH010000085.1:0-11547 GCA_964646915.1 uncultured Planctomycetaceae bacterium | reverse complement strand
TCGACGGGCGCTGAATCCAACCTCGGCGCGGGGTTGCCGCGGCGGGCTGCCAGCCTATGAATAATCCGGCGTCACCGGGTCGCTGTCCGCGTCGAGCTGGTTGACGATGTCGAGAATCACCGTGGACTTCCGCCCTTCCACGCCGTCGCACGCCAGCGACGCCTGCCCGTTGATGTGCTTGACGAAGTTCTCCACCAGCCCCCAGTGCGTCGCCGGCAACGGCCCGAGGTCCTCCGGCGTCCCCTGGCCGTCGCGGATCACGCTCAGCGTGCCCTTCTTGAGATCGGTGATGTGAATCTCGCCATCCTCGCAGATGATGTCCACGGTCTCGGGGGCGAGTTTCTCGTCCCAGCCGATGCTCATGATCCCCTCGGCCCCGTCGACGTCGGTCACGTGCAGCATGGCGCCTTTCGGGGCGTGATGGCCGGCGGGCAACTCCTCGGTCTTCGCCCACACGCTTGTCACGTCGCCGCAGAGGAAGTGGAACAGGTCCAGCCGATGGCTGAGCGGAAACTCGTCGTTGATCCGTAGCGTCCGCACCGCGCCAAGCTCGCCGCTGTCGATGAGCTCCTTCGCCCGCAGGATGGTCGGGTAGCAGCGGCGGTAGTACGCCACCGCCAGGACCAAACCGGCCGACTCGCACGCGTCGATCATCTGCCGGCAGGCGTCGGTATTGCGGGCCATGGGCTTCTCGACCAGGATGTGCTTGCCCGCAGCCACGGCCGCCAATACCGGTTCGAGGTGCGTATCGTTCGGCGTCGCGACGTAGACGCTGTCGATCTCCGGATCCGCCAGCAGGGCCGCCTGGTCGTCGTAGAACCGCGGGACGTTGTGGCGTCTGGCGAAGTCCTCGGCCTTCTCCCGCGTCCGCCGCATGACGGCCAACAGCTGCGAACCATCCACGCCATACAGCGCCGGGCCGGCCTTCTTCTCGCACACGTCGCCGCAGCCGATCGTACCCCAGTGAACCGTTTTCATCGCACACCTCTCCGGGTTGAGTCCTCAGTGAACGAACGGATCATAGCACCCAGCGGCCTGAACGTCCATGAGGTCGGCTGGCAACGTGTCACTCCTCGATGGTGGCTGAGGCGATCTCGGCCTGGGCGGCGTAGTGGAGGATGTTGGTGAGAATCGCCCGGGCCGAGGCGGGCGCGTACCCGTCGATCCCTGCGCTGCCCGCCCCAAGCATGGCGGCGGTCCAGTCGTGCGGGCTGAAGAAAATCGCAACCCGGCCGCCGGTTTCCACGCCGATCACGGCGGGTCTGTCGGCCTCCTCGCCACGAGCACGCGCAGTCACCGGCCGATAGCGGACCCGCTTGATGGGGGCCGGGCCCTTGGCGTAAACATCGTGCTCGAGCGTGAGCGTGCTCTGCCACGCACTGGGCAGCAGCGGGAGGATCTCCTTGCGGACGGACTGGGCGAAGGCCTCGTCCCCACCGGCAGCGTCGATCACCAGCGTCCCGCCGGTGGTGATGTATTTCTTCATGGCGGCCTTCCGGGCGGCCGAGAGCTGCAGCGCACCGGTGCCGGTCATCACGGCAATGGGGTGCCTGGCGGGCGTGAGTTTCTCGATGGTCACGCCGGGGGTGATTTTCAGCGCGATCTGATGGCTGGCCGCCAGCTCGCGTGCCAGCCGTTGCATCGCCAGCGGCTCGGGGTTCCAGTTCGCGGCGTGTTTGACGGTCGCGACGCGCGGCGTGGCCCGGGGCTTTTTCAGTTTGACCGCCGCCGGCCAGGGGCGCGTCTGGGGGGCATCGGCAGGCGAGCGATCCGTCGCGGCCAGCAGGACATTCGCGGCGATCTCGAAGCTGCGGGCGCCCTTCTCCTCGCGTGAGAGGTGCAGGTCCAGCGAGATCTGCTCCGGACAGTGTACCGCCAATGGGCGAACACCGTTGTGCACGAGAAGCCCGTTGAACTCCGGGCGTTTGTACTGAATGGTCCGCAGGAGGCCGTCGGCCTCGATGCGTCGCAGCGGCAGCTCGGGGAACATGCGTTTGTAGAACTTCTGCATGTCCAGCGTGAAATCGCCGTTGTTGCAGGCGGCCTCGGAGAGGATCAACCCGCCGCGGAGGGCGTAGCGTCGCAGGCGGGCGATGTCTTTGTCGCCCAGGGCGAGCGGGCCGGCCCCGGAGAGATACAGCACCGGCGCGCTGCGCCAGTCGACGTCGTTGGCGTCGAGGCTGACGATCTGCCAGTTCATCGGCGTCTCGAACGTCCGCGAGAGCCAGTCGGTCAGATTGGCTGCATCGCGTGGCCGGGTGTTCCACCGCCCGGTGAACTCGAGCTTGTTGACCACGACGGGCCGACGCCCTTTCGCCAGGAACAGCAGCGCGAAGCACGTTTCCTCGATCCGGTTTCCCAGGCCCCAGCTTCCGTCGGACCGCTGGCGGCGCAGCAGCTCTCGCGTTCCATCGCCCTGCCAGTCGTGCCCGCCCAGAAGCTTCCGCCCGCTGGTGAGCCCCACCCGCTGGAGGCTGAACAGCCAATAGTAATACCACTCCACGCCCTTGCCCGGATTCCGTCGGACGGTATAGTTCTTCGCCAGCCAACCCATCGCGTCGCGCAGGGGCTCGCCCGCGCGGGACGCCCGGCAGCGGACCACGTCGTCGGAGGCGACCCGCGCGTCGCAGGTCAGCAGCGTCGCCAGCCCTGCCGCCGACATCGACCCGTAGCTGCGCACGCGCATCATGCCCCGGGGGATGCGATACCCCCATCCACCGTCGACCTGTTGCTGCGATCGCCACCAGCGGCGAGCCGTCTGCCAGTAGGCCGGCGGGACCTCCACGCCGCGACGGGCCAGCGCGTCCAACGCCAGTGCGGCGAACTGCGCGTTGGAGTTGTCGTAGATTCGGGAGGTCTTCCCGATGGGTGTGTAGGTGTATCGCCCGTCGCTGCCGGCGGCGTTGACGAGCCATTTCGCGTCGGCCTGCATCGCGGTGAATCGCTGGGGCGTGGGGCGGACGCCGGACAGCGCCATCGCGCGGGTGGCCACGGCGTAGGTGCCGGTGAGCTTCGCCCCCCGCAACCAATGCAGGGCGGCCTGCAGGCGGGCGTCTTTGCGGGGGTCCTGCCCTGCCGAGGCGAGCGTGTAGGCGATCAGCCCGGTCCGTCCGCCGAAGCGGACGTTGTTGCCGTCGTACTCATGCACGCACCGACCAAGCTCGGGATGCAGTTGCTTGCGAAGAAACGCCACCGCCCGCCCGGCAGCGGCGTCCACCTGCCCGGGAGAGGGAGATTCCCCCCGCGCGGCAGCGACGGCTGACACGGCCACCAGAACACCCAACCAACCTGCACACGCCCGACGTCGCATTGCGAAGCTATTCCACCCGCCAGATCAGTTGAATCTTCGGCGTGCGAAGCTCCTGGATGATCTCGCGACCCATGCCCTGTGCACTGACGGCCGGCCCGCCCATCATCTGGTCCAGCAGGCCCTTGCGCTGCTGGTATATCACGACGGACGCCTTCTTCGCGCCGCTCAGCTGCCGGGCCTTGTCGATGGCAGCGTCGATGTAGCCGATCTCGTCGACCAGGCCGATGGCCTGGGCCTTATCGCCGATGTAGACCTTGCCGTTGTAGGGTTCGGTCTCGGTGTATTGAATGGTCACGGCATTGCCGTCGCGCGTCACCTCCAGCGGGTAGGTGTGGGTTTTCACGTTGATTTTCTCACCCCGGCCGGCCTTCACGACGCTTTCGAAGCGGTCCTGCACGTCGTTGAGGACCATCTGCAGGTGCTCGCGCTGGCGATCGGACGGTTTGCTCAGCGGCGAGAGCTGGTCCTTCCACGCGCGGGCGTTGTCGCTCTTCATCACGACCGGTTCGATGCCGAGTTTCTCCAGCGTGCCCGAGAAGATCATCCACCCGGCGATCACGCCGATGGATCCGGTCGTGGTGGTGTGCTCGGCATAGATCGCGTCGGCCGGCGCGGCGATGTAATAGCCCCCGCTGGCGGCGACCGTTCCCATGGAGACCACCACGGGCTTGCCGGCTTCCTGGAGATCCTTCACGCGGGCGTACATCCGGTCGGACGCCCCCACGCCCCCACCGGGGCTGTTGACCCGCAGGACGATGGCTTTGACCTTCTCATCGTTCACGACGTCCCGGTAGAACGTCTCGAACCACGAGGCGGCTTCGTCGTCGATCACGCCGGAAACTTTGTACATCGCCACGACGGTCTCGTCCTCGCCGGGGAGGTAGGTTTGCTTCTCCAGCGGACCGGCCATCTGCAGCCCCAGGAAGACGGCCAGGTAGACGTTCAGCACCAGCGAGACCAGGAACACCAGCGCGAGAAAGCCCATCGCCATGCGTTTCAGCGCGGAGGGCTTCTTCGCCTCGGGTGCGGTGACGATCACGGGTTGGGCAGGTTGCGCCTGCGGCGGACGGGGCGGTTCGTTCTGCGACGGGACATCGGGAGGTGTATCAGCCATGTTCTGGTCCTCTTGGGTGAAGGGTTCGGTTGGCAGGTTCCTGGCCGGTGTGGCATGCACCAGTGTATCGCGCCGCGACCCGCTCAGGAACCGGGATGCGGGCGAATCTCGAGCGACGTTCCCTCGGCCCGTCATTACCGATAGGTGGCCGCCAGCTAAAGGACACATGCATGGGCCGAAAGCCCATGCCACGGCCGGGGGCGGCTACTCGCCGATCTTCTCGTGCAGGAACGCCTTGACCTTCTCGATGGCGATGCGTTCCTGTTGCTGGGTGTCGCGGTGACGGACGGTGACGGTCTGGTCTTCGAGCGTGTCGCCGTCGATGGTGAAGCAGAACGGCGTGCCCACCTCGTCCATGCGGGCGTAGCGTTTGCCGATGTTCTGCTTGACGTCGAACTGGCAGGTGAAGGTATCGCGGAGGTCCATGTAGAGTTTCTGTGCGACCTCGGGCATGCCGTCCTTGTTCACCAGCGGGAAGATGCCCGCCTTGATCGGCGCCATTCGCGGATGGAACTTCATGAACACGCCGCTGGGTCGGTCGTCGTCGGGCGTGTACGCCTCGCACAGCAGCACCAGTGCGCCGCGCGTGAGGCCGCTGGCCGGCTCGATCACGTGCGGAACGTAACGGCTGCGCTGTTTGATCTCGTCCTTGTCGAGCCCTTCGTCCTTGAGCTTCTGCTGGAGTTCCTGGTCGAAGTACTCCATCTTGGCCTTGGAATGCACCTGGTGGCGGGTCAGGTCGAAGCAGCCGCGATGGGCGATGCCCTCCAGCTCGCCGTGGCCCGGCGCGGTGAAGGGGTATTGGTATTCGACATCCACACAGGCCTTGGAATAGTGGGCCAGCTCGTCGGCATCGTGGTCGCGGAAGATCAGCCGATCGCTCGAAACGCCGATGGACCTCCACCACTCCATTCGCTGATTCTTCCAGAATTCGTACCACTGGATGGCCTCGTCGGGCGGGCAGAACCACTCCATCTCCATCTGCTCGAACTCGCGCGAGCGGAAAACGTAGTTCCGCGGGGTGACCTCGTTGCGGAAAGCCTTGCCGATCTGGGCGATTCCGAAGGGCACCTGCACGCGCATGGTGTCCAGCACGTTGCGGTAGTTCAGGAAGATCCCCTGGGCTGTCTCGGGGCGGAGATAGGCCTTGGCCTCTTCCGAGCGGACCGCGCCGACGTATGTCTCGAACATCAGGTTGAACATGCGCGGCTCGGTCAGCGCGCCCTCTTCGCCGCAGGCCGGGCAGACGGTCGAGACGTTCTCGGGCAGTTCCGAAAGGAAGGCGACCTTCGCTTCGAGGTTCTCTGCCTTGTCGAGTTTGCGGCGGGTCTTGCTGTTGACCTCGGCCCGGGCGTTGACGATGGCGGTTTCGTCGTTGTCGGCCTGCACGCCGATCGACGCGATGAGCTTCTGCCCGTCGAGAAAGGTGACGATGGCGACCTTGTCGGCGCGGAAGCGGGCCTTGCACTGTCGGCAGTCGACCATCGGGTCGTTGAATCCGTCCACGTGGCCGGAGGCGACCCATGTGCGGGGGTTCTGGATGATCGCCGAGTCCAGCCCGACGATCTGCAGCGGCTTGCCGTCGGGCCCGATCGGCGGGCACTCGACCATGTTCCGCCACCAGTCGTCGCGGATGTTGTTCTTCAGCTGGATGCCCAGCGGGCCCCAGTCCCAGAAACCGTTGAGCCCGCCGTAAATCTCGGAGGCCTGGAAGACGAATCCGCGTCGCTTGCAGAGGGCGACGAGCTGTTCCATGTGTTCGGTTGTTTCAGCGGCCATGCGTTGGGTCCTGTTCGAGTTGATCCGCCGTGTTGGACGTGGCGGAATGCGGTCCACGGGAAAGATCGCCATGGTAGGCGGCCGACGGCGTTTTGACAAGACCCCTCGACGCCACGAAACACCGGCCGACAGCGTGAGCCGACGTGGAACCGCGGTTCAAAAAAAGAGCCGACCGCCTGGGAAGGTGGCGGTCGGCCCATCGACACGCATGAGAAGGATCATCAGCGATGTCGAGACACAATCAATTCAGCCGTTCTCGGCCTTTGCCGGTGGTCTGCTAGAAGTCCACCTGGAAACGGACCGCGGCGATGTCGGCGGCGTTCGAGCTGGCACGGGTATCCGCACACGCCCGGATGTAGTTGAACATGATCCGCGCGTTGGGGTTGAGGTACCAGTTCAGCCCGACCGTGACGTTATGCTCCTGGCCTGCATCGGCGTTGGCGAGGCCGTCCTGGAGGTCCAGGTACGAGTAGCGAGCGGCGATCTCCCACGCACCCAACCCCGAGAAGTCGCTCTTGAAGTTCTCCTTGGGCTTGACGCGGCTGAAGGTGCCCTTCTTATAAGGTCGATGCTCGCCGGTGAGGAAATACCCCGCCTGCACGTAGTACCCGCAGAAGGTGTAGCTATCGGCGTTGTTCTGCCCTTCCAGCGTGCTGCCGATGAACTCGCCCGAGGCGTGGAACGGCCCGTAGGTGCCCGCCAACTCGAGGCCATAAATCTGCTGCCATTCGATGTCCGTGAGGTCCCCGGTGTCCACCAGGCGGATCGACGTGTTGTGATACTCCGGCCGTTGACGCAGACGAACGGACCCGCCGGCGGCGTCTTCGATGTACTGCAGGGCGTAGCTGCCGCCGATGTGCAGGAGCTTCTCGCCGGCGTTCTCGTTGATCGGAGCCCACGCCACGCGGGCGGCGAAGTTGTACCCGCCGTCGCTGGTCTGTCCTGCCGAGGCGAGGCGGTACGCACCCACCTGCCAGAACAACTTGCCGTCCAGGGCGGAGTTCTTCAGCGACATACCCCACTGTCGGCTGGGGACGAACACGCTGGGCAGCGCCCGTTCGAGGAAGGTGATGTACTTCGAGGAGGTCAGTTCCTCCAGACCGACGGGCATTTTGTGCTTACCTATGGTCAGCGTGCCCACGGCGGGGAGGTCCTTGACCTGCATGTAGACGTCCTTGAGCGCTACATCCTCGTCGGCAAAGTCGATCTGCACCTTGTACCCGACGTTCTCGTAGATCTCCCCGGACATGTACAGCCGGGCGCGGCGGAATTCCGCACCGTCCTGGGCATCGGTGCCGAGATCGTTCTCGATCCCCGAGCCGTCCATGTAGCCCACGTCGGCCATCACCCGGCCGCCGATTTTCAGCTTGAAGTTCCCGTCGCCGCTCTCGAATCGCAGTCCTTCCTTCCAGAAAACGCGGAAATCGTTCGGGCCCGCAGCCCCTCCCGTTCGCTCCTCCTTCATGAAGTCCAGAAACTTGCCCTGCTGATCCTCGATCTCCGCGAGGCGTCGCTCCTGGTCCCGAAGCTTCATCTTCAGGGCCTTCATGCTCGTTTTGAGGTCGGACAGGTCGTCCGCCCCCGCCATTACCGCCATCGAGGCAAGCACCGCCCCGACAATCCACTTCCGGCACGCAGCCATGTACGACTCCTTTCTCTGATGCCCATCGGCTTCCCGGCCCTACACAGACCGACCAAGCCCGTTCCGGCCAAGACAATGACAACGTATTGTTAAGGCCTTGCGGGGTCTTTGTTAAGCATGCGCTAAGCTACACGCATCCTTAACGCCCTGTTTGCATTGCGCCCATGTATGTTCAGATGGATGTGGAACCCTGCCAAAAAGGCCGGCCCTGGAAACTGGCGTTGTTCGCCACCGGGGGGTATCATCCCCCTGAACTTCCCATGATCGAAAACGAGGACACCGCATGACCATTCCGCGCCCGCTGCACCCAACCCCGCAATGGGTTCGCACGCACTGGCTCAACTGCAACGGCCAATGGGACTTCCAGATTGACCCCGGCGACAGCGGCCTGGAGCGGGGGCTGCTCGATGCCCCGCTGGATGGCGAGATCACCGTACCCTTCTGCCCCGAGAGCGAACTGAGCGGTGTGGGCAACACCGATTTCCTGACTGCCGTGTGGTATCGCCGCGAGATCACCGTGCCCGCCGATTGGCCCGCCGGCCGAGTGCTGCTGCACTTCCAGGCGATCGATTACGACGCGACCGTCTGGGTCGCCGGCCGAGAGGTCGCACGCCATCGCGGCGGGTTCACACCCGTCACCGCCGACCTCGGTGAGTCGCTCAAACCGGGCGAGACGTTCACCGTCACCGTCCGCGCCCGCGACGACCACCGCCAGGTGAAACCCCAAGGCAAGCAGTCGCGTGAGTATCACAATCACGGCTGCCACTACACGCGAACCACGGGCATCTGGCAGACGGTCTGGCTGGAACGCGCAGGCCGATCGTACCTCGACCGACCCGTCATCACGCCCGACCTGCCCAACGGGCGATTCATCGTCCAGGCGCCCGTCAAAGGTCCCGCCGCAAAGACGGCTGTCCGGGTTGCACTCCGCGACGACGATGGCGAGATTGTCTCAGCCACCTCCGCCGCATCGGCGATGGGCACACTTCTGGTGCTGGACATCCCCGAGGAACGACGCCGGGCGTGGTCCATCGACGATCCGCACCTCTACGGACTGACGTTCCAACTGCTCGACGCCGACGGGGCCGTCCTCGATGAGGCCGACAGTTACGCCGGCCTGCGGAGCATCGCCATCGACGGCAAAGCCGTCCTGCTCAACGGCGAGCCGGTCTTCCAGCGACTCGTGCTGGACCAGGGCTACTACCCGGATGGCATCCTCACGGCCCCCAGCGACGAGGCCCTGCGACGGGACATCGAACTTTCGATGGCGGCCGGCTTCAATGGGGCTCGGCTGCACCAGAAGGTCTTCGAGGAGCGGTTCCTCTACCACGCCGATCGGCTGGGCTACCTGGTGTGGGGGGAGTTCGCGGATTGGCACCTGCCGAAATTCCATGACCCGCGCCCCACGTGGATTACGCAGTGGATCGAGGCGGTCGTCCGCGACCGGAACCATCCGTCCATCGTGGGCTGGTGCCCGCTGAACGAGACCGAACAGCCGCTGATCGACCGGATCGACGAGCACGACGACGTGATGATCGGCTGCTTCCACGCCACCCGCGCCGCCGACCCGACGCGCCCGATCCTGGACGTCAGTGGCTACTGCCATCGCGTGAGCGACGCCGACGTATGGGACTGCCACGACTATACCCAGGACGCCGAAGAACTGGCCTCCCGACACGCCGGACTTGCCCAGTACGATGATGCCTGGCAGCACGGGCCCGGCGAGCGGCTGTGGTCCGTGCCGTATCGCGGGCAGCCGTTCTTTGTCAGTGAGTTCGGCGGGATCTGGTGGAACCCCGACGCCGCCGAGGACGAGCCCAGTTGGGGCTACGGCGATCGGCCGACCACCGAGGAGGAGTTCTATCGGCGGTTCGAAGCCCTCACCGGCGTGCTGCTGGCCAACCCGGGCATGTTCGGCTACTGCTACACGCAACTGACGGACGTTTACCAGGAGCAGAACGGGATCTACCGCTTCGACCGCTCCGGAAAACTGGACGTCGATCGCATCCGCGCCGCCCAGCAACGCCCCGCCGCGATTGAGGCCAAGTAGCGTCAGTCAGAGACCCTGTTTCCGCGTGCCCGGACCCCACAGGCGGTGAGGCTGGCAAATTCCTGGCGCGTACGAGAGCAGATCGCTTCAGGCTCTGCGATAAGACGTAGCATAGTCTTCAGTTACGATCCCGACGAGTCTTCCGGCAATCGTACCTGCTCCGGCTTAAGAACGGTGCCCCCGCCTTCCGGCAGACCGGTCTTCCAGGGAACTGCGCCGCAGTCCGGCCAAACCATACCCGGCCCCCATTCGCCGTCGTCCTCAGTCAGAACCCTCAGACCGACCTCATCAGACTTAATGCCGAATACCACTCTGAGCCGTATGGGAACGGCGCCCGACTCCGGCTGGGCTTGCTTCAATGCCTCAATCGCCTTGCGCTGCAGGTCGCTGTTGGGGGCGCGAATCTTCCCGGCCAGTTCGGGGAGCGGCAGCTTCAGCTTCCTCGATCCTCTTCCATATCCAAAAAACCTTACCCGACCCGGAACCGAATCCGGCAGCCATTCCATCTTCCCTTCTGGAGTCTCTGGAATCGAATGAATCTCCTGGGCCAACCCCCTTCGATGCGTCCAGAGCGCCTTGCCACTGACGACCGCTTCAAAAGGGGCATCCAGAGAATCGGTGCGATTCACCTCAACCACCTCACCCAGTTCAAAACGCGCCTCGATGCTCTGGGCCTCAGCCACACGATCGGCCCATTGCTTCACAACTGCATTTTCCGGGACCTTTTCCGGCTGACTATTGAGCACGCAGTCTGGTGCGTAAAGAGGGGGTGGTACCCTTACCATTCCCTCCCGTTGTAGCTCGGGTTGTAGCTCGGGTTCAGGCACGAAGATCGCAACCCGCTTAAGCTCCTGTTCGTGGATGAAGGTCTTACCGTTGATCTTCGCCAGTTTCTGGTTTGTCTCGTCGACCAGTTCCCGCATCTCCTCCAAGGCCTTGTCGGCCAGCCACGCTCGCTCGCGGATAATTCGCTCGACGGGCGTTTCACGCTGCGCCGCGGCGCGAGGCCCAGACCCCGAGGCCGAGACGTTTGCATCGCCCCGACCATCCTGTCCTTCACAGCCTGCCAAGGCGGCCGTCAACACAACGAGCAGCAGTCCGATACATGTACACTCACGCTTCATGGGTGCCCCTTTCCTGATCCCGGTGCATTCGGCGCGCGTTACGCGGGCTTACCCAAACACCGAAGAGTTCGCGAATTTCGGGCCTCCGGAGCACACGGTACTGCCAGAAGCACAACACAAACATGCCGGCTGCGAATATTACGGCGATAATCACCGAGACGTGTCCCACGAACTGTCCGTACACACTGAAGTCCAATGGACCGGCGCCGGTCAGGCCTACGCCGAGAAAGACCGCCGTCCCGATAGCTGACACGATCATGCCGATCACCAGCAGAACCAGCGCAACGATCCGCCAGCCCGGGCGAAGCTTGAGCAGGCCCCAGCCCACGAAAATTCCGATCACTCCGAGGTTGATGTTGATGTGATTGTTTGCCAAGGAGTACAGCACCTCCATGGCCGCCGTCGCACCCTCCACAAGGAACAGCACAGCCACCACAATGAGCGAAGCCGGAAGCGGACGTTTTTCCATGACAATCCCCACAGGGCGAGGTATCGAGTTGCGCAGGCGGGTCAACCGTTCCCACCCGC
>CAZYIH010000084.1:9324-11606 GCA_964646915.1 uncultured Planctomycetaceae bacterium | reverse complement strand
TCTACCAGGAAGAATACGAAATTCGGCTTGTTCATCGGGGTCTCCAAAGAGGGGTCGTTCAGGCTGGAGCATACGCCCCGATCCGACCTCCGGCAAGGCTGCTGACACGAACGATCGCACGGGCTCGCGGCGGTTGACTGCGACCGAAGATAAGATTGAAGGTTGCAGACGATGCGCGAACGGCGCAGAATCACGGTACGATCGGTCGGCACGGATGTCGGCCCAACCCGCCGTGAGATGGAAGCAAAGGCGGGATCGTCATTTCCAACCTCCAGACCAGGGAGACGACAATGCGACACGCAACGAACATGACGTGGGCAATGCTGCTCGTAGTAGCCATGGGTTTCACCGTCGGGTGCGAGAGCCAAACAGACGTGGGCGCGGATGCGGAATCACTGATGGCCGAGTCGGCCAAGCTGCCCGACGCCGAGGAGGTCGCGGCGGCCGAGCCGGTTGTTGTGGATCTTGAAGCGGCGAAAAAGGCGATGAAAGTCGGGCGGCGCGATGAGTTCGAGCAGATGAAACTCGCCCTCGAGTTGACCGGCCAACAGAAGAAGGACTTCCAGGCCGCCGTCGACGAGCGAAGCAAAAAGCTCAAGAAATGGCGCGAGACCGATTTCTTCAAGAACTACACCGAAACGCGGAAGCAGCTCAAGGCCACCCGGAAGGCCGGCGACGAGAAGAAGGTCGCCAAGTTGGAGAAGGCGATCGAGCCGATGGCCGAGAAGAACGGGACCTTCATGAAGAACATCCGCGCCGAGGTCCTCCGCGAGTTGACCCCATCGCAGCGCAAGGGCTGGGCGGGCTACGTGCTGTGGGAGAAGGTCCAGGGCCGCTTCCGCAAAGCCAAGCCCACCGATCAGCAGTGGCAGGAAATGCTCAAGGTGACCACCGACGTGGCTGAGACGCTCTTCGCCAAGGGCGATATCACGATGATCGATCCGTACCTCAAGAGCATTTACGCCCTTCGGGATGACGCCACCGAGAAGATCAAGAAGACCGTGCTTACCGATCAGCAGCGCGAGGTCTTCGAGCCCCGGAAGAAATGACCCGTCCCGGGACGGGTGCAACGTACAGGCCCGGCGGCGTCACTCGGTGGCGGCGCCGGTGTCTTTTGCGCCCGATGCGTCATCGCCCGCCGATTTGCCCTTTGCGTCATCGGGCTTTTCGGGCTTCCGGGCGCAGCTCTTGAGTGCCTCGCGAATGGCGGCCGTCCGCTTGCGAACAAAGGCGCGGTACGCCCGGGCCGCCTTTTCCCGTCGGGCGGGCTCGTCGTCGGATGCCTTCATCGCGGCGATCAGAATGGCTGCGTCGTCCTCGAACGTCCCCACAGACGAGATGGTCTGCCGCAGCGCGTCGGCGGCTTGGTCGTCCAGAGTTTCACCCAGCTTGGCGAGGTAGGTCTTGCGGATGCTTTCGAGCATTCGAAGGTACTGCATGTAGACGCTCATGGAGCGGCGATTCGGGCCAAGCTTGCGGTTGAGCTCCGCGATCTTCGCGCGGGCACGGAGGGCAACGGTCAGGCCGTTTTCCAAGGCCTCGTCCGAGGCGCCCAGCTCCCGGCAGACAGCCAGCCATCGCAGCGGCGTGTCGGCCGTGCCTTTGACGGTGAGCTGGGAAATGTCGAACGAGTCGGGAATGAGCGCCAAAGCATCCTGCCCCACGCAACGGCGGGTGAGGTGGAACGTCGCTCGGCCGCTGATTTCGGAAGGTTCGCCGGCCGGCGACAGCTCGACGGCCTCCCGCCCGGACTGGACGTCCATGAGCTTGGCCAGCGTCATCGCCGGAGACACGAAGCGCGTGCGTTTGTCCAGCGTCAACTGCAGCGACCGCCCGCCGCTGGTCCGGTCGGCTGCGAGGGTGGTCGTCGCCGGGGCGTCGTAGCGGCCCATCAGGCCGGTGACTTTGCCCGTGGATCGCACGAACAGCACCACGCGGATGCTCTTGCCGTCCCGCTTGAGTTGCCCCACCCACGTGCCGCGAAGGGCCCGGGCGTCCTCGGGGCGGTCTGTGGCCTGGTTGGCGTCGGCCTTCTCGACCGGCTGGGTCGTGGGCAGTGGCGAGCAGGGTTTGGGGTCGGACTCCGCCTCGGAGCGCAGGGCCGTATTGGCCGCCGCGAAGGCAGTGAGCATCGCGACCGCGATAAGGGTGCACGGGATGGTTCGCATCGGGGCCATGCGTCTGGTTCCGCCCTTTCCTCCGTTGGTGGAGTGTGTTCGCCGTCAGTATACCTCAGACGCGTCGGCAGCGTCGAGGGTTCCCGAGTTTCTATCGGCGGATGG
>CAZYIH010000084.1:0-9224 GCA_964646915.1 uncultured Planctomycetaceae bacterium | reverse complement strand
CATATTTTTATATCCGCATCCTTGTTCGGACGATCGGACCCTGCCTAGAATTTAATATGCTCCGTGGCGCTGCGGGAACGGCGCCGCGAAAAGACGTGGCAGACATGAGAGCTCGCTCGCTCATTTCCTGTCTGCTCAGGCCACCCGGCCGAGTTCCCTTTGCTCTGTGCTTTCTGCATCTGCCCCTGTGTACGCAACTCTGCCCAGCCGTGCGCTGTGGCCGTGTGGGCTGCTGCGCGGAATCCGATGAGCTTTCGAAAGGAGAGGACAACATGAGACGCATCGTAATTGTGACCGCTTTGGCCGTTGTGGCAGTGACGGCCGCCCCCGCCCTGGCCCTGCCCCAGGAAGACTCTTTCTGGGCCGTGCTGGGAGGCGATGAAACAAACTGGAACGTGCTGGCTGACGGTGGCGGAACCGGGTTTACCCTCGATCCGGACGGACCGTGGTTCGCCTACGATGACACTCAGAACACGGGGCTTGGCCAAACCGACCCATGGGGGAATACCAACACGGTCCCCGGCTGGTGGAACCAGTGGTACTACGACCACCCAATGGACCTCAGCCGCTGGAAGGAGGTGCAGGTGAACTTTCAGTACGGCCTGACAGATTCCACCGAGAATGGGTTCGCAAGCATCATCATTAACTACACCACCTCGGATCGCCCCGCATCAGGACCAGAGGGTCAGCCGCCCTTGCCCGGTGAGGAGGACCAGTTTATTGGTCGCGTGGAGATCGCAGCCCTCGACCTGCAAGCCAATACGACGGAGGTTTTCAACTTCGAGAACTCCTATGACCTGCGGGATTTCGGAGTCAACTTCAACCCCGAGTGGGTTTCAATCGACATCGTGGGCTACAATATGCAGTTCTCCAGCCAAGGACAGCCCGGCTCGTTTGTTCATGACTGCGTGCCCGAGCCAGCCACGATGGCCCTTTTGGCGATGGGCGGACTGGGAATCCTCCTGCGTCGCAGGCGCTGAGAAAAAACGCCCGCTGCACCGTCGGCCTCGCCCGTTCTGCTCGGGCGGGGCCGACGTATTGTGCTGCCGGGGGCGCTTCCTACTTGCCGCTTCGGGCCTTGATTTCCTCGGGCGTAAGGCCTTCCTGCGTGGTATTTCCGTTCTTCACGAGCTTCAGCGCGAAGTCGTCCATGTAGGCCTTGCCGTAATCGCAATGGAACGTGATGTTCACGAACGGATCCCACTGGGGCGTTGCGAGTTCGACGGCGATGCGCTGCCAGCCGTCCTTGCCGTAAGTCGCGGTATTCGTGCGGTGCTTCTTGAGCATCTTACCGCTGTGCGGCGACCATTCGTAATAGTCGGCCGTGATGTAGGCGGCCGGTTTGACGTTGTCCCAATCGATCTCCGGCGGGAGTTCTTTGCCATTTTTTTTGAGCTTCTCGCGTCGGCGGGCATCCTTCGCCTTCGCCTTTTCCAGCTCCTCCTCGGTCCATGGCTCGACCTTCACATACGCCTCCAGGACGTACTTCGAGTTGCGGAAGAGCCCCACTTGCGGCAGGTTCGGCCATTGTCGTCCTTGAATGACGATGGACTTCTTCCCCGAGCGTGCGTACTTCTCACTCACCGGCGGATGGTGGGACGTCCACACGATCCCGCGAGCCGGCTCGGTCAGCGCGACGGGCTGGTTTTCGAAGGTCTCGGTCTCGCCGATCTTCATGATGAGGCCCGACTGCTTTTGACCGATCAGCTTGACGCTGTCCCACACGTGTTGGGTCAGCTCGGGAGGGATCGCCATCAGGCGGTGATGGGCGGTGAACACCGGACGTCCCTGATCGTCGGTCGGGAGCTTCTCGGGGAACGGGATGTGGATGTGGAAGTCGTTGTGGGCATTGCACAGGCGCATGCGGACGTCCGGGCAGCCGTCCTCGCGCGTGCGGACCGGGCTCCAGCCGGTGCGGGGGTTGAGATAGGCGATGAAGCCCCCGTCGCGCCAGGTGAACTTGTCGCCGTCGGCGTCGCAGCGGTCCATGTTGATGAGATTGTTCGCCCAGCCGACGTAATCGGTCCGCCCGCCGCCGGGGCAGTACACCGTGCGATCGTAGATGGCGTCCTTCTTCCAGGGCGGGTAGTTGCCCGGGCAGAACGCCCAGCCGCCGAAGGTTCGCTTCTTCGGTCGAGACGAGAACACCGCGCGATATCGCCCGTCGATCTGGTAGCCGAACACCGGGTCCACCGAGAACGTGAAGCGATTCACCACGTGACGGTCGTCGGTCTTCGTCGAGCGGACCAGCGTGAGCGTGCCGGCCTTGGCGTCGGTCTCCCACGTGTCCGTGTCGTTCACGTCCAGATCGCCCTGAAGCGTGTAGTACACCTTCTTCTGGATGAACTGATTGGTCGAGATCATCGGGCCCATGAACGTGTCGAGATGATACCGACCGGTGGGCATGTTCAGCTTCGTCCGGGCCGAGTCCGGCGTAAACGCCAGCAGTTGGATGTCGCCGGTTCGCAGCAGCGCAACGTGCTTCTTGCCGTCCATCACCACGCGCCAGACCTTCTTGACGACCTTGCCGCCGGCGTGATGGAACCGGAACTGCCGCGTCTGGACGTGCCAGCCCGGCGTGTAGTCCGCGAACCGTTCCTTGGGCTCGAGCTTCTTGACAAGCTCGTCCACCTCATCGGCCACGACGCCGGAGACCCCACCCACCAGCGCAGCCGACACGGCCAGGACGGCCGACACAATCCTCATGTACCGCATGTATCGCCTCATGACTTATCCTTCCGGTTGTCGATCCGCTCCCGCCCACGTGAAACACACCATCGGCCTCGATGGGTCGCCGCACGGCGCGATCCGGTCTTCAGAGATACTTCTTCAGCAAGGTCCCGTATTCCTCGCGGGCGGCGGGGTCGACCTTGTCTTTCGGCGTCCAGATCCCCATTTCCAGGGCGGCATGAGCGGGACTGGGCGTCTCGGCGATCGCGTCAAAGCGCGAGATGGCAGCCTTGATGAGTTCGATCGCGTTTTTTGTGGCGGCTGTGAGATTCCCGATGATCTCCTTGAGCAACTCGTGCTTGTCCAGCTCATCGGGGGTGGGCTTCCAGCAGTCGTAATCGCTCGGCAGCGCCACCAGGGCATAGGACAGCTCCGCCTCGCGGGCGAGCTTGGCCTCGGGCATGACGGTCATGCCGATCAGGTCTCCGCCCCAGAGGCGATGCATTTCGCTCTCGGCACGCGTCGAGAAGGCCGGCCCTTCCATGCACACGTACGTCCCGGTCGGATGGACATCGGTCTTGACGGCGTCGGCGCAGCGGAGGAGGTGCTGACGCAACACCGGGCAGAACGGCGAGGCGAACTCCAGATGCACCGCGACGTACTTCTCGAAGAACGTGGGGCATCGGCGGGTGGTCTTGTCGATGACCTGATCGGCGATGACCAGGTCGCGGGGCTTGTATTCCTCCCGGAGCGAGCCGACCGCGCCCGAGGCGATCACGTGCGTGCAGCCGACCTCCTTAAGGGCATAGATGTTCGCGCGGTACGGCACCTGCGTGGGCGAGTAGATGTGCCCCTCGCCGTGCCGGTTCAGCAGCACGATGTCCGTACCATCCCACCGGGCCTCGATCAACGGGCCCGACGGCTTGCCGAACGGCGTGTCCACCGCCACTTCCTTGCCCTTCGTTTGGCCACACAGGGCGTCTCCGAGTCCGCTTCCACCGATGATTCCAACTTTCACATCCATGCGACAATTCTCCTTTGTTTGATCGTTTATCCGTCGGTCATCCGCGCCGCCGATGACTAATCTTCCTTCAACTCCGGGCTGACCAGTCGGCGGATGGCCTCATCCAGACTTCGCAGGGCGACGGTGCGCATGGTAGGCTTCGCGAGCGTGCCTGTAACCTCAATTTCCGCAATCTGCTTGGCGAACGGCTTGAGCAGCGTCTCAAGGTCCTGCCCGATCCCGGGCAACTTGCCCACTGTGCGGGAAAGGAAGTGAAGCTTGATCTTGCCGGAGTCCAGGTCCATCACGCCCGAGCCGACAATCGACAGGCTCGTGCCCGAGAGGTTCACCTCGCGCAGCACCAGTCGATCACCGCGCAGGAAGTATTTCATTGTTCCCTCGTTGAACGCGCTTTCCCCGGGCAGCTGCAGTGTCACCACCTGCAGCAGCCCCAGAAGCAACGGAATGCGATAGAGCTTGGCCTTGGTGATACGAAACTCCCCGGTCGCCCGGCGCGAGTCGGCCTTGCCGAAGGTCTCCTCCATCGTCAGGTCGCCGCTGACCGTTCCGGGCATCTCGCGAATCTTGTTCGGGTCGCTCAGGCCGGCGTTTACGAGCTTCTCCAACTGGACCCCCTGCATCGAAACGCGGAAGGAGTAACTGCCCTTCTCACCAAGGCGAATCAGCGCCTTGCCCGCAAGCTTGCCCCCGTAGAACCGCCCGGAAAGACCTTTCACGAAGATCCCGCTCCCCTTCGCTGCCTTGACGAGCTTGCCGCGAAGTTCGGTGGCCTTTCGGTTGCCGATCGTGACCGCCGCCAGGTGCGCGTTGGCGTCGATCGCCAGACCCTGCTCGCCGCTGCTGAGGGCCCCGTCGAGGTCCCCGCTGTAGCGCCGCGCCTGGCCTTCCGTATCCACCGGCACGTCGGAGAAGCTCAATCGCCCACGAATGGCCCATTCACCCAGACGGGGTTTGGCGTTGGGGTCAGCCTCCCCGGTCGGCTGGGTGGTCGGCTCGGCCGGGTGAATCCGCACCACGTGAAACCGCTTGAGGCGGGCTGAGAACGTCCCGCCCGCCGAGAGCTTCTTCAGCAGCGGTGAGTCCTCCACCGGCAGCGAGTTGAGCAGCGACTCGGTCAGCGGGATCGCGTTGGCGTCCACCGTCAGATCGATCGTCTCGCGCCGCCCTTTCCGCATCACTGCCCCGGAGATGGCCATCGTCGCGTTGGCGTCTCGGGCAGTGAGCTTGGGGATGGTGACCTTTTCGGGTGTCACGATGAGGCGCCCGGTGAGGTTATGGAACGGCAGCGGCAGATCGCGCGGCGAGACCGACGCCTCCCCCGTGGGGCGAACCTCGATGCGATAATCGATCGGCCGATCCATCTCGGGCATGTGCTGGCGCCAGTCGATCGTCAGATCCGTACTGCCGGTGGGCTTGAGCGCCTCCCACCAGCCTTCCTGACCGGCGGCCCTGAAGGCCGACCGCAGCTCCTCATCGAAAGCAACCCCCTTGGCGGTCATTCTCAGATCCACGCCCATTTTCCCGTCGCTCTCAATCACCTGCCCCGAGAGCGCCACGTCCGTCTTGCCGTGGCGGGCGGTCAACTCCGTCACCACCAGTCGCCTGTTGTTGAAGGTGATCTCGGCTGTCCCGTCGGTCAGGCGGTACGGGAATGCCTCGTAGAGCACCGAAAGGTCTTCGAGGCTGGCCTGCACGTCGAGGGAGAGGGGCTTGTCGGTGGTCTGCCTCACCCGGGCGGTGAGCGTCTTGACCCGACCGGTGAGCCCGAGTTCGCGAATCGCTTTGGCCGAGTTGGGATCCAGCGCGTCGGTGAGTTTCCGGTCGATCGCCACGTCGCTGGCCGAGATCGTCAGGTCGATGATCGGGCGGTTGCCGTCCGGCTGGAGAACCGTACCGGCGATCTCGATTTCCGCCTTGTCGCTGAACCCGGTGAGACCTTCGATGCTCGTGCGATACCGGCCGATCAGAATCCGACCCGTCACGCGGTTGAGGCGATAGGGGAACCCTTCGTAGGCGATGCTCGCCTTGCCCGCAGGGCGGATATCGACGACCACGTTCGGCTCGTAGGCCTCGATGGTCTTGGTGACATGGACAATCGCGTTGGCCTGGCCTTGGGGTCGATAGCTCGCCAGCACCTTCGCGAAGTTCGGGTCCAGGGCGTCCGTGAGCTTTTGATCGAACGGGATGTCCGTCCCCCGGACGGTCACGTCCATGCCCAACCCGTTGGGGTCGTGCGTGAAGGTGCCCGCGATGGCCACCCTCGCCTGCCTGTGATGGCCGGTGAGATCCATTCTCGTGACGCCCTTCTGGTTGAACCACAGCGTCCCGTTGACCCCCTCGACCGGGTACGGGAAATAGCGGTACATCGCGGCAAGGTTGTTCGGGGAGGCTGTCCCATCCAGGCGGATCGGGCCGTTGGCGTCGCGACTGATCGTCACGTCCAGATCGAACGTACCCGAGGGCTGATAGGTCTCGCGGAGGTGCTCGGCGAGCCATTTCAACGGGCCCAGCTGGGCGTTGGGGTCCGGAACGGCCATGTCGTCCACAACCATCTCGATATCAAACGGGCTGTTGGGAGAGAAGCCGGTGTAATGACCGTCCATTCTCAGCGATCCGCCGCCCATCGCCGGGACGCGCCCGGTGATCTTGCGGAGGTCCACGCCGTTGGCGTCGAACCGCAGCATGCCCCGAACGTTCTCCACGCGCAGGTTCCCGCCCATCGGCCTCATCGAGACGTCGGCCAGCTCCACCTCGAACACGCCGCGCTGCATGTCGAACGTGCCGCCCTTGGGCAGCTGCAGCGTTCCGGTCACCTCGTACTGGTCCACCCACGCGCGATATTCCTTCGGCAAGGCGGCCATCACCTTCGGGATCGGCGTGAACATGTCCTTCACGAGCACCTCGCCCCGGCTGATGTCGATCACCAAACGGCCACGAGGCTGTTCCGAACGTTCCTGACCGGGCTCCTCGAAGAGCACCTCATACCCCACTCCGCCCCGCGGCCGCAGCGAAATGCTCAGGTCGTACTCGATCCCGATCTCGCGATTCTTTCCGTTGACGGTGAAGGTGCGCAGCTTGCTGTCCAGCAGGCGAATGTGCGGCAGGCGCATGGGAACCTCAACGGGACGTTCCACCTCCTGTCGGCGTCTCGACTCGGCCGCCTGGCCGAAGAGGCGTTTCGCGCTGTTGCCCCCGCCGCTGTAGTATTGCAGGTTCACCGTCGGACTCGCGCAGACGATCTCCGTTACCTGCAGCCTGCCGCTGAGCAACGTGTACGGAACGTGGCGGAGGTTGAGCTGCTGGGCCTCCAGGAATGGCAGTGGCGAGTCATCCTCGGGAACGTGCAGCCGAACGCGACGCAGCTCGATCGGCCCGAAGAGGTTGAACTCGGCGTCGTGGATCGTGACCTCCCCGCCGGTGAGTCGTTCGAGGTACTGCTCGGCCATGCGACGGACCCGCTCGCCGTTGGTGATGTACCAATAGCCGTAGAACGCCGCCAGCAGCATCGCCAGAACAACCAGCCCCACGCCGCGTCGACGCGGAGACACAAACCGCCAGAAGCGGCGTCGCCTGCGAAGGCCGTAATTGTCCAGGAAGTTGTGGAGCATGGAGGCTATCCGCCGTCTATTGTATCGGTTGACCGGGGCCGGGGCGCTTGTTCTTCGTCGCCTGATCCGCCGTTGGAGTTCGCGCCGGGTGGGCTTTTCTTCGCCGCCGGGGCCGCCCGCTCGCGCAGACCCAGGTCTTCGGCGGCTTCTTCGATCGCCTCAACCAGCTCCGCCGAGGTGACCCCTTCGCGCCAGCGGAGCATCACGCCGCGACGTTCAGGCCGACAGAACAACTGACGGGCCACCAACCCCATCCGCATCGCCGTCACGCGGGTGGGCTCGGGCGGTAAGCTCGCCGGATGAAACCGCTCCATCGTCGCCAGCGCGCCGGTGAGTTGTTCCTCCACCAGCGGATACTGCAGCGTCGTCCCGGCGAACACCCGCCCGCCGCGGAAGAAATATGCACGGGCTTCGCTGATCCGCCCGGTAGGCTGAACCAGGATGAACTCGAACTGCTCGATGGGGGCCACTTCCCGAAAGGCCGGTCCTTCCAGCTCGGCAAGCCGTTCGATGCGTCGCTTGAGTGCCGAGGCCTTTTCGAACTCCAGCTCAGCCGAGGCTGCCTTCATCGCCGCGTGCAACTCCTCATGCATGGGGCCTCGCTGACCGGCGGCAAACCGCGCCGCCCGCTCAACCACCTGCCGATACTCCCGGGCTGGGATGCTTCCGTCGCACGGGCACAGGCAGCGTCCCATCTGGGCGTACGCGCACCGCTGGCCGTTCGGGGCCGAGGCGAGGTGTCGCGGGTCGCGGCAGAGATCGAACGCGTCTTCGAGGCCTTGAATGAACCGCTCGGCGTCCTTCACGGTGGGCATCGGCCCGACCAGCTGCCCCCCACCACCGACCACGTCACGCGTGCGGCGGAAGGAGGGGTACTCCTCGGACCAATCGACCTGCACGAACAGCGGCGCCTGCCATGCCACCATCTGCGGATACTCTCGTGGCCAGACCAGGCGGGCGATCTCGAAATACGCCAGATCGCTCTGGAAGTGGCTGGTCGCCAGCGTCCAGCGGATCCGTCGCGTAATGCCCTGCAGATCGGGGATGACCGGTCCGCCTTCGTCCGATTCCGGGTCGCGCAGGCGATTGCGGATGCGGGCGCGGATGTCGGCACCGGGCAGCAGGAGGATGGCCCGATCGTCGGCCGACGAAAGCAGCGCCACGCCGCGCCGCGGAGGAATGGCGCGCAGCTGTTGCTCGCCGATGTCACCGTCGGCGAGCAACTCGTCGTCGAACAGTGTGGTCCACTCGGCCAAGGCGTCCCCCGAACGGGTCACGGGTCGCAAACGGGCAGGAAACAACGCGGCGGAAAGCTACCCCAGCCACAAGCCGGTAATGGTGCCTTCGTACACCATCTTGCCGTCCACGTATGCCTGGGTCGCGCCGATGGCGCGGCGCGGGCGGAGTTCCACCATCGAGCCGACCATGAGAATTCGCATCCCGGGCTCGACGCTGCCGCGGAACTTTACGTCCTTCACGCCACCGAAACCCAGAAAACCCTTCCCGGGCATCGCCTGCATCGCGTAATAGCTCACCAGCTGGGCGGCGGTCTCCATCATCAACACGCCCGGGAAGATCGGTCGACCGGGAATGTGCCCGCGAACCCAGAACTCGTCGTCCCGCACGTCGCGATAGCCGGCGATTCGGCCGTTCTCGAAGTCGCACAGGTGAATCCCGTCGAGCTGCTGGAACTCGTAGCGATGCGGGTTCACCTCGTAGATGGCGTCCTTGTCGATGGGGACGTTGGACGTATCGATCAGCGACAGGTCAAACAGCGGGCTGCTGGGCATGGTCTGTGTTTCCCGTGGGTTCGGAGCTTTCGGTGATACGCGCGGGCCACGCCCGCGACAAACCGACACCCTAGCACCGCCGGGACATACGTGCAAGCGTCTGACCGTCGCCTTGGCGTGCGGCTCATGCCG
>CAZYIH010000083.1:10504-11610 GCA_964646915.1 uncultured Planctomycetaceae bacterium | reverse complement strand
GGCATCTTGCCCGTGCCGGGCTCGCCGGGCGTCGGTGAGGCAGTAGCGCCTCCCGATGTGATAGCCTTCCGCTCAGCCCGAAGAAAGAGACTGAGATTTTTCCTGATTTTCTGTCGGGATCCACCCGTGAGAGGCGTCTTCACTGTGGACATGCAGGTGCCATTCCAGGACGACGACGCAGACCAGCAGCTCATTGAGGCGTTGCGTGGCGGAGACGCCGGCGCGTTGGAGGAGTTCATGCGCCGCAATGAAAAGTGGGTCCGCGGGGTCGTCTATGGCACGGTGGGCAATTCTCACCTCATTGACGACATCTGCCAGAAGGTCTGGATCCGTCTCTGGCAGCAAAGCGACAGGCTCAAGGATACCCGGGCGTGGCGGTCGTGGCTGTATCGCACAGCCCGCAACGCCGCCCTGGATGCCGGACGTAAAACCACCCGGGGCCGAAAGCTCTGGAAGCGAGTCAAGGACATGTTCAACGAAGCCGACACAATCAGCACCGATCAGCCCGACCGGGCCGCTTCGCTGGAAGAATCGCAGCAGCGCGTTCTGCGGGCGGTCGAGTCGCTGCCGGAAATCTACCGACACCCGGTGGTGTTCCGGCACCTGGAAGGCTGGACACACCGACAGATCGCCGACGTGCTGGACGTGTCGCCCTCGACGGTGGAAGCACGCCTCGTAAGAGGTCGACGTATGCTGCGGGACAAACTCCAGCCGGGAGAGGACGTATGACATCGCCTGAGCGAAACCAGCCGGACGCCGACGCCCGCGATCTTCGGATCTGCCGGTATCTCGACGGGTCCATGCCCGCCCAGGAGCGGGCCGAGTTTGAGCGCGAAATGCTGCGCGATCCGTCGCTGCACCGCGAGACCACCGCCTTCGCCGAGAGTGACCGCCAGGTGGCCGACGCACTCAGCGCCCTGCTGAAACCGTCGACCGGGGGGAAGGTCGCCCGAGCCGGCCGCCACAGCCGCCTGGGAACGGGCGTCCGTCGGTTCGCCGCCGTCGCCGCCACGTTGCTGGTGGCCGTGACCGCATTCGTGATGGTTTACACGCCGAATGTGCCCACCGGTGAGAAGTTGACGGCGGAACGCACACAACCCGCGCCC
>CAZYIH010000083.1:9010-10404 GCA_964646915.1 uncultured Planctomycetaceae bacterium | reverse complement strand
CCAAGGCCCCGGCGGACAGCCCCCTTACCCGGCTCGATGGTCGGGGCCGCGAGACAGGTCGGCCGAGGGGTCTGGCGCGACTGGATCCTGAAGGCCCGGCCATCCACTCCGACATGGAGGCGTTCTCCGATGCCGACGCGTTGGCCCGACCTCGCACACTGTCGGCCGACCCTGCGGTTGCTTGCGGAGACACGCCGCCACCACCGACCCGTGACCTGGCCGAGCGCCTCCAGCGGGAACGCATCCGTTGCGGCGCGACGTCGGACGTCCATGTCAGCCGTGAGTATATCGGCGTGGTCGATGAGGACCGCGGCGAGGTGTACATGATCCAACTGGACCGGATGGCCGGCGACGCCTGCCACACCGAAGCCGACCTGTAACCCCCTCCCCCGGGAGACCGAATATGAAGACGATCCGCTTTGCACTCATCCTGACGTTGGTCCTGCTGCCGGCGGGCCTTGCCTTGGCGGGCGACACCGCCGAGCCGACCTCCGCCCCGAGCAATGCGCCCACCCAGACGCCCAACACCGTCCAGCCGAGCAGCAACTTCCGCTCCCAGACCCGAGACAACCTCCAGGTACGGCAGAGCGGCTGGATCGGAATCCGCGTGGCGCCGGTCTCCGAGGCGTTGGGCAAGCAACTGTCCCTGCCCGAGGCGACGGGCCTGACCGTGGTGAATCTCATCAACGACGGGCCTGCCGACAAGGCGGGCCTCAAGCGGTACGACGTCATCGCCGCGGTCAACGGCCAGCCCGCCCCCGCCAAGCCCGGAACATTCGTCGAGCGGATCGTTCGCGAAAAGCCAGGCCGACAGTTGCGGATCGAGGTGATCCGTGCGGGCAAGCGACTCAAGAGAACCGTTACGGTCTCATCGCCCCGCACGCTGGGAGAGGTCGGCTACAAGTACGACGCCAACGGAAAGCCCGTCCATGACGTCGAGTCCGTCCAGGCCAAGGTCTATCGCAAGGTGAACAACAACTGGGTGCCCGAGCGCGATCCGAACCGCATCAAGGATGTCCTCGGACGGAACAACGAAGCCTTCAGCCAGTTGGCCAATGCCGACCAGCCCACCAACGAAGCACCCGCCGAAACGGTCGGCTGGACCGACGTCGAGGGCAATCGCTACGTCGTCAACCGAAACGGCAAGGAACTGACCGTCGTGAAAGGCTCGCCCGACGATCCGGACAAGACCACCGAAGAGGGGAAGCTGAAGGCCTGGAACTACGATTCTCCGGATGAGTTCCGCCAGGCCGACCCCAACACCCACGCCCAGTTCGCCCGCCTGACCCGTCAGCAACGGGCGGCCTCCCAGGCCTCCCGCAGCCGAATGGACCAGCTTCAACTGTCGCAGGCTGCCCCCCGCGTCGATACGGTTTCCCGGGGCGAGACAGCCC
>CAZYIH010000083.1:0-8910 GCA_964646915.1 uncultured Planctomycetaceae bacterium | reverse complement strand
CAACTGTCGCAGGCTGCCCCCCGCGTCGATACGGTTTCCCGGGGCGAGACAGCCCATCGAGCAGCACCCTCCCCTGAGACGCAACTCTCCGGCGGCGACGGCAAAGAGAAGGACCCCCAACTCGCAGAATGCCTGCCCGACGAGATGGAGGCCAAGGATGTGGAGCGGTCCGGGGGTGCCAACAAGGCACAGGCCGCTGACGACCAAGCAACCGCCGAGGTCTACAGCGGGGGGGACAAACAGGCCGCTGGTGAGGAGAGCGCCCGAGTCCAAGTGGTCCGAGATGCGCCGCCAACCGGCGCATCAGCCGGCTCAGCCGACGCCGCGCCGACAGTTCCGGCAACCCGGGAGCAGGATCGCGAGCCCCGCCGCCCCTACCAGGCCAAGGCCAAGACCGACAAGCCAAAGTACGGTGGAAAGGGCGCCGCCGACGCCGGGGAATCCGGCAAACGCCCCATCACCCCTGCCGAGCGTCGCAAGTTGATTTCCGAGATCGAGAAGGTCTTGGCGGACATGGACGACACACTGAAACTCCTGCGTTCGATGCATCGGCCCGCCGAAGAATTCCGGGTGGCCGAGGACGGCGAAATCACCGTCATCCGCCGCAAGGGAGATTCCGCGATCCAGATGAAGTTCAAAAACACCAAGGACCTCGTCGACCGGGCGCCGGGCGCCTACAAACGGTATCGCGAGCTTCGCAGGGCGGTCGAGGCGAAGTAGCCCTTCGCGCGGCGGCAACAATGTCGCATGGCCGGGACGCCCGTACCACGATTCGCGTGCGGGCTTGCATCGGCTTCGCTGAGGCGTTAGAAAATTCCGTAGCCGGATCCTGACCCGCCTGCCGGCAGGTGGGCATTGACGCTCGACGGAGTTCTCATGGAAATCTTTCGCCTCGAAGACAACTGGACGCTGCGCGCCATCGGCGAGGCAGTCCAGGTTCCCGACACCATTCGCCAGAAGACCGTCCCGGCGGCCGTGCCCGGCTGCGTGCATACCGCCCTGCTCGATGCGGGGCTCATCCCCGACCCGTACACCGGCGACGCCGAGGAGCATCTCCGTTGGATCGGCGAGACGGACTGGGAGTACCGCTGCACGTTCGAGGCCCCTTCGCGCCTGCTTCGCAACGAGAACATCGAACTGGTCTGCGAGGGGCTGGACACCATCGCCTCGCTGGAGTTGAACGATCGGCTCATTGGTCGCTGTGAGGACATGCACTTCGAGCACGTCTTCGACGTGGCGTCAGCCATCACCGAGGGCGAAAACACGCTGCGAATTCTCTTTCGCGCCCCGCTGCCTTACGCACGCGCCAAGGCCGAGGAACTGGGCGAACTGCCGCGTGTCAACGACCTGCCGCCCTTCAACTTCATCCGCAAGATGGCGTGCAACTTCGGCTGGGACTGGGGCCCGCAACTGACCACCGCCGGGCCCTGGAAGCCCATCTCCCTGCGTGGCTGGGGCTCAGCCCGCCTGCAGAACGTCCGCCCGTGGGTGGTCCTCGCCAACGCCGAAGACGCCCAGGTGGACGTGCTGGTGGACATCGACCGGGCCGAGGCGGGCTGGCTGGGCGTGACGGCGACGCTCGAAGCCCCGGACGGCCAGGCGTTCAGCCACCAGGTCGCCCTGCGCGAGGAAAACGCCGAGACATTCGTCCGCCTGGACGTGCACGAACCCCAGCTCTGGTGGCCCAGAGGATACGGCGAGCAGCCGCTCTACACGCTGAAGGTTACGCTGAGGGACCGCGAAGGTCGACGCGTCCTGGACGAATGGGTCGGCCGAATCGGGCTGCGAACCGTGGATCTGGACACCAGCGAAGACGACGCCGGCTCGCGGTTCGCTCTGCGCGTCAACGGACGGGAGATCTTCTGCAAAGGCGCCAACTGGATTCCGGACGATTGCTTCCTGGATCGCGCCTGCACGCCCGAACGATATCGCGCAGCCATCGCCAACGCCGTGGACACCGAGATGAACATGCTGCGGGTCTGGGGAGGCGGGATCTTCGAGACCGACGCCTTCTACGACATCTGCGACGAACTGGGCGTGATGGTCTGGCAGGACTTCCTGTTCGCCTGCGCAAGCTACCCGGAGGAGCAACCCTTCGCAGACCTCGTCGAGCAGGAGGCCCGTTTCAACGTCGCCCGGCTGATGCCCCATCCGTCGCTGGTGCTGTGGAACGGATGCAATGAGAACCTCTGGGGCTACTGCGATTGGGGCTGGAAAGAGCGTGGCTGGGTGGAGGGTCGCACCTGGGGGGCGGGCTACTACCTGGAGCTGCTTCCGCGCATCGTCGCCCAGGTGGACCCATCGCGACCATACTGGCCGGCCAGCCCGTACTCCGGACAGTGGAAAGAGGACCAGGACCCCGAGTTCCATCCGAACGCCAACCCGCGCGGGAACACGCACATCTGGCACGTCTGGTTCGGGGACGATTACAGCGCCTACCGCCAGGACGAACCTCGCTTCTGCAGCGAGTTCGGCTTCCAGGCGCCGCCGACATTTGCCACCCTGTCCGAGGCGCTGGCGGCCGACCAGCTCCGCCGTGGATCGGAGGGGTTGGCCCATCGCCAGCGGTCCGGCCGGGGCGACGAGCGAAACGATCGGCACCTTGAAGCATGGTTCAATATGCCCGCGAACTTCGATGATTGGCATTACCTGCTGCAGGTCAATCAGGCCCGCGCACTGACGACCGGCGTGGAGTGGTTCCGCTCGCGCCAGCCCCGCTGCATGGGCACGCTGTACTGGCAACTGAACGACTGCTGGCCTGTCACCAGCTGGTCGGCCGTCGATGGGGCGGGCCGAAAGAAACCACTCTGGTACGCCACCCGGCGATTCTACGCCGATCGACTCCTGACGATCCAACCCGGCGAGGGCGGGCTGATGCTCTTCGCCATCAACGACACCGACGAGCCCTGGAGCGGCGAGGCGGTCCTCTGGCGGACGAGCTTCACCGGCGAGACACTCGCCGAGTCGGCCCGGCAGTTGGAGGTCCCCGCCCGAAGCTGCCTGCCGGTGGAACGCCTGGATTCGTCGCTGGTTGAGGCCGACGACCCAACCCGCGAGCTGCTGGTGGCGGAGGCTGCCGGCGCGCGGGCGACGTGGTTCTTCTCGCGGGACAAGCACCTCCACTACCCCGAGCCCGAGCTGGACGCGGAGGTCTCGCCCGACGAGCAAGGCTGCCGCGTCACGCTCAAGGCGCGCACGCTCGTCCGGGATTTCTGTCTGCAGGTGGATCGGCTGGACCCGCGGGCCGAGGCGAGCGATCAGCTCATCACGCTGCTGCCCGGTGAGTCGAGGGAGATCAGCATTCACAGCCCCTCCGGCGTGTCATGGTCGGCCGAGACACTGCTGACCCCACCGGTGGGACAGTGCGTCAACCGATTCGGCGCCCGTTGAGGTCGCCCGGCGGTTACTCGTCGCCGGTCTTTTTGAGCAGCTCAACCGCCCGGCGGGCCGCCACCGTCTGAGGGGCTTCCTTGACACCCTTGGTGAGTGTCTCCAGGACCTCCCGTGCTTTGTCGGTTCGCGTGTTCCGCAGGATGCGTACCGCCCGCAGCTGTCGCACCACCGACGGCGAACGACTGATGGGACTGTCCATCACGCGGAGCAATTCCTCAATGCGGCGTCGCCCGGCCAGCGATGTCTTCTGCTTGATTGCCCGGAGCAGCTCTCGCTTGACCACCGGCCCGAACCGCGCGAGTGTGGAATAGGCACGCTTGCGTGTCTGGTAATTCTCGGCGTCGAGGTGGTCGATATTCTCGTCGATCAGGTCGGCCTTGGGCTTGGTGACCGGCTTCATCGCGTCGGCCAGGAACGCGACGGCTTCGGGGCCCTTCTGTGAGAGCTTCCAGTAGGCGACATACGCCCGACGGGCGTCATGGTCGGCCAAGTCCTCCCAGCACGCCTCCAGGTCCACGTCGTCTCGGGGGTCATCCGAGCCTCGCACCTCCGCGGCGAAGTCCCACAGCAGTACGATACCCCGGACGTTGCCCGAGGCGAGCAGTTTCCCGTCCGGGCTGAACCGCAGGCTGCTTGTTCCCGCGTGAGTATAGGTCTGGATCATTATTCGAGCGCGGGCAGTCGTTTTCCTGGCCTTGGCGGCAGTCTTGGCCTGGGCGAACCGGGCCACCCGCTTGCCCCGGGCCAAGTCGTACACATCGATGTCATCCTTCTGATCGGCGGTCGCCAGATAGCGTCCGTCGGGAGAAAACACAACGGCGCTGCGCCCGACTCGGCCTCGGTTTATGGAGAGAACTTCCTGCCCGGAGATCACTTCCATCACATGTACCTGTTTCGTGCCCGACCAGGCCATGAGCGAGCCGTCCGGGCTGAAGGCTGCGTTCTGAAGGCCGTACATGATGCGCTCGTCGATGGGCAGCCCGAACGATTTGCGGGAACGCAGGTCCATGAGCTTGAGGCTCTCTCGGCCGAACGCCGCGAACATCCGCCCATTCGGGCTCAGGGCGATCGAGTAGAAATAGCTCCGCCTGCTGTCGGGGCTCATCGACGTGCTGAACACGCGCTTACCGCTGCTGACCTCGAACGCCTGCACATTCCCCCGCCTCCCGGCGATGACCAGTTCCTCACCGCCGTCGCGGAAGACCATGTCCATCGCGTACTGGGGAACGTTCTTGATATGCCGGGTCTGTTTGCCGCTCTTGGGGTCCCACAGAATCGCGCCGTGGCTGCCCGCGGTCTGTACCGACGCCAGGTGTTTCCCGTCGTCCGACCACGCCACGCCGTACGAGTAGGAACTGTGCCCGCGCAGGACATGCCTGCTCTTGCTGGTTTTCAGATCCCAGACGCGCACCGTCTTGTCGTAGCTGCCCGAGGCGAGTTGGCTGCCGTCGGGGCTGAAGACTATGCTCGATATCCGGCTTGAGTGACCCACCGGTTTGTAGGTGGGCTTTCCCGTCTGCAGGTTGTACACCCCGATCCGCTGGGTGCGCCCTGCCCCGGCGACGTACTTCCCGTTTGTCGAGACCGCCATTGTCTGCGTCGAGCCGTTGGCAAGATCCATCTTCCGGATCGTTTTGCCCGTCGTAACGTCGGTTACTGAGATCTCGCCGTTGGTGCCCAGCGCAATGAGCTGATGAGTGCCCGGGATGAACTCCACCCGGCGGAGATATCGCGTGCCGATCTTGATCTCGCGTATCTTCTTGCCCGACTCGGTCTCCCATACGGGCACCTTTACCCCGCCACGCCCGTACGCGGCCGGGGCACCGACGACGTACTTGGCGTCCGAGGAAATCGCCACGTCCGAGAACCGGCTCTTCTTGAGGATCAACTCATGAACCCGCTTGCCGGTTTCCAGGTCGATCACCTGGATCGGGCGTCCCTTGCCCTTGTTGTATTTCGAGTTGGCGGTCACCAGGTACTTGCCCCGGCCGTCCACGCTCAGCGACGCGGCAGCATCTTTCCACTTCCGCAACTGCTTGCCGTCCCGCCTGCGGAACTGGTAGACCCCATCCCGGGCGGCGGCGAACACCGAATTGCCGTCGTGGGAAAACTCCACGCGGTAGCAGTACGAGTTGACCTTGATCTTCCGCGTCTTCTCGGTGTGAACATTGCAGATGTAGACCGCCTGGGAACTGTCGGCGAAGACGATGGAATTCCCGCCGGGCGACCAGTCCACACTCAGGCCGTTGCTGCCCGGGGTGTCGATCTTCTTGATGGCCTTGCCCGTCTTGCTGTCCCAGAGAACCACTCCGTCCGTGCCCTGGCTGGCATAGCCGATGCTGGCGAGCTTGGAACCGTCCGGGCTGAACGCCAACCCGCGGACGTATGCGCCGTGTTGGAAGCGGATCGATCCCAGCCGCGCGATTGCCCCCTTCGGGAGCGGGTCTCCGTAAACGTCGGTGCGGGGTTTGTCTGCCGCCACCGGCGAAACGGCCGCCACCAGCAGCAACGCAGCAAAAAAAACGCCAGGGAGTTTGTCTGTATTCATGGGATCGTCGGGCTGTCGGGTCATCGGTTCACTCGCCGCCCGTCTGGGCGTCGGGTCATTCTACCTGATTCTGACGCGCCGGGGCAGGGATTGTTCCCATGGGGCGAGCTTGAACCGCAATGAGGCGGCTGGTACGATACGCCGAGTGCTGGGTGATCCGACTGATCCACTTCAGAAAGGAATCTGACGATGCGTACGACGACGATCCTGCTGCTGGCCGGTGCAATGCTGCTGATCGGCTGTGGTCGACCGGCCGAACCGGCCGACTCGATGGGCACATCCGCCGGCGGAACCTCCAACGGCGAGCTGGGAACAATCGGCCCGAATGACTCGGCCGACGCGAGCGACCCGGGCGGCCACGTGACGATTCCTCCGTCCGACCCGGCCGACAGCGACATGGGCGGTTCGAACATCATCGACACGACCGACCCGGACCCCGTCCCCGTGGCGGACCAACCCACCATCCACACCGCCGGCAAGGGCGACACGTTCTGGAACCTCGCCGTGAAGTACTACAACGACGGCAAGCAATGGAAGCGCATCGCTGCAGCCAACCCGGACATCAAGCCCAGCTCGATTTCCGTCGGCGCGAAAATCGTCATCCCTCGCGACTAGCCTGCACCGTCGTGGAAAGGGCTCGCGCGTGACCGCCCTGCAGCTTGATACGCCGATTCAGTACGTCACTGGCGTGGGGCCCACGCGGGCTGAGCAGCTCAGTGCGCTGGGGATGGAGACGGTCGAAGACGTCCTGACGTACTTCCCCCGCCGGTTCGACCTGCGCCGGCAGGTCCAGCCCATGAGCTCGCTGCGCGGCAACGAGGCAAACGCCACCGTCGCCGGGGAAGTCACCTATACGAATTACAAGGGCTACGGGCGTCGGCCTTACTTCGAGGCGACGCTCATGGACCCGACCGGGGCGTTTGTCGGCGTCAAGTGGTTCAATGGCGGCTATCTCCAGGGGCGCATCCGCCCGGGGATGCACATCGCGGTCAACGGCAAGGTCTCAATGTACCGCGAAGCCGTCCAACTGGTGAACCCGTCCTTTCAGGTGATCTGGGCGCCCGAGGAGACCAACCTCGACGAAGACGAGCTCCTGCCGGTCTACCCCGCCGGGGCCAAACTCACCAGCGGCCACATCGGCCAGATCATCCGCCGCGTCCTGCCCGAGGCGCGTTCGCTGATCCGGGAATGGTTCCCCCCGGACTACCTCCAGCAGCGCGGACTCATGAACCGCCCCGACGCCGTGGCGGCGATGCATCGACCCGAGGACCAGGACCAGTGGAAACGCGCACGGCGGCGGATGGCGTACGACGAGTGCTTCCTCATGCAACTGGGAATGGCCCTGATGCGCATGCGGGAGGTCTCCCGTCCGGCCTGGCCGCTGAGGTGTACGGCCGCCATCGACAAGCGAATCCGGGCGCGGTTCCCCTTTCCCCTGACCGATGCACAGAACCGCGCCGTCGAAGAGATCGTCTCGGACCTGGGCGCCGAGAAACCCATGAATCGCCTGCTCCAGGGCGACGTGGGAAGCGGCAAGACCGTCGTCGCCCTCTACGCCGCCCTGACGGCTGTGGCCAGCCGCAAGCAGGTCTCCATCATGGCCCCGACGGAGATCCTCGCCCGCCAGCACTACGACAAAGTCGTGGACTACCTGGAAGGCTCGCGCGTGCGGATCGAACTGCTGGTGGGTGGCATGAAGGCGACCGAACGCAAGCGCATCCTCAATGGGTTGGCCGAGGGAACCATCGACATCGTCGTCGGCACGCACGCACTGATTTCCGAGGGCGTGCGGTTTGCGAACCTCGCCCTGACCATCGTCGACGAGCAGCACAAGTTCGGCGTCCAGCAGCGGACGTCCATGCGCGGCAAGGGCTTCGCCCCGCATTACCTGGTGATGACGGCAACCCCCATCCCGCGAACGCTGGCGATGACGGTGTTCGGCGACCTGGACGTTTCGGTGATCGACGAGCTCCCCCCCGGCCGAGGGACCACCGAAACACGATGCGCGACGATGGATGAGCTGGACGAGATCTACGGGTTCGTCCGAGGCCTGCTGGACGCCGGGCAGCAGGCGTATTTCATCTATCCCCTGGTGACCGCCTCGGCCGACAGCGACATGACGGCCGCCGAGGACGCCTACCACCAGCTGGACAGCGGCCCGTTCGCCGACTACGGCGTGGGCATGATTCACGGCCAGATGAAGGCCGATCGCAAAAACGCGGTGATGGCCGGTTTCCGTGACGGGTCGGTGCAGGTGCTGGTCGCCTCGGTCGTGGTGGAAGTCGGCGTCGATGTCCCCGCCGCCAACGCGATGGTCATCCTGCACGCCGAGCGGTTCGGCCTTGCGCAGCTCCACCAGTTGCGCGGACGCATCGGTCGCGGCAGGGACGACGCTCACTGCATTCTTGTGGCTGAGCCCGGCAACGAAATCGCCCGCCAGCGCCTCGCCGTGCTCACCGAGACGCATGACGGGTTCAAGGTGGCCGAGGAAGATCTGCGCATCCGCGGACCCGGGGAGTTCTTCGGGACCAGGCAGCACGGCCTGCCGGAACTGAAGGTGGCCGACCTGATCGAAGACTTCGAGCTGCTCCGTCTCGCGCGGCGGGACGCATTCCGTATGGTCGCCGGCGACCCGGACCTCTCCCAACCGGCCCACCAGACCCTCCGACGCGAGGTGCTAAAGGTTTACGGCCGACGCCTCGGACTGCTGGCCGGGGCGTAACCATCAGCGGCAGGAACATCCTGTTGTTCCGTCTGGCTGCCGGCAGGCAGCGCAGGCCCGCAACGAGTTTCGGGCCCTTCGGCGGTGCATTGTTCCGTACTGTGGGTGCCACCGGCGTGTCCCCACGCCGGTGCTTTCCCATGCCATGGAAGATATCCCGTAGCACGGCCTTCCAGGCCGTGTTTACATGGGCTGGAAGCCCATGCTACGAAGTCGTTCCGCCCCCGGGATAGTTCGCACTCCGCGC
>CAZYIH010000082.1:0-11619 GCA_964646915.1 uncultured Planctomycetaceae bacterium | reverse complement strand
TCCCCAGCGGGTCGTTGATACGCTGGGCCGACGCGGTGTTGGACCTGGGGACAAGTGCCGTGTTCGAGGCTGTCCGTCTGAACAAGCCCATCCTGTCCATGGAGTATCTGCACGCGACCTATACAACGGTTTCCCGCCTCATGCCCGAGACAATCTGCTACTGTCGCGACCACGTTCTTGACGCACTCGAGGTGCTGCGCAAGGATCCATCTGCCGTCAGGCTGGACCCCGCCAGCCGCCGGCGGTTCCTTGAAGAGGTGGTCGATGTGCCCGACGAGAACGTCCTGCCGCGATATGTCGAGTTCCTGAATGGGATGCTCCATGGAGGTCATCAATGAGTTTTCAGGAGCTCCTCCGGCGATGTTGGCCACGCAAGGTTTCCCGCAGCCCGAACGAATCGCCGTTGTGCCACGAGATGGCCGAGGCAATCCGGGAGACCTGCTACCAGGAGGTGATATACCGTAACGACCTGTACCGTCAGTCATTGCCGGTGTACATTGAGATGGTTAACCTGGCTCGGCATGTTGGCTGCCGACGGGTTCTGGAACTGGGGGCGGGGCTGTCCACGGGCCTGTGGGCTCGATACGCCGATCAGACCGGCGCCGAGGTGACCAGTGTCTGTGCCGAGTTTGCCCCGACGCGGTCGTACCTCTCGGAGACGCCAGAGGGCGATCTGCTGGATCGGGTTGTGCAATGTGTGGAGGGGTTCACGGTAACCGGCGACCAGGTGGAGAGCTTCTATGACGCCGGCCCGCGAGACTCGTTTGCGGGGATCCCCGTCAAGGACATCGCGTCTGCTCTGCCGCTGTTCAGCACTCCGCTGAAGCGGGGTCCTCGGAATGGTCGGGTCCGTCTGCTTCGGCAGCAATTCTCTGACAGCGCATCAGCCAAGGATATTCTTTTCCCGGATGGGAGGCTGCAGATACCTCCTGTCGTGCTCGACGCCTTCAGTGACGGGCTGAGATATGAGAATGAACTCGCCATGCTCCGGACGGCGGAGTCTGAAGGGCGAGCCGGGGTACTTCAGCAGCTGACCGGCGAGTGGGACCTGATTTTCTTCGACTCGGGTGAGTTGTCTACGATCGTCGAGTGGACGCTGCTGTGTGACCGGATTGCGCCCGGCGGATTCGTCGCACTGCACGATATCTACTTTCCAAAGTCCGTCAAAAACTGCCTGGTGGCCGCCGCAGTTGTGGCCGACCCGTCCTGGGAGGTGGTGTACGTCGATGACAGCACCCCGCAGGGACTGTTGATCGCCCGGCGGCAATGCCGGCAGGAGGCATGCCAGTGTTAGCAAATCTACGATCCCTCCTTGGGGGGCTCCTTCCCGCCGCCCAGCGTCGGGATCACGTCGCATCGGTGGCACCCGAGCACGCCGACCACCTCGAGCGAATTCGCGCGTGGGACCCTTCGATAACGGTTCTGGACCAACCGAAGTACGAGACGGGCGGCCATCCTTACAGCTACAAGCACTTCGAGTGCGAGTTTGCCGCGCGACACGTGCCGGCCGATGGCCACATTCTGGACGTGGGCTCGTATCGCCTGTTTATCCTTGGTCTGCTGGCCCGCGGACCGGTTACCACCCTCGATGTGAGGCCAAGGAAAGCCTCGGGTTCTTCCGAGACGATCCTGACCGGCGATGCTCGCGAGATCCCGCTGGATGACCGGAGCGTCGATTGCGTTGTCAGCCTCAGCAGCATCGAGCATTTTGGCTTGGGTCGATACGGCGACCCGTTCGATCCCGATGGCGATCGTAAGGCGATGGCCGAGATGGTGCGCGTCATTCGTCCGGGGGGGATTTTGCTGTTCACGACCACGCTTACACGGGGCCAGCCCTGCATCGCATTCCCGCGACATCGAATCTACACGCTGGAGCAGATCCACGCTTTGTGTGACGGCTTGGATCCCGTGGCCGAGGAATACTTCAGCCGGTCCCTGGGGGAAGGTGCAGATCTCGAACGGATCGTGCATGAGACCGGCCAATGGGACGTCTATTGCGGCTGCTGGCGTAAGTGCTAAGATGCAATTCAACGCACGCTGCAACCAGAGGACACCTGTATGAACGCACAGACGCACATCGTCGGAATAATCCCAGCCCGCATGGGTTCCAGCCGGTTCCCGGGCAAACCGCTGGCGACAATCGCCGGGGTGCCCATGGTCGGACACGTTTACCACCGCAGCCGAATGAGCCAGCGGCTGGACGAGGTCTACGTGGCCACCTGCGACGAGGAGATCGCCGAGTACGTCCGCTCCATTGGCGGCCAGGCCGTCATGACCGCCGACACGCATCAACGCGCTTCCGATCGTACCGCCGAGGCCCTGGAACACATCGAGGCAGAGACAGGCCGGCGGGTGGACATCGTCGTGATGATCCAGGGCGACGAGCCGATGCTCCACCCGGAGATGATCGACGAAGCCGTCGATCCGCTCATCGAGGACGAATCCGTTCTCGTGTCCAACCTGATGGCCCCGATCAAGACGGCCGAGGAGCATGATGATATCAACGAGGTCAAGGTCGTCGTCGACCGCGACAACTTCGCGCTCTACTTCTCGCGCGAGCCGATCCCCTCGCCCCGGAAGGGCGGCCCGGACATCTCCCGCCGCAAGCAGGTCTGCATTATCCCGTTCCGGCGCGATTTCCTGCAGACGTTCAACGAGCTTGAACCAACGCCGCTGGAAGTGGCCGAGTCCGTGGACATGATGCGTGTCCTCGAACACGGCTACCGGGTGAAAATGGTTCCCACGCGGTTCGACGTTTACAGCGTGGACACCGAAGCCGATCGGGCCCGCGTTGAAGAGCTCATGCAGGACGACCCGCTTACCGCCCGGTACCCTGACGCCTGACGCCAGTCGGGCGCACAAGAATCAGCCGGGCCGCTCGGGGCAACCCGGCTGCTGGGTTACTCGGGCGTCGGTGGTCTATTTCTTCACCGTCACGGTGACGGCCTTGTGCGCGGCGTTGCCGAACCTGTCGCTCACGCGCACTGCAATGCGGTGGGCGCCGGGTTTGAGGTCCTTCAGCTCGATGCGGATTGCCTCGGTTTTGCTATCGGCGATTTCGTCGGTCGGCAAGGCCAGTTGCCACTCTCCGCTGTCCACGGCGTAGTGAATGCTCGCGATGCGGCTGGAGGCGTCCGCCAGCAGACCGGTCACCACGACTGCGCCGTTGCGGACCTCGCCGGCGAGGTTGCGGATTTCCGGGGCGGTGTTGTCCACGACGATCTGCGGCGAGATCCGCGAGGCCGACAGCCCGCGTTTGGGTGCGTTGGCCCGGGTGTCGGAGGCGGTGACCTTCACCTCGTACACGCCATCGGCGACGGTCTGGGTGTTCCAGAGGTACGCGGGTTTGTCCAGCTCGTCGGTGATCTCCATCCACACTTTCCCGCCCACTTCGCGGAAGGACAGCGTGTAGGTGAGCTTGTCGCCGTTGCGGTCGGCCGCCTTGATGGTCAGCGCCCGCACCGGTCCCTGGCCGCCGCCTTTGGGGCCGACCTTCACCGTCACCCCCGAGACGGCCGGGGCGAGATTGCCCACCTGGTGTATCAGCGTCACCGCCCGGACAGCCGGCGTCTTGTCGCCGGCGCTGGTGAGCGTCAGCCGATACTGGATGAATCGGCCTGCCGGCGAGGCGATCTTCACGTACGACCCGTCGGCGGGAATCTCCTTCGACCAGTCGCTCCATGTTTTCTCGTCGGGCTTGGCGAGGTTGCCGCTGCGGGTTGCGAGGGTCACCTTCGTTCCCTCGGGCATCGCAGCCGACACCTTCGTCGTGCCCCACAGGGCGATCTGCTTGGCGTCCATCGGCTTGGAGACCAGCGTCGCCGAGGCGTGGTAGTCGTCCGCCAGCTCCGCCACCGCTCCCTTGTTGGCGGTCGAGAGCACGAGCGATCCGTTGGCCCGACGCGCCAGCGACGTCACCTGCCTGGACGCCAGCTCCGCCAGTTGCACGATACGATCGCCATTCGGCGAGACCGAGAACACGCCTCCGCCATTGCCGGTCGCCAGATAGAGCGTTCCGTCGTTGGCCCGGTGCATGTCCAGGATGGTCACCGGGCGGCGGAAGACGGTCTCCACCACGCCGCTGGGTCGCACGAAGTATACCGCGTTGCCGGGGCCATCGCTCTTGCCCGACGGGCTGGTCGGTCGGCTGGCGGGGGTGGACGGTGCCGGCCGGGCCGATCCGCCGACGTCGGGACCGTTCTCTGCGTCGGCTTTGGCATCGGCTGGGCTCTTTGCCTTGATCTGCGTCGCGGGGGTCTCTTCGGCAGCACTGTCGGCCGGCTGGGTGGTCGCCCGGCGGGGCTTGGGCTTGCCCTTGCCCTTGCCCTTGGCGGGGATGGCGATGCGATCGCCTTTCTCCAGCTTGCCGGTGTCCCTGGCGGCAGCGTCCTTGTCCGCGTCGGCAGACTCGTTGTTCTCGGCAGGGAGGGCGTCCTCGATGGCCTCGGCGGCGTCGGCGTCCAGGGGGGCTTCGTCGTCGGCGGGCTGCGTCGTGGGCGATTTGCCTTCCTTCTCCTTGCTCGGAGGAACGTCGCCCTCGGCCTTGGCTTTGGACGCGTCCGAGGTGGCGGCGTAGACCCCGCCGGTGGGGTGGATCGCCAGGGCGGCGATTTCCTTCTCCGCCGCGTCGTACACCACGCGTCCGCTGCTCCTGGCCGGGTCGATCGCCAGGATCAGGCCCTTCTGGTCGGTCCCGGCGTAGAGCACGCCATTCTTCGCGTCGTAAGCGAGGCAGAGGACGTTCTTCGCGTGGTCGGCTACGTCGTAGAGCTTCCTGCCCTCGCCGTCGGCGTCCACGTGCCAGACCGCCGCCTTCGTACCCGTCGCGGCGAACAGCCCGCCCTTGCCGTCCGGAACGATCGCCCAGACGTACGTCACGTCCTCATGGTTCCACACGGTCGAGGTGCGCCCTTCGAGGTCCACGCGGTATACCCCGCCGCCATGGCCACCGGTGCCCACGAGCATGCCTTTTTTCCCGTCTGGCTGGAGGCAGGCGATCATCGTGGAGGGCACTTCGGCGAACTTCTCGGCCTTGCCGTCGGCGATGCGGTAGATCCCGTTGCCCGCTCCGTCCGAAGCGAACAGCACCGTCCCGTGTACGATCACGTCCGAGACAACCGGCGGGGCTTTCTCCGTCGTGAGCAGCAGGTCTACCTTGCGCGAGAGGATGACCTCGCCGTAGGAGTCCACGACGGTGCCTTTCTTCTCGGCCGGGGCAAAGTCGGCCTCGCTCTGATGCGTCCACGTGACCGGGTTGACGGCCGACGCTGTGGCGGCCAGGGCAATGAGAACCAGTATGCATGCGGTCGAACGACGGGTCACGGGCGGGTCTCCTGTTTGTGGGTGGGCGTCTTTTCGGGCGTCTTGCGGACGGTGAACCGCCCGGTGACGTTTCCACTGAGGACGTAGTTGGTCTTTTGGGTCTGCACCAGCCGCTTGTGGGTGGTGTAGGTGTCCGGGATGTTCGCCTGTCTCAGCAGGGCGGCCTTGCTTTCGGGCAGGTCGGGCAGCGCCTCGCGGTGAATCGCCAACCCGCCTTCGGGCAGCGAGACCTGCAGATAGAGCGTGTTGGCCTGGGGCACCACAACCCGTTTGGCGACGTTCACCAGTTCGGTGGGCTTGCGGGCGGCGTACTTGTGGGGGTTGGCGGCATGGTCGGCGCCGATCTCCCCGAAGTAGTCCATCGCCCGCAGCGTATAGGTGCCTTCTTCGATGTCCTTGGGCAGCTTGAACTGTATCGGCAGGCGGGTGCGTTCCTTGCGGTAGCGTCGCAGCAGGATCGACCCGCTCACCGTGTCGCCGGGCTCGTAAGTCTCTCCGTCCAGGCGGAGCTTGAGCATGCCGGCGGCGATGTTGCCCTTCGAGACGGTCAACTCGACGGTGACCTTGCTGGGGAAGATCGGTTCGTGGTAGCGGTTGTTGGTCAGGGCGTAGACCACGCGGGTCACGTCCGAGGCGGCGTCGTATCCGCCGTCGTTGCTGCCGAGGTTCTCAGCCGTCAGCGACGGGAGCTTGTCGTAGTCCACGCGGACCTTGTAGCGGGTGTGGTGCTCGATGGGCGGGTTGTGCCACGCCAACACCGACTCGACAACCACCGCCCGCAGCAGCGTCGGGGTGAACCAGTACTCCTTGACCACCTCGTAGCTGTACTTGTGCACGCGGTCGGTACGCTCGTCGCGGACGGAGATCTCCACGGGGATCATCGTGGCCTTTTCACCGGTTCGCCCGAGGATGCCCACGTAGGCGTCCTGGTGTAGCCGCCCCCGCAGCATGCCCGAGCTGCCCAGCTTGAATGAGCTGCTCAGCGATTTGACCACCGTGTGGACGTATGCGTTGGCCATGGGGTAGTCCACCTTACCCTCGCCGTAGAACGCGTGGCCGAAGGCGAGCACGTTGTTGTCGATCACCTCGGTCACCGTGCCGATGGCGTACCAGTCGGCGTCGCCGCTGACCAACGGGACCGAGATGCTCGAACCCGGCGCGAGCTTGACGTCCTTGAGGTCCTTGGTGGTCTTGCCACCGACTCCGCCGGCGCGGACGGGCATGAGATGTCGGCTTGCGAACAATTCGCCGGCGCGTTTGGCGACGCCGTCGCTCATTCCCGAAATCAGCAACGGGCAGCGAAGCGGCGTGAGGCGTGGCGTGGCGTCGGCATCGGACGAACGGGGGGCTTTGGGCGTGGCATTGAAGACTTTCGCGAAATCACGCTTGGTCCCGTCGCGAAGCAGCAGGGCCAGCTGTTTGTCGCTGAGCGTTCGTCGGCCGATCGTGTCGCTCCGACGCCGTGCAGTGTCGTCTTCCTTTGCTTCGTTCAGCACGCCCGAGATCGAGAGCATGTGCGTGATGGGCTGGATCCCGCACAGTGGTTCTTTCGAGAGGTTCCAGCCGAACGCCAGCGCGCCGATCATCTTGAACTTCCCATCGGCAGGATCTCGCACATACATCGGCGAGCCGCTCATGCCCGAGATGATCCCGGATTTCTCAAAGTCGAAGCTGTCCGACGAGATCGTCGCGAGAATCCCGTCCTGGGCGGTGTTGAAGTTCGCCACGACCGAGACGATCTCGAAGTCGAACTTCTCGATCTTCGTACCGGCCAGCACGCTGAGCCCATAGCCTTTCATGCCGCGTTTGAGCTTGCTGTGGTGGAGGTACTTGTCGGACTTCTCGACAAACGCCCGTGCAGCCGAGAGGCGATTGCCCTCGCGGGGGGGGCGGTTGGCATCGGCCGACCAGGCCGGCAGGGCCATGGCGGCGAGGGTCAACAGGACAACGACGCGTCTCATTTGGTTCTCCCGGATCGTGCCAGAGATCGTAGTCTCTCCATGCTATGGAACGGACGTTCCCCCCGCCAGAATATTCGGTACGCTCCCGCAGGGGTAAGGTTTCTAACCACTGGCGAGCAAGCCGCCCAGCCGGTACAATCCACCCGGTAGAACATTCGTTGGGGTAACGATGGGAGACAGGACCATGCAAGCAGTTACGTGTCCTCGGTGCGGCAGGGAGCTCAATGTGGGGCGAGAGGTGCACAATGTGCGTCTCCGCTGCAAGGCGTGCGGTGAGGTGTTCATGGGCAGTACGCACCCCGCCGATGGGCCCAAAGACACCCCGGCCCAGCCAAGTCCCGCGAACTCATCGGCCCTGGCAAGCGCACCTCGACCGGCAAGCGCAGCCGTCTCCGAAGAACAGCGCGCCCGCCGGGCCGCCCTGGCGGCTGCCCGTCAGAAAAGTGTCGTCCCGATGGTATTGGCCATCGTCGGGGCGGTCGGGGCGATCGTTCTGATCATCGTGGCCTTCTGGCTGTACAACAACCCGGTGGTGAAGGTCTGGGACCCCCAGACCCAGCAGTACATCACCAGGCGCGTCACCAGGGCTGAGGCAGCTCGGCTGAAAGAGCAAGAGCGGAAGCGCAAGGAGCAGTCGGCTGCGATGGGCCCCAGCAGCGACGGCCAAACGGTCCGTCAGCCCGCAACCCCGCCCGATGGCGACGGGGGGAGCACCGATGTGCGCGATCGGCCTTTGAAACGTTACACGGGCCCGGACATCGGCGAGACGCAGGTCATGGGCGACAAACATTCCCGCGTGACCGACCTCCGCCTGAACTTCTCGGACGTCGGGGCCTCCGGCAAGCTGACCGCGCGATTCCGCAACACGCACTCCGACCCGGTGCGGGCGGCGACGATCACCATCACAGCCATCAACGAAGCCGGCGCCCGTCGGTCGTTCAAGCCCGCCGGCGTTCGCTGGGTTCCGCCCAGCCATTACGTGCGGTTTTCCATCCCGTTCGCCGGGTTCTCCAAGGAGGAAGGCTACGCCTACCTCATCAAGGTGGACGTCCAGCGGGACGCGGATATGCTCTGCTTCCCGGTTTCGCCCCGGGGGGTGGGCTACGAGGTGATCGAACCGGACACCGGCGGCACGATCGAACTGGACGGAGCGGCGAAGAACCTCTCCTCCAGCCACTCCATGATCAACCCGAAGGTGATTGCTGACTTCTACAAACCCAGCTGGTACCATGAGGGATCAGCGACCGGAACGCTGATCGGAGATGGAGCTCAGCGCCTGGGTCCGGGCAAGAACGTGTACTTCCGCGTTCGCTATCGCCCCCAGGCGCAGTATCTCCAAGACCGCTACGAATACCAGATTCGGCTGATCGGGAAGAAGGCTCTCTAGCCCCCGGCACCGACGTCGCAGACAAAGCCCGCAGATGTTCCTTCCCATCCGTACCGATTATCGACCCAAGCGGAAGCCCGTGGTCAACCACCTTCTGCTGGGGATCAACATCGCGCTGTTCTTCGTGGGGCTCAACGGTTCGACGGCGGAGAGTCAGCGGGGGATCTGGCATCTGATGCTCCAGCCGGACGCCCCGGAGGTCTACCAGTTCTTCACGTGTATGTTCCTGCACGCGAACTTCTGGCATCTGGCGGGGAACATGGTGTTCCTCTGGACGTTCGGGGCGGCGATCAACGACCGCTTCGGCAACGTGGGGTATCTGGCGTTCTACCTCGCCGGCGGGGTATTGGCCGGGATTGGGTACAAGCTGCTGGGGGGCACCTCGCCGGTGCTCGGCGCGTCGGGGGCGATCTCTGCGGTCACCGGGGCGTACCTGGTGCTCTTCCCCCGCACCCGCGTGACGATGGTGGTGTTCTTCTTCTTCATCACGTTCATCGAAATCTCCAGCCTCTACCTGCTGGCGTTCCAGGTGATCCTGAACCTGCTGATGTCCGTCATGCCGGCCGTCACCGGGCCGTTTGGTGGCACCGTCGCCTACAGCGCACACGCCAGCGGGTACGTCTTCGGGATCGCCGTGGCCGCGATCCTGCTGGCGACCAAGGTGCTGCCGCGCGACGTGTTCGACCTGCTCAACCTCATCCAGTCAGGCCGACGTCGCAGGCAATATCGCCGCATGGTCGCCCAAGGGTACGACCCGTTCAACGTGCATCGCACATCGCGGTCCACCAAACGCAAGGAACGCCGGTCCGTCGCCAGCAAGACCGTCGATTCGAAACCCTCCTCCACGCTGGCCGGTCGCGAACTGGAGCTGCGCAAGTCCATCCGTGAGGCCTGCGCACGTCACGACATGGAAGCCGCCGCGAAGGACTACCTCCAACTGATCCAGATCGCCGACGACGTGGTGCTCGCGCGGCAGAACCAGCTCGATGTGGCCAACCAGTTGATGGCATCCCAGCACTACCCCGCAGCCGCCGATGCGTACGAACGCTTCCTGCGACACTATCGCGGATACGAGCACGTCGGCGACATCCACCTCATGCTCGGCGTTCTGTATGGCCGATACTTACACCAGACCGACCGGGCGATCGCCAGCCTCGAAAAGGCCGTGGACAAGGTCCGCGATGCCTCGAATCGCAAGCTGGCTCGGACGCAACTGGAGCAGCTGCGCGACCAGTCGTCCTGAGGCCTGTCCCGGTCGCGACACGGATGTCGATATGCTCGAATCGCTGCGCCACATCTGGCAGGAAGTTGCTCCGAATGTCCCGGTGGACCTGCTGGGGCAGACCGCCGTCGTCGCCGGCGCCGCCTGCGCCATGGCCGTGGGCATCCTCATGCTCATCTGGGCCCGTCTGCTTGGCCGGGCACTGCTGGCGCTGGTGGGCGTGGGAATCGGTCTGGCGTTGGGCCCTGCCGTGGCCGATCTTGTGGGCGTGGATGTGCTGATCGGACGAGTCGCCCTCGCTGCCGTGCTGGGAATCGTTGCCCTGGTACTGGCCAGGGGTGTCTGGGCACTGCTGCTTGCCGCCCTGGCCGGTGCGCTGACCGCCTCGGCTGTCATTCTGCATCATCTCCAGTGGGTCCCCGCCGACGACCTGCCTCAACTGCGATCGCCGGAAACGCTCGATTGGCCCCACGTGGGGCAGGCGGCGATGGACTATTTCTGGGGGATGGGCCAAGCCGTCTACGATCGGCACGGCGCTCTGCTGGGCGCCGCGGTCACCGGTGCGGTGGTCATCGGCCTGGCCGTCGGTGTGCTGCTCCCGACGCTTTCGACAATTCTGGTGGCCTCCCTGCTGGGAGCGCTGCTTGTGGTGATCGGCTCGCAGGTGCTGTTCCTCGGCGCCGGGGGGCAACTGTTTCCCCCGTCGATGGGCAACCCCGTCGTTGCGCTCAGTGCCATTGGCGTCTTGATGCTCGCTGGATTGATCGTGCAGGGCCTCTCCGCTCGAAAGGCCCGACGGACCGAGAAGAAAAAGGAGAAGGCCTCTGCCGACGGTGACGGCGACATCGATGACGATGGCGACGGTGACGACGGCGACGATTGATCAGACCCCGCTGCGGACGGAGTGAACGTCATGTTTCTCGCGCAGGCCACAACCCGGACCAACGCCTCGAACTTCCTCGACCGACTGGAGATTCCCACCCAGGCCGAGTACATCGATTACGTCAGTTCAGCCGGTCTGCTGACCGGGGCGGTGCTCCTGGCGTGCGGACTGGTGTACCTCCTTCAGGGCTGGAAGACCATCAAGGCGTTGATCGTCATCAACGCCGCGGTCATTGGCGCCTTCGCCGGGGCCCATCTGGGCAACATGCTCCAGGGCGCCAACGCACCGCTCTATTGCGGCATTGCCGGGGCGGTGCTGCTGGGGGCGCTGGCGTTGCCGACCATCAAATACGCCCTGAGCGTGATGGGCGGACTGGCCGGTGCGGTTCTGGGGTATGTGACGATGCAGTACCTCGCAGACGCCGTGAACAGACCCGCCCTGGCCGAGAACGCCTGGGCCGGGGCGCTGATCGGCCTGATCCTGCTGGGGCTGCTGGCCTTTGCGCTGTTCCGATTGGCCGTCGTGGTGCTCACGTCCATCCAGGGCGCCACCATGACCGTCACCGGCCTGCTGGCACTGCTGATGAAGCACCGAGCCCTGGCGGCGAATCTCGAAGACTCGCTGTTGAGCAACGTTCACCTGATCCCGCTGCTGATCCTCGTACCCTCGGCGATCGGGTTCATCGTCCAGGAATCTGCCGTCGCCAAGAAGGCCGCCAAGAAACGCAAACGAAGCTCGTCCGATTCGTGACCGACCTCACGTGCTCCGCAGCTTGATCTCCCGGCCTTCCTTCGCTCTGGAAGAAAGAAACCGGGTTTGTGTGGTGATCCCCAACAATGGGTGA
>CAZYIH010000081.1:1293-11752 GCA_964646915.1 uncultured Planctomycetaceae bacterium | reverse complement strand
GCCTCGGCAGTCTTCTCGGCCGCCTCGCGAAGGGCACGCGCCCGCTCCGCCGGCGTCCGAGGCAGACTCTCAGCGGCCTTTCGCAGCAGCTCTCCGCGGAGCTGTTCGTGCTCCCCGGCCAACCCGGCGAGCTCCTTCTCGGTCGGATCCTGCTTGCGTTTGTCGAGCTCGCGCGTCTTGTCCTGCAGCTTCTTCAGCTCGTCCATCAGCTCAGGCTGATCGGCTTTGGCGAGCTGCTTCTCGGCGTCGCGCTGTTGACGCTCCGCCCGGCCGAGATTCTTTCGCTCGGTCTCCTCAGCCGCCTTGCCGACCTCCTCGGCGGCCTTGCGAAGAGCGCGGGCTTTGGCCATCTCTTCGCGGATCGGCTCGGCTGCCCGTTTGAGCGTTTCCTCCCGCAGGGCGTCCTGTTTCTTCTTCAGAGCTTCGCGCTGCTGCTTCGTGTCCGACTTGTCCTGCTTCGCCAACGAGCGGGCCTCCTCGCGCAGGGCTTTCTGCTTCTCGGCCAGGTCGGACAGGCCTTCGTCGCCCAGCGTCTTCTCGGCGTCGGCCTGGTGCTTGCGGGCCTGGTCCATCGAGCCCCGGTCAATGTCCCTGGAGGCCTTCTCCATCCGCTCCGCGGCGTTCTGGAGCGCCTTGAGACGTTCCTCTCTCGCCTGCTCGACGCGCTCGGCTGCCTTGCGGAGCGCCTCATCCTGCAGGCCCTGCTGCTGGTCGGCGAGGTCGGCCAGTTCCTTCTCGATGTCCCGGAGCTTCGCGACGGCTTCGGTATCGCCGGCGACCTCTTCCTGCTGTTTCGCCAGCGACTTGGCCATTTGCGAGAGGGTCTTCTGGGCCTCGGCCTGCCTGGTGAGCGTCGCCTCCATCGCCCCGGGGATATCGCGGCTGGCGATCATCTCGCCGACGTTCTCGACCAGCTTCTTCTGAGCGTCCGTCCATTCCTGCTCGGTCATGGAGGGTTTGGCCAGGCTCGCCTGCTCCCGGTCGGCCGGCGGGACGGCGGCATTGGGGTCTTCCCTCAGTTGTTCAAGGGCATCGGCAAGCGTCTGCTCGTCCCGCGCCAGGTCGGTCAGCTCGCGAACGTTGATGGCCATCTTCGTCAGATCCCCCAGCCGAAGGAGCAGATCCTCGACGATCTGGATGGACCGGTCCACGTGGAAGTCCACCTTCTCGGCGTGCGAGGCGCGATCCTTCGCCGACGAGACCAGCCGAATGCGGTCGGTATGGCTCATCGCCACGCGAATGTGCCTCTGGGAGAGTGCCCGCAAGGCCGGTGCGAGTCCGCCGTAGACCCCGCCGGTAACCTCCGCGACCACCTTGCCCACCATTCCGTCGGCGTCGGTGAGTCGCGTCTTCACCTCCCCGACGCGCCCCAGCACCTTCGCGGAAGGGTCCTTCAGTCTTGCCAGCGTCTTGGCCAACGGCCGCGACCGCTCGCGTGCCTCCCGCAGGTCCTCCAGCGCCTCCTTGAGCATGTCGCGGATGGTCGCTTCCTCGTGCTTGAGTACCTGCTGGAGGTACGTCTCCGCCTTGTCGCTGAAGCGGATGGTGAACGTGCGGGACTCCCCCACCTGCGGGCCATCCAGGTCCGCCGGCAGCGAGTCGACCGCCCGGATGTGCCATGTCACCTTGCTGCCGCGAATGTCCAGTTTCGACAGGTCCAGGATCGACTCGCGCACGCCCGCCCGCAGCAGTGTTCCGTCGGGGCGTTTGCGCGGGCTCAGGTCGAAGACGCTCTCTTGCCCGCCGGTCTCGGCGACCAGTTCGACAGTATCGAGGCCCACGTCGTCGCCCACCGCGTAGCGGATCGCCAGGCGATCGTCCCTCGGCAGCGTGAGGGTTTCCTGCTCGGGGCGGACCACCTGTACGCTGGGCGGCGTGTCGGTCAGCGCCTCGATGCGATAGTCCGTCGGGCGGTTCTCAAAGCCGTGCTCGTCGACCACGTCCAGCCGCCAGGTGCTCTTCATTCCGTCTACCAGCGTGACGGCCGTCTCGACGACGCTTCGCCCATCATCGATCGGTTCGGGCGAAGCGGCCCGGGTCGTACCGGCCACGATGAACCGCGCACTGGCCGGTACGCTGTTGAGCGTCGCCCGGATGGTGACCACCGTGCGCGCCAGGGCTCGGATGCTGCCCGAGGCGTTCTGCTCGGTCCGCGTCGGCCGACGCGTGTAGGAGGGATACTCGTAGCGGATCTGCAGGTTCTCGATGGACGGGCGACGCACGACGGTGACGTCGTAATAGCGGCTGGGCCCGTCGCCGGCGAACACACGATAGCGGAAGCTCTCGCTGGCCGGCGGGCAGGTCAGCGCGAACCGCGGCCATTCGTCGTCGCCCTGGCGGACCGAGGACATCGGAAGCACCGTGTCGCTGCCATCGCCGGTGTCCAAACGCAATTGGGCGGAGGTCACGGCGCTGTTGCGGACGGTGACTTCCACGCGCAGCCGATCGTCGGCGGTGATGGTCGCGTCCCCGGGGACGATCGTCAGGTCCGCGGCGCCGATGTGGGCGATGTTGGCGTACGGAGCGACCGCGCGGGCCAGCAGTTGGGACGTCTTGTCCGGCCAGAGCAGCATAAGCCCCAACAGCACCACGACCGACCCGACGGCTGACAGAAGGTACGGCCGAAGCGGACGCAGACTGATCTCGCGTTTCGGCAGGACGCTGGTGACGTCGTTGGCAGCCTCCTGTGCCAGCGCGTGGATCAGCGCCTCCGAGCCGCGAAGCTCCGGGGCGTCCGGGCTGTCGAGCAGTTCGACGGCCGACGAGATACGCTCGTGCAGTTCGGGGTGGCGCTGTTCGATGGCCCGGGCGATACCCGCCATCGAAAATGTCCGCGCCAAGGGGCGCACCAGGAACCACCACGCCGACAGCAACGACACCGCCAGCGCCGAAAGCGTCAGCAGCCAGCGCGGCCAGGTCGCGAAAATGGTAACGCTCGCGTCAATGGCCATCACCGCCAGCAGCGAGAGAACCACCGTCGCCGCCACCGCCAGCGTTCCGCGCACCACGATTACCGCCCGGGCGCGGCGGATCAGTTCGCCCAGCCGATCGACGATCGGTTTGGGCAGTGCATTGCTCGCATCAGCAGCCAGTCGCATCATGGCAGCCCCACTTTCTTTCGTGTGATCCATTCGGCACTGGCCAGGAGCACCACCAGCACCAGCAGGCCCCAGGAGTCCCAAAGGACGATCTGTTGATGGTCTTCGTACACTTCGCTCGGCTCGCCGAGTCGACCGATCAGCTCGCGGGCGTCGGCGACGTCGTACACCGCCCCGCCCGACAGCGCCGCCAGCTGCGAGGGAAGCTCGCGCGTGGCGCCCAGTTCCATCTGCTCAGCCGGGACGGCAGGGTCCACGGAGAACTGCGTCGAAACGGTCTTGAGGCCCTTCTTCGCCAGCAGCGGTCGTGCGACGTCGGCCTCCAGCTCCACGCGGTACGATCCGCCGGGCAACTCGCCCAGGTCGCCCTCGTAGAGACCCACCGACCCCTCGCGCGGGGTCAGCTTCCGACGCAGAACGACCTCATCATCACGATAGACCACCGCGTGGACGTCATCGCTCTGGAGGGGGTTGAATTTCTCGTCGACCAGCTTCGCCCGGACCACCACGTCGTGGCCTGGTCGATAGCGCGACCGGTCGGTTCCGATCTTCACGTGCTCGGTCCCGCCGGAGAGTTTGTCGGCCGTCGCCCAGCGAATCACCTGGCCCCAGAACTTGTGATGGACCCTGTCGCCGATGCGGTAGCGGAATCGCCACGTCCGATCGAAGCCCAGAAACAGCACCCGCCCCATGGCTACCTGCTGCTGGACGATCAGGGCGTGCTCCCGCTCGAACGCCAGCCGACGCTGCAACTCCTTCTCGCGGGCCTCGCCCAGCCGGGCCATCGACGTGGTCGCCGGGGCCTTCTCACCCGCCCGTCCCGGCGCGGGGCGGTTCCAGGGCTCGTCGTCGAACTCCAGATGGTCGCCCTTGCGCACGCCCGGGCGAGCATACGCCAGCACCGTCGCCGTCTCCTTCGCCTCGGTGATGGGGTACCGCCAGTACAGCTCGGGAATGGTTTCCCAGGCCTCGCGGTTCTCCTCCGTTGCGACGGCCTGGCTCATCACGACGCTGTGCAGTCCTTCCTGCGTCAGGGCCATCCGGAAGATTTTCTCTGCCGACCTCACGCCGGCGCTGATGGGCGATTTGCGCGGGTCGGTGTCGTTCTCGTCCTTCTCGGTCCGCCTGGCGTGGGCGGCGATGAGTTCCTTCTCGGAGGCGAACGTCACCGGCAGCAGGTCGGCCAGCTTCGTCCCGTGATACGCATGGGGCTGATGGTACTGCCCGGCGATGGCCACCAGCGTCCCGCCCCGCGAAGTCACGAATTTATCGAGGATCGCCCGTTGCTCGTCGGTCACCGCGGCGGGGTCCACGTCGCCGAGGATGACCACGTCAAATTTCAGCCAGTCGGCTTCGGTTTCGGGCAGACGCGTCGCTTCGACCTGTCCGTCCTCGGCAGTGACCGACGCGAACACCTCCGGCCGATCCGTCCGACCGGCGACGTTGTCCGGATTCACCAGCACGTACTGCAGCTTGACGGACTTGTCGCGATCGGCGAAGAGGTTCTTGATGTAGCGGAATTCCCAGCGAGGCCGACCTTCGATGAGCAGCACGTGGACGCGGTCTTTGGTCACCGAGATTGTCACGGGGTACTCGTTGTTCTCGGCGGAGATCTCGTCGTCGGCGACATCGAGGTGAACCACGTACTGTCGCAGGCCTTCCTTGTCGGGCTCGTGGCTGAAGCGGACCTCGCGCCGGAAATCGTCGCTGCCGGTCGGCACGCGGACGGTCTGTTTGTCCACTGTCTTACCGTCGCGTCGGAGGGAGACCTCCACCTCGCGCCCGCCCAGGCCGGTAAGCTTCACCTCGGCCCGCACGTGGACTTCGTCTTCCAGGAACACCGTCTCCGGGGCGTCGACGTCGGTGATGGCGCCATCGATCGGCGGGCGATTCGCCCCGAGCACGACGCTGCAGACCGGCGCGCCCAGTTGTCCCAGGCGGCGGGCCAGCGGGGCCGGGTCGTCCGGGCCGGTATGACGGCCGTCGGTGAGAATCACCACGCCGCTGAGACGCCCGTTGGGCAGAGAGGCGAGTGCTTCGTTCATCGCTTCGGCCAGGTCGGTCGCCTGGTAGTTCGCGTCCAGCGACGACGGGGCGGTGGTCGGCTGCACGCCGGCGGACGTGCCGTATTCGTCTCTCATGGACGCCAGCCTCGCCTCGGTGGGCGACGCGGCGAAGCGAATGGCTCGCAGCGTGTAGTTGTCGGCCAGCGATTTGTGCAGGCTCTCGCCGCCGTCGGCGGGCGTGTGGAACAGCACGTCCCGCGCCAGTTGCGATCGGCTGCGGGCGCAGACGGCGTTGATCGCGTCGCGCGTTTTGGCGGGCAGGCTCGCCAGGAAGCGCTCATCGAGCGTTTCGGAGATCGTGGACGCCAGCGGGGCTGCCTCTCTCGCGGCGGCGGAGACGGAGCGGAGAATCTCTCTCAACCGACCCAGGCGGGCGGCGAGGCGTTTGCCGTCGTCGTCTTCGAGCATACCTGCCGCCTCGGCCAGCCGATCGCGGACGTGCACACTGATGCGGCCTTTAAGGTCGCCCAGGCGGGCGCGGAGTTCGTCGGGCAAGGTCTCGCCGCCGTTGAGCGGGGCCTCGACGCGGGCGGGCAACGCCTTGGCACTGCCGACAATGTTCATCACGGCCTGGTGCAGATCGTCACGGGCCTCGCCGAGTTGCTCTTCGCGCTGGGGGCGTTTGAGCGTATCGAGCAAGGCGATGCGTTCGCCAACGGCGGCGACGTCCTCGGCGATGGCATCCAGCTCGTGGCGGACCTCGTCCAGCATGTAGGGGCGGTCGGGTGCGTCCACGTCCATCGCCCGCGCCAGCCGCAACTGTGCCGAGGCCGACCGTTGCGGGTCCGCCAGACGCATCGAGGCCGACTCGTCGATCAGGACGGCCACGTAGCGGTCGGTGGTTTCACGGAGGGTGAACGAATGCACCGGCTGGGTGAGCATCGCCAGCACCAGAACCAGCACGGCCACCCGCATCGCCGCCAGAGCCAGGCCCACCCGGCGCGAGACCGTCCGACGTTCCAGCGCGTAGAACCACAGCAGCAGTTCCACGCCCACCCCGGCGCCCAACGCGATGGGCCAAAGCGGCCAATTCGTCGTCAGCGTCAGCGTCCGGTGCAGCCATTGGATCACCAGCAAGGCAGCGACGAATCCTACGCCCGCGCGAATCAGGCCCCGCGCCACGCGGTGTCCGTCCGGCAGGTATCGCTGCAGCAGGCGGTGCGACACGACCCAAAGGGCGATCGCCGCCAGCGCTGCCAGCGCGACCAGCCAGGTCGGCAGGGCCGATGGAAGCAGGAAGTGTGGATCTGGCTGGGCGAGCGTCATCGGGCAGTCACCTCCTGCTGGTCGGGTGACTCATCGAGCATTTCCCTGGCCCGGGTGCGGAACGTGCGGAGTCTGGCCAGTTCGCCCTCGAAGTCGATCTCCGAGGCCGACGCCGTCCGGCGATTCGTGGCGATCCACCGGGTCAGGGCGATCTCGGCGATCAGCACCGCCACCACGGCCAAGGCGAGGTATTTCCACCATTCCTCGCCGGGCACCTCGCCGCTGACGGCGGCGGTGAGTTCGTCGGTGGACCCGGCCAGCAGCAGACGAACGTTGCCGGCCGACAAGGCCTCGGCGACGGGCCGCATCTGCGCGGGCTCGAAGCGGGTCAGTTCGCTCTCGGTTGCATCGGCAATCACTGCCAGCGGCACGCGGCCGTTGGGGTCGCTGGAAGGCGGCAACAGGGACGCCAGCTCCGTCGGCGGCGAGATGTGGTACACCCCGGGGCGATCCACGCGCTGCAGCGCCAGCAGGAACTTTCCGTCCTCGTCCCGCCGGATCACGCGGGCCCCCAGCGCCTCGCCCCCCGGACCGGTCACGGGAATGGTCCGATCGGAATCCGCCCAGTCGGCCAACAGCTTGCGCGTCTGGTGACGTTCGTCGATCGGCGGGAACCATTGCGTCCGGGCGATCGGCCGACGCGACAGCGAGCGGGTCGACCATTCCATCAGGCAATACGCACTGCCGCTGCCTTCCCGGAACTCGGCCCGGAAGGCGTACCGCCGCCCGCGACGCAGACGAAGGGTGAACTCGTCCTCGCTGCCGGTGTAGTCGGGCTGATGGAAGACCTCCTCGTCGTCGATCCAGACTCTCAATTCATCGTCCACCTTCACGTGGAAGGTGTACTGTCCCGTTCGCGGCGGAACCAGCCAGCCCGTCCAGCGAACGGAAAACTCGTCCTTGGGGAGCCCCTTGGGCGAACCCACGTCCCAGTCGAAGTGAATCGTCGGATCCGTGCGGGTGTACTTGCGCTTCTTCCAAGCCTTGTCACTGAAGTACTCGGCCTTGAGCCCGACGCCCAACACCTCACCGGTAGCGGTCGATCTTCCAAGCGGGAACGCCACGCGGCGACCCGGCGGATAGTTCGGCTGGGAGGCCCCGGGCGAGGCGAGGTGATAGATCGACTCGTGCATGAGGTAGACGAAACACGCCCGGCTGGCGAGATTGGTGTCCTGGGACTGGGGCGAGAACGGCGCCAGCAGCACGCGTCCCTTGCCCAGCGAACGCTCCACCAGCAGCGGCGTGCCGTCGTCCAATCGCCCTGCCACCCGGACGGACGGGTCCTTCGGGTCCGGCTGAATCGGCCAATACGCCCGGACCACGACGTCGCCGGTGCGCTGGGGGGTCAGTTCGCTCAACGCGGGATGCGAGAACGTCGGGACGGCAAGGCGCGCAGGCCGATCGGCGTCGATTTGGCGCTGCTCGGGAAGGCGGGCCGGCAGCATCGCCCGGCCGGCGTCGGTCGCCCAGGCGTTGTAGAATTCCGGCTCGGCCCAGTGCCCGGCGAACACCAGCACGCCCCCGCCATCTCGGGTGTATTCGGCGAGTTTCGCGGCAAACCCGTCGGGAAGAATCGGCACGTTGGCCAACACGACCGCGGCGTAGCCGGTCAGGTCGGCGATCTGCCCGACCTCCGCGACCGGGACCACCTCGGGGTCCACAAGATACTCGATGTCCGCCTGCTCGGCCGACGAGGCCGGGTCGTTCGCGTCCGGGGCGAGGGCCTGGGCGATCGCACGGGCCGGGCCGTCGCGGTCGGGGCTGGCCGATCCGTCCACGACCAGCACACCCAGGCGCGATTTTACCTCGGCGACGAGGGATGCTTCGTTGTCGGCGGTAAGGTCGTCGGCGGTTTGCACGCGGGCACGCAGTACGTGTCGACCCGGCGTGGAGAAACGATGCGCGAAGGCTGCGACCTCCCCGGCCCCGGGCGGGATCTCCTTGACCTGTGCGGTCAGGGGCGGGCCGGCGTCAATCTGCAGCTCGACGCTTTCGGGCGTCATGGGGGCGGTGCCCGTGTTCATCACGCGAACCGTGATCGCCACGGGGCGATCCGTGCCGATCACGTCGCGGCTGAGCTTGATCTCGCCGGCGGCAAGGTTGTTCCAGCTTTCGGGGGTGGGCAGCGAGCGGCAGACGATCTCCGGCGACGTGGGCAGCTCCGCCCCGCCCGGGCCGGTGGCCAATAGGCGCCGGGCGACGAACCGCCAAGGGTCGCTCTCGCCCATCCGCCAGCCGATGGATTGGCCATCGGAGATGAGCACCACTTTTTTGCCCGCGTTGGAACCCAGCGACAGCGAAGCCGCCGCCTGGGTCATGGCGTCGACGGCCTGCATCGCGCCGCCCATGGGTTCCAGGTCGTCCAGGGCGGCGAAGATTTCCTCGCGGTCGTTGGTGGGCGTGGCGATGATCGGCTTGGGGGCCTGCCCGGCCAGCACGAGGCTGAACGCGTCAGACGGGTTGGCGGCAGCAACCACGGCCCGGGCTTCGGCGATCGCTCGGCTGAAGTTCGATTTGCCGTCGGTCTCGAGCATCATGGACGTCGAACCGTCGATGACCAGGGCGACATCCTTCTGCCCAGCCCCGCTATCCCAGAGACGATGCTGCAGGATGCTCTCCAGCAGCGACAGCGCCCCGGCCAGCAGCAGCAATCCGGTAGCAACGCCCAGGAGGCGATTGCGGGCTTTCCGATCGGTCCACATCCCGCCGGCCACCGCATAGAGCACGACGGCCACCAGCACCGCCGGGATCACCAGCGCCCACGAGACCACCGACCGGGACGGCACGAACGGCCTGGCCAGCGCCAGGGCAAGCAGCGCCAGCAGGAAGCACCGCAGCGCCAGGAGGATGATTTCCTCGATGCGGATGCGCCGATTCTGCGAGGCCATCGCCTCTTCGAGAAAGCGCATCGCCCCCCACTGCACCACCGTCGCCTTGCGGCGATTCAGCAGGTGAATCACAATCGGGATCGCGACAGCCCCGAGCCCAGCCAACATGGCGAAGTTAAGGAAGGTCAATTAAGGGGTGCCTCGTTGTCGATGGGTCTTCTCTCAATTCTCGGGTCCGTCCGTCTTTTCTAAGCGATTAGCAGCTAGCAACTAGCAACTAGCAGCTAGTAACTAGCTACTAAATACTAACTACTAAGTACTAAGTACCAGCTACCAGCCACTTCTCACGCTCTTCCTCGCCGCGCGGCGAGATAATTGGCCAGGGCTTCGTCGAAGCCGGTGGCGGTGCTCATCGGCACATAGTCGATCGCCATCTGCCCGCAGCCCTGCTCCAGGGCGTCCAGGTGTGCCCGGACGCGGTCGAGGTACTCCGCCCGGATCGCCCGCGGGTCCAGTTGCAGGCGATTGTCGCCCTTCTCCAGGTCCTCGAACATGCTCGTGTTGGTGAAGGGGAAGCTCAGCTCCTCCTCGGCCATCACGTGCAGAAGCATCACCTCGTGCTTGCGGTAGCGGAAGTGGTGCAGCGCCTCCAGGAGCGGGTCCGGGTCGTCGAACAGGTCGGAGATCACAATGATCAGCCCGCGGCGGTGCACCCGCTCGGCGATGTCATGAAAGATCGGCGCGAGCGACGTTTCCTCGCCGGGGTTGGTATCCACCAGCTCGTTGAGGATCGCCGTGAGATGACTCACTCGGCTGCGGGCGGGAATATACCGCCGAATGGCTGTATCGAAGGTCACCATGCCCACCGCGTCCTGCTGGTGAACCAGCAGATACGCCAGACAGGCCGCGAGGTGACGGGCATACTCGAACTTGCTCAGCCGGCGACCGTCAATCGCGGCGGCCTTCTTGCCGGTGTAGCTCATGGAGCCCGACGCGTCGACCAGGATCGTCGAGCGAAGATTGGTCTCCTCGATGTACTGCTTGATGTAGTAGCGATCGCTCTTGCCGTAGACCCGCCAATCCAGGTCGCGAATATCATCGCCGGGGGTATACTGGCGGTGCTCGGCGAATTCCACGCTGAAGCCCTTGTACGGGCTGCGATGTCGGCCGGCGACGAACCCCTCGACCACCCCGCGCGCGA
>CAZYIH010000081.1:0-1193 GCA_964646915.1 uncultured Planctomycetaceae bacterium | reverse complement strand
GCTTCTTCCCACTGTCGTCGAAGCCCGGCGATGGCGTCGGGGAGTTCGGCGTCGATGTCGTCCCACTTCGCTTCGATACTGACGGCCCCGTCGTAGCCGCCCTCTTTCATCGCGGCGAAGTAAGGCCGATGGTTCTCGGCTGTCCCGACAGGGCGGCGTCCGTCGGCTTCGGCGGCGTGGACATGCACGATCAACTCACCGGCCTGGCGAATGTTGTCGGGGGTCTCATCATCCTTGGCCATGTGGTACGTGTCGGCCAGCAGTCGAACGTGCGGGTGGTCCACACGGGAGACGATCTCGGCGCCCTCGGCTACGCTGGTGACGATGTTGCACTCGGCTGCGTGGAGCGGTTCCAGGACGATGACCACGTCGTTGGCTTCGGCGATGGGAGCCAGCCGCAGCAGGTGACCGATGACCTGCCCGCGTGCCTGGCCGGCGTCGAACCCCTCGGGGACCTTTCGCGAGCCGCCCGATCCGTAAACGATCACGCTCACGCCGGCCTGCTGGGCGCGCGTGGCAACGGTCGTGAACCAGGTATCCACCGCCTCCTCGTCCACATCAGGCCCGGCCGTCTTCAGCGAACCGGGAAACAGGCAGTTCACCGCCGGCGCGGGGTAAGGACACTCCGCCAGCGACTCCAGGCGACGCGCGAACTCGCCCTCGTCCCGGTCGGGGCAGAGCAGGTCCTTGACGGTCGGCTCGATAAAGGCCAATCCATCGATTTCGGTCCTGATCGCATCCGGTGGCAGGCAGACGCCGATGTCCATAGCTCACTCCGTTGGGTGGTTCCCGCCCGGTCCTCAGGCGATGGCTTCGTCTACTTTGGGGCGGATCTCGCTGAGCAGACGCAGGACGACCTCGTCGCTGGTGACGCCGGCCGCCTCGGCGTTGAAAGTGGTCAACACGCGGTGTCGCAGCACCGGCAAAGCCACTTCGCGAACGTCCTCGGTGGTGGCGTGGTATCGCCCGTGGAGGATGGCCCGCGCCTTGGCCGCCAGAATCAGATAGATGCTCGCGCGTGGTCCGGCACCCCAGTTGACCATCTCGTTGACAAAGTCCGGAGCGTCGTTGCCGGCCGGGCGCGTGGCCCTGGCCAGGTCGCGGGCGTACTGGTGTACGTGGTCGGCCACCGGCACGCGACGGACGATCTCCTGCAGCCGAAGAATGTCCTCGCCGGTGAGCACCGAGTCCAG
>CAZYIH010000080.1:0-11884 GCA_964646915.1 uncultured Planctomycetaceae bacterium | reverse complement strand
AAGCGCCTTACAAATGTCCTTGCAATTTGAATATTGAATGTTCATATTGCAAGAACATGAGTTTCATCCACAGGCACATCGAGCCGCGCCTCATAAAGGCTGCGGAGAGCTACCCTGTTGTCACCGTAACCGGTCCGAGGCAGTCCGGGAAGACCACTCTTGTCCGCACCCTCTTCCCGGGCAACGGCTATGTCACCTTGGAGGATCCCGTTCAGCGCGAGTTCGCTTCCAGCGATCCGCGAGGGTTTCTTGGGCAGTTCGAGGGGCCGGTGACCATCGACGAAGCCCAGCGGGTGCCCGACCTCTTCTCGTATGTGCAGGTGATCGTGGATGAAACGGGGCAAGCGGGGCAGTTCATTCTGACCGGCTCGCAGAACTTCCTCTTGCTCAACCGCGTCAGCCAGTCGCTTGCGGGACGCTGTGCCATTCTTCACCTGCTGCCTTTCTCACGCGCCGAATTGTGGGGCGAGACAATGATGGATCTCAGCCTCATCGGCCAAGAGCTACCGAGGGGCTCAGACGATGGGCACGATCTGTTTGAGACCCTCTTTGCGGGAGGCTATCCGCGAATCCACGACATCGGCTTGGACCCGCAGGACTGGCTGGCCAATTACTACCAGACCTACATCGAGCGGGACGTTCGAGAGGTGGTCAACGTCGGCGACCTCGACCTGTTCCGGCGGTTCGTCGGGCTCTGCGCGGGGCGGGTTGGTCAACTGCTGGACCTCACCTCGCTGGGGAACGACTGCGGGATAGCCCATTCCACCGCGCGCCGGTGGCTGGGTGTGCTGGAGGCCAGCTTTGTCGCCAAACGCCTGCAACCCCACTATCGGAACTTCAACAAGCGGCTGATCAAGTCACCCAAGCTCTACTTCCTGGACACGGGCCTGCTGTGTTACCTGCTCCGGATCCGTACTCCCGAGGACCTTCGTCTCCATGCCAATCGGGGAGGCATCTTCGAGTCGTGGGTGGTCTCCGAGGCAACCAAGAACTTCCTGAACCGCAGCTGGGAGCCGGATATCTACTTCTGGCGAGACTCCACGGGCAACGAGGTGGACTTACTTATCGAGAACGGTGCGGGTCTGACCGCCATCGAGATCAAATCGGCCCAGACGTTCTCCCCAAGCTTTCTGGATGGACTGAAGTATATGCGGTCCCTATCCGGTAACCAGGACCTGCCGGCAGCAGTGGTTTACGGAGGAAATGAAACCTACGCCCGCGAAGGCATGCACATCCTGCCATGGCATCGCTGGGGATAGGGATTCCCCCGGCGCCCCTCAGTTACACAGTGCGATCACGAGGTCCTGCATGGCCGCCGGCGCTGAGGCGCCGCTTTTGAGGGCGAGGTCGGCGGCGATGAGTCGGCGGAAGTCGCTACGGAGCTTTTCGGCGCTGCGGCGTCGGAGGAGATTGATGTAGTCCCGCTTGCGGAACGGTGGGATGCGGGCAGCTCGGCAGGCGTCGTCGGGCGAGCGTCCCTTGGCGACCAGCTCGGCCGCCCGCAGGGCCATCCGCAAGTGCCACCCGATCAGCCCCAGCGTGCGAAACTCCTCGCCGCGAACGCTCAGCAGCCCGCCCAGCGCTTCGAGGGCTTTGTCCGTCTTGCCGTCGGCGATGGCGTTGGTCAGGTCGAACGCACCCGGGCCGGCCGAGGCGGTGACGATCATCGAGACGTCCTCGACGGTGATCTGCTTTCGTTCACCGACGTAGAGCGCGAGCTTCTCGACCTCGTTATTCAGCGACGCCAGATCCGCCCCGACCCACTGCACCAGCAGCCCGGCGGCGTTGCGATGGATCTGCTTGTCGCGATCCTGTGCGAACTGCAGCACCTGCCCCATCGCCTGGTTGCCCTTGACCTCTTCACAGGAGCGGATTTCGCCGACCTTCGCGACGGCCTTGTGCAGGCGCGTGTTGCTCTTCCAGGAGGAGACGATGAGGATCAGCACGCCGGTGGGCGCGGGCGATTCGAGGTAGTTCTCCAGGGCTGTGCGGGTATCGGCGTTGAGGAATGTGTCGGCGTCGGAAAGAATCACCACCCGTCGCGGCGCGAGAAACGGCATGGTGCGAAGCTCGTCCAGCACGGTCGACAGCTCGACGGACGCATCATAGACCGCCAGGCAGGTCTGTGGATCGGCCCCGCCGGTGAGCAGCTCGATGAGCTGGTTGCGGTGCTGGTCGCGCAGGAAGGCGTCTTTGCCCGCCAGCACGTAGATCGGCTTTATGGTGTCCCCGGCCATGATGGTTCAGGATAGCGATTTCAGGCCGATTGGCAAGGGCCGCGCCGCGGGGCGCCGCCTTGCATCGACCCGGGCGGGGGAAGCTATTTGCTCATCCCCAGGACGATGGGTCCCAGCCGGATGGCCGCCGATTTGCCGAGCATGCTGGACATGGCCCGCTGGGAGGGCGTTCGCTTGTGGTCGGCGATGGAGTAGTGGATCTCCTTGCCTTCGCGCCGGTTCTCCACGATGCCGCCCATCCGCAGGATGGACAGGTGTCGCGAGACCGTCGGCTGGGGCGTTTCCAGCTCCCGGCAGAGCTGCGTGACATTCCGTTCGCCCTCTTCGAGGGTGCGGACGATACGCAGGCGTGTGGGGTCGGAGAGCATGCGGAACAACTGGGCGAGTGTGGCTACTTCAGGGTCAGCTTTGGCCATGATAAAACAGTCTCTTACATTGGGGCAGGAGGGGCATCGGCCGATAAGCGACCGAGCCCTTCAACGCGGGTTGCGGAGAATACGGAAAACGATTGATTGTCATGTGAGCATGAGCAAACGCGTTCGACGGCGCGTACGGTCAGCACCGTCTCTGGTGGGAAACCGTCCTGCTCAGCCCAGCCCGGAGCGGGCGACTACATCTGTCGGTTCTTGTAGGCCTTGTAGAAGATGATCAGGACGATGATCAGAAGGACCATCAGTCCGTTCCACCAAGTGAAGATTGCATCCGTGATGCCTTGCGACAACGTCGTAAGAGTGGACAAGGTTGTCATGTGCCTCATTCTCCTCAACAGATCATAACGAAGATACAGCACCACGGGCATATGCACCGTAGCGGATGAGATTCTTACCGCAGGCCTCGCCGGGGTCAAGCGAAAAGTGCGGCGCTGCCACCCGCTCTGGGCGGATGTCCGGAGGGGCTGCGGCCCGGACGGGGCAAAACAAGGCGGAACCCACAGGCCCCGCCCAATAGCGGCGACTGGACTCGAACCAGTGACCTAGGGCTTATGAATCCCTCGCTCTAACCAACTGAGCTACGCCGCCATGGTGGTATCCAGATAGTGATACCAGATTGCCGCCGAAATGCAACCCCCTTTTGCACCCCCACCGCCGCGAAAACGCGAAAATCCCCCACCCCGGCCCGACGACAATCGCCTCCGCCGCAGGCGCGATTGTGCTATGATTCCAGGGAGAGTTTTCCATGGACAACCCCATCCTGCACATCGCGATGAAAGGGCAACGCGCCCTGGAGGAGGGACGCCTGGTCGCCGCCCTGGCCGCCGCGGACCAACTGGTCAGCGAGAACCCCCACCAAAGCCGGTTCCGCTGGTTTCGTGCCAATGTGTTCTACGAACTGAGCGAGTTGGCCGACGCCGCCTCCGAAGCCCACAAGGTGGTTTCGCTCGAGCCGGGCTTCTACCCCGCCCACTTCATGCTGGCGGTCTGCGCCGACCAGCTCAACCGACGCGCCGAAGCCCAGGAACACTTCGAGATCGCCCTGGACCTCTCCCACGGCAACCACGACGTGCTGGAAGAGTACGCGCTGTTCATGGCGGCCCAGCGTCCTGCCGTCGAGGGAGAGCGCGTCGCGCGGTCGGCCGTCGAGCAACTGCCCGATTCGCCCTCCGCCTGGACCTCGCTGGGAATCGCTCAGCTGCGCCTCAACGAGGTGACCTCGGCGGAGGCAGCCCTCCAGCGGGCACTGGAAATCGATCCAACCCACGGACCGGCCAAATTCGTCCTCGGCAGCCTCTACGTGCAGACCGGGCGCCGGAAAACCGCCCAGGCCCTCAGCGAACTGCTCGACGATGACGTCTTGAAAGAGGAATTGCGCGAGGAACTGGCCCGGTCGCGCCCGCAGATTCGCCTTCCCATGTCAGAAGCCGACGCCCGCCGCGCGATGAACCCGACGATCAACCCCGCCAGGACCGAACACGCCCGGCCCTGGGCGAACCCCCTGCTCTGGGCCATCGTGCTGGTGGTGTTGGCAGCGCTGTTGCGCATCGCCCAGATGGCGTGGCCCTGACGCGCGAAGCCCGGCGGGGCTGGCCAGCCGCCGACATCAAAACGCCTGCACATGGCAGGGGCCGAGGGTGCGCCAAGCTCACGCCCCTGCTCGGCGCGCTCACCCGGGCCGTTGCCATTCGGGCGGGTCGGACAGCTTGTAGAGCATCTCGCCGGCCTTGGGGACGTAGAGCGTGTCCTCGCCCTGCTCCCACTCGGCCGGGTCGATGGTGGCCGGGTCGCGATAGCCGAGATTCACCGCTTCGCACTCTTCTTTCGGGATGGCCGTGGCGAGCGTGACCTGGATGCGGGGCTTCTCCACGCCGTTTTCCATCGTACCGATCCCGCGGACGTGCGTGCTGTGTGCGATGACGCCCCAGGGATAGTCCTTGAACCGGTCCCACTGCGTGAGGAAATAATCGCGCGTATGGTAGCCGAGCTTCTTGATCGTCGTGCCGTGGACCACGGAAATCTCGTCGAGGTGCGGGGCGTAGATGATCAGCTCACCGCCATCGGCGACGACGGGCTCCATCTTGTACATGCACTTGGCGCCGACCCACAGTTCGTCGTACATCTCCGGCGCGCGGGACAGCACCGATCGATAAGGCTTGTCCACGTACCGCACGTGCGTCCGGTCGGCAAGGTCGGCCGCCCGCGACCAGGCGTCCTTGACGCTGCCGAAATACAACCCCGCCAGGTCGCCCCCCGAGACCACCATGCACAGGGCGTAATTCTCGGTCGGCACCATGTCGGCGGCGACGTGCAGCAGGTTCCGCACGGGGGTGTACTTGTTGCCGATGATCTTCGGGCAGGAAATCACCGCCCCCTGCCAATGGAAGAAGTTCAGCAATTCCGGCCCGCAGATGCCCGGGAAGAAGTACTTCGCCCCGCCCGAAAACCCCACCACCTCGTGAGGGAAGACCGGCCCGCAGATCAGCAATCGGTCGTACTGGGTGATGAGGCGATTGATCGTCACGTCGATGTCGATCGCGAAGGGTTCCATCTCCGGCGGGGAGATCTCCCGCACCTGCTCGGCGGTGATGGTCCCGATGCTGATCAACGCGTCCGGATCGTCCCAGGCGTGGTTGAAGAATTGTGCGTCGCCGAACACCTCGCTCCGCCGGCCTGGCGGACAGCCGACGAGCTTGTCGATCTGCTCGTCGCTCATGGCCGGGTGCGTACCGAGGGCGATCAGGAAGTCCATCTGCTTTGCCCCGGGGGAGATCGCGGCGTACAGCTCGCGGGTGATCAGCCCCAGCGGGCAGGTGCGGGTCGCGTCGGGGATGATCACCAGCACGCGCTGATCCACGGTGTCCATTCGGACGGCTGCGTCGGAGACAATGCTCCGAATTTCGTCTTTCATCAGGGCCCGGTCGGGGGAGCCCTTTCCGATGGTCGTGGTCATGGTCGCTCCGGGGAAAACATCTCGGGTCTCGCATCGAGCAGTCCCTATGATACACTGTCCGCGCGGGCGCAGCCAGCTACGGACGGGGAAACAAACCGTGACGATGGTTCCTGGTCGATGCGTCGGGAGACGACGTCCCGAGACCGACCGGGCGCGGAAAAGACGCATGGGCAGAGTGCTCTTTCCATGAGAATACGATCGTCCTGCAGAATCCTGCCCGCCCGGCCGATACCCTTCACAGACTGACTCATACGCACCACAGGGAAGGAACCGCACATGATCGTCGTACATGTCACACACGAAGCCGTCGAGAAAATCGGCGGGATCGGCGCCGTCATCGCCGGGCTCACCACGGCCGACGCCTACCAGGACGAGGTCTCGCGGACGTTGCTGGTCGGCCCGCTGTTCGACGCGGACACCTCGGTGGAAAACCGCCTCGGCGACGACGGGGAGGTGCTCTACAGTTCGCTGGACGGCATCGAGCCGCCCGAGTGGGTCAAGGTCTTCCGCCCGGTGGAACGGATCTACGACGTCCACCTGGTGTACGGGCGACGCACGATTCACGAGCCCTGCGGCGGAACGCCCGTCAAGGCGGAGGTGCTGCTGGTCGACGTGTTCCACTACAACGACGAACGGCTGAACGTGTTCAAAGGCGAGCTGTTCGATAAGTTCCGCATCCCCTCCCACCAGTTCCAGTCCATCTGGGACTACGAGCAATACGTTCGTCTGGCAGAGCCCGCCTACGATGCCCTCAAGCACCTCGGCGTGATCGACGCGGACGAGCCCTGCACGCTGCTGTCCCACGAGTATATGGGAATGCCCACCGCGCTGAAGGCAGAGCTGGACGGCTCGCGGAGTGTGCGGACGGTGTTCTATGCCCACGAGGTGGCGTCGGTTCGACCCATCGTCGAGGACGAGGCCGGCCATGACACGATGTTCTACAACGTGCTGGACCAGGCCGTCGATGCGGGGCTGACCATCGAAGACGTCTTCCCGCAGGTGAAGGACAACTACAAGCACTGCCTGGTCAAGGCGGCCCGCTACCTCGACCACGTCTTTGCCGTGGGCGATTACGTCGTGGACGAGCTGCGCTTCCTGGACCGGCACTTCAGGACGATGGAGATCGACCTGATCTACAACGGCATTCCCGCCCGCTCGCTCACACTGAACCAGCGGCAGGAATCCCGACAGCGGATGAAGCTCTACTGCAAGAACCTCTTCGGGTTCGAGCCCACCTGGGTCTTCACGCACGTGGCCAGGCCGGTACGGTCCAAGGGCCTCTGGCGGGACTTCCGCGTGATGCACGAGCTCGAAAAGCTCCTGGCCGATCGCGGCGAGACGGCGGTGTATTTCATGCTCGGAACGCTCGCCGGGCAACGCAAATCGCGAACCGTCCGACAGATGGAACGCGTCTACGGTTGGCCGGTCGCCCACGAGGAAGGCTACCCCGACCTCTCCGGCGGTGAGGAAACACTTTGGCCGATGTTCGACGCGTTCAACCGCGACCACGAGCAGATTTCCACCGTCCTGGTCAACCAGTGGGACTGGAACCGCGAATGTTGTGGCCGACGCATGCCCGCGGAGATGTCCTTCGCCGATATCCGCACGGGCACGGACCTGGAGTTCGGGCTCAGTGTGTACGAGCCGTTCGGAATCGCCCAGTTCGAAGGTCTCAGCTTCGGGGCCCTGTGCGCGGTGAGCAACGTTTGCGGCTGCATGGGTTTCGCCCGCAAGACCATCGCCGGGCGAGAGGAGTTCGACAACGTCATCGAATCCAGCTTCCTCGACGTGCCCGAGTCGATGGACCTGGAGCAACTCAAGAACATCCCGATCCATCTTCGCGACGAGATCGAGGCCCGCGAGGGACGACGGCTGGCGGAGATCATCTCCGACGCCCTGCCGCGCGACGAGAAAACTCACCAGACCCGCATCGACCACGGATACGCCCTGGCCGGTGACATGGACTGGGAGCACGTGGTCACCGACTACTTCCTGCCCGCCCTCGAGCGAACTGTCGAGGACGTCTGAGCAACACGAGGAGAGAGGCTGCATGAGCATTACGATCCGCCCGTTTGGGCTGGATGAAATGGAATCGATCCAGGCGATCGACCGCTCCGTCGAGCAGACGGCCGAGTATCGGGTGGAACCGACTTCCGACGCGGTGGGGCTGGTGCTGAAGCGCCGCCCGCTGCTGGCGCCGGTTCCGATGGCCGGCTGGGCCGAGGGCGAACTCGCCGCGCGCCTGGAGCAGTGGCGACAGTCCGTCAAGCAAGGCGCCACTCCCATCGGCGCCTACGAGGAAGATCGCATGGTGGGAATGGCGCTGCTGAGCGAGACCCTCTTCGACGAAACGGCCGAGCTGCAGGCGTTCTTCATCGCCAGCCGATTCCGCCAGGGGCCCGCCGCAACCAAACTGCTCTCCGCCGTCGAGGACCAGGCGCGCGAGCAGTCGGCCACCACCGTTTTCCTGTTCATCACGCTGACCAGCGCCCAGGCGATCGACTTCTACCTGGACTCGGGCTTCCGTGTGATCGGTCTGCAGGACACCTCCCGGGTGAAGAATCGCGGCTGGGAGCTTCGCCTCGCCAAGGTCGTCACGCCAACCGGACCTGCCCACACGGATTAGCATTTCGCCCCGCCGCCGGCGAACGTACAATGAGGACATGAGCGAACTGGAAACCTTCGAGAACCCCTGCCTGGACCGTGAGTACGTGATCCGTCACGTCGCGCCGGAATTTACCAGCGTCTGCCCCAAGACCGGTCAGCCGGACTTCGGGACCATTGAGATCGAATACATCGCCGCCGAACTCTGCGTGGAGCTCAAGAGCCTCAAGTTCTACCTCCAGGGCTACCGCAATGAAGGCGTGTTCTACGAAGCCCTCGTCAATCGCATCCTCGACGACCTGGTGGACTGCCTCTCGCCGGTGTGGATGCAGGTGACCGGCTCGTTCACGCCGCGGGGTGGGATGCATTCCACGGTGACGGCAGAGTATTCCCGAGATGAGTACGAATAGCCGCGAGAACCCATGAGCAGAAACCTTCGAACCATCATCGCCCTGCTGTTGCTGTGCGGCGTGGGCGGGCTGATCTTTCTGGGGCGATGGATGACCTCGGGGGGCAGCCCCCTGCTGGTGATGCCCTCGACGGACATCACCAAGGTGATGGACACCGAGGGGAAGATGGTCGCGGTGGTGCGGGCGGACGACAGTGAACGGGCCTCGCGGGCCTTCCGGGCGGCCAGGCAGACCCTGCGGGACGTCGAACGGCTGATGAGTTCGCACATGACGGGCACGGAGATCCGCGCGCTCAACAACGCTCCTGCCGGCGAGCACGTCGCCCTCTCCGACCGCACGCTGAGCGTGCTGCGTACCGCCCGAGACCTGCACGTCGAGTCGGCCGGCGCATTCGATATCACCGTCCGCCCGGTGCTGGAGGTCTGGAAGCAGGCCACCAAAGACGGCCGCATTCCGCCGCTGTCGAAACTGATGGCCGCCCGCAACGCCAGTCGATGGGACCAGATCGAGCTGACCCCCACCGGAGCAGTCAAATCCACCGATACCGCCGGGGTGGACCTGGGCGGCATCGCCAAAGGCTACGGTATCGACCAGGCCATCGAAACCCTCAAGGCACACGACGTTCACGGCGGGCTGGTGGAACTGGGCGGCGACCTTCGCTGCTTCGGGACACGCTTCGACGGGCGGCCATGGACGGTGGCGGTGACCGACCCATTCGACCCGAACAAAACACTCTGCCGGCTGCGCATCGATACAGACACCGGCGCGGCGGTCTGCACCAGCGGCAACTACCGCCGGCCGATCGAAATCGCCGGACAACGCTTCAGCCACATCCTGGACCCGCGAACGCTCATGCCCGCCGACCATTCGCCCTCGGTGACGGTCATCGCCAACACCGCCACCATCGCCGACGCATGGGCCACTGCCCTCAGTGTGCTCGGACCGCCCGGGCTGGACTCGCTGCCGGCGGGCGAAGGAATCGAGGCGATGATCATCATGGGAGCGCCCGAGCGGGCCACCATCCATACCACCCCGGGCTTCGAGAAACTTCTCGTCGGAGATCCCCCCTCCTTCGGGCCCAAGCCAACCAGCCAGCCAACCGGGCCGAACTCGCCGGTGCAGCCGATCACTCGGCGCTGAGGCAGCGGGACACGAAGGCACGAATCGCCCCGGCGTACACCTCGCCGCTGAGTTGGTGGGCGTCATTGTGGCCGCCGGTGAGCTCCACGAACCGCTTCGCCTCGCCGGCAGCGGCGAAGTTCCCCTGCCCGTGCGAGAACGGCACGAGCTCGTCGTCCGGTGCGTGCATCACCAGCACCGGACACGCCACCCGCTTGAGATGCTCGCGCGTGTCGTAGTCGTAACGACACAACCCCCGCAGCAGAAACCCCGGAATGTACCAGTACAGGTCGGCGCCCATCTCGGGAATCGACATCGGCGTGGACTCGATGATCAACCCCGCCGGCGAGACTTCCCCCGCCAGCCAGGCCGCCACCGAACCGCCGAGAGATCGTCCCTGCACGATGATGCGCCCCGGGGCGAACCCCCGGCCGACCAGCCAATCCCACGCGGCGCGAGCATCGTCGTAGGTGCCCTGCTCGGACGGGCTGCCCTCGCTGGCCCCGTAGCCGCGATAGTCGAAAATCAGCACGCCCAACCCGAGACGATGAAGAATGTCCAGCGTCAGCAAACGATCGCTGATGTTGCCGCCATTGCCGTGGCAGAACAGCACGACCGAGGCGTTGGCGTCGTCGGCCGGCACGTACCAGGCGCTGATGCGCGACCCGTCGGAGCTTTCGAAAGTGACGTCTTCATAGGAAAGCAAAACGTCGGCCGGGGTGTATTCGACCTCGGAAAGGGGATGGTAAACCATGCGATCCTGCATGAGATACAGGACGCCCAGGAAGACGATCGCCGACGACACCGGAGCTACCACCAGCCACCAGATCATTCGCTTCAGCGTGCTCCTTTTCATTGGTCGCCACCTCGGCACAGCCGCATGCGGGGTTGCCCGGATGCTTCTTCGCGGGCTCAGTTGGTCCGGCGATTACCCGTGCCACTCCGTGTCGTCCACGGTGGTCTTGAAGTTCGGGGTGACCACCTCGGGCACGTCACCCTCGGCGGCGGCCTTCTCGGCGTCGGAGGGGCTGCCCACGTACTCCAGACGCTTCATGGGGCACTTCTCGATCGCCTGGCCCATTTTGTCGGCTGCGTCTTCGTCGGCGGTGTATTCCTCGTAGTCCACCTGCGGCAGGTTGTTTTTCATCTCCAGCAGACCCTCCAACACGCGGGTACACGCCTTGCAGCCGAGACAGCCTACCTCGCAGACGGCCTTGACGTCCTTGCCGAAGTCCTTGTTGGAGCATTTGATCACGAGCATCTGCTCCTGCTTGAAGGGCACCATCGAGATGATGTGTCGCGGGCAGGCCTTCTCACACTTGCCACAGCCGATGCATTTGTCGTAGTCCACCGTCGCCAGCCCGTCGATGACGTGGATCGCGTCGTACGGGCAGATCGTCTCGCAATCGCCGAACCCCAGGCAGCCATACGTGCAGCCCTGCACGCCGGAAACCAGGTTGGCCGCTGCGCAGGTCCGCTCGCCGCCGTAGTCATGCCGCTTGAGACGCTGCCCGGTGGTGGCTCCACAATGCACCACGGGTCGGTAGGGCAGCGCCTCGCCGAGCTCGACGCCCAGGATGGTCGCGATCTGGTTGGCGCACTCAGCCCCGCCCACCGGGCAGGCGTCCGGGGGGGCGTCGCCTTGCACGACGGCTTCGGCGTACTCCCCGCAACCGACGTACCCGCAGCCGCCACAGTTGGCACCGGGCAGCGCCTCGTTGACCTGGTCGATGCGCGGGTCCACCTCGACGTGGAAGGCGCGATTCGCCCAGCCCAGCACCCACGCCATCGCCACCGCCAGGCCAAGCATCGCCGCGGCCGCCAGAATGATTGTGATGGTTTCCAACATGTTCGTCTCTCCCGGACTCGATTCTACCGGATGAAGCTGTGCTCACAAATGCGATCGTCTTGTGACAGAGGCCGCCCGGCCATGCTCCTTGAAGGCGAAAGCGAACGCATCCCTCTCTCTGCAAACAGAACAGGCTCATGGGCTGGAAGCCCATGCCACGGTCCGCACACATGGGCTGGAAGCCCATGCCACAGTCCGCACACATGGGCTGGAAGCCCATGCCACAGTCCGCACACATGGGCTGGAAGCCCATGCCACGCCCTCTCCCTTTTCGACACCTC
>CAZYIH010000079.1:0-12018 GCA_964646915.1 uncultured Planctomycetaceae bacterium | reverse complement strand
GGCTCGCTGCACAAACCCGGGCAGCCAGTATTGGGGCTCGCTACAAACCGACGCTTCGAATCGCCGCGATGAGCTCTCGGGCCTGCTCCAGGGCTTCGGGGCGGGAGGTGAGTTGCTCGTTCAGCTGCGCTTCTTGCAGGGTGCGCAGGACAGCCCCGATCGCCGGGCCTTCGCGCAGACCCATGGCCATCACGTCCTGGCCGGTCACCAAAGGCGGTGGCTGAACCGTCTCGGGCGGGATGTCCCACGCCCGCGCCCACAGCGCCCGCGTGGCGGCCGCTTCGCCGGTGGCCTGCATTTCCCGCGTCCACATCAGCGGTTCGAGTCGGCTGCAGTGTTGGCTCGCGCGGAGACGTTTCAGGTCGGCCAGCGTCAGCTCATCGGCCCGGGCCCAGTCGTCGGCGTGCTCCCCCAGCCACTGAAGGCCGTCGCGGAATGCGTTGGACGTGCCCCACCGACGCGTCATGGTCGAAACCGCCCGTGACGACAGCTTACACGTCAGCGCCGCCAGGGTTAACAGCAGGTCTTCCCGGTCGGCAAGGTCGCGCACGCGCTGCAGACCCGCCTGCCACCGCTCCGGGCCACGGTCACCGTCGAGCAGTTCGCCCAGAACGTGCTCGGCCAGGCCCAGCCGATGCATCAGTTCCAGGGCGTCGGGCGCGCCGGCCAAAGAGAGCATCTTGCTCAGTTCGTCGAAAATCCGTTCGCCGCTGATCCGCTCGATGCTCGCCGCCTGTTGGCCGATGGCGTCGGCGGTGGCCTCGTCGAGATGAAACCCCAGGCGAACGGTGAATCGGACCGCCCGGAGCATGCGGAGATAGTCCTCCGCGAAGCGGTCCTCCGGAGCGCCGATCGTCCGCACCAGGCCGCGCTGGAGGTCGGCTTGGCCGTCGACGTAATCGATCACGGCCTCGGCGATCGGGTCGTAGAACATCCCGTTGATGGTGAAGTCCCGCCGCAGGGCGTCTTCCTCGGGCGAGGAGTATTCCACGCGGTCCGGGCGTCGCCCGTCGGAGTAGGACACGTCCGATCGAAACGTGGCGACCTCCACCTGCTGGCCTCCTTTGAGCACGATGGCCACCCCGAACTGAGCACCCACCAGCAGCACTCTGCTGAAGATGCGTTTCACATCGTCGGGGGTCGCGTCGGTGGCTACGTCGTAGTCGTTGCTGGGTCTGTCCAGGAGCATGTCGCGCACGCACCCTCCGGCGAAGAGGGCCTGATGGCCGGCTTCGCGCAGGGTCCGCACGACCCACAGCGCCGCTTTTTCCGCTGCCGCGTTGGACATGTCCGGATTCTACGCCTTCCGCGGCGATCCTGCCACGCTCGGATTCAGGTGCGCCGGGATCATTTCCTCGCGACGCTGCCGGTTGGCGAGAATCGCCTCGATCACCAGCAGGAAGATCACCACCATGATTCCCAGGTCCCACCAGTTGGTCCCCTCCGCCTGGGAGGCGGCAGCGGCGTGTACCTCGGCCAGCGAGGTCCCGGCGTATACGTGCTCGAGGCCACGCTTTCGCAACCGACTTCGCAGTTGCTCGACGTCCATCGTCGCCAGGTTGCTCTCGGGCCCGTGGGCATTCACGGCGAACACGCCGCGGGCCGACTCGCCCGCCGGACCGGCCCCTTCCACCTGCCAGGTGTACAACCCGGGGCGATCGGTCCCGGTGAAGGTGGCCGACCCGCCGGTGAGCCCCAGCGTGACGTACTTGCCGCTGTCCCCGTTGGGTGAGGGCAGGTCCACGCGCACCACGGGCGAGGCTCCCTCGGGGGCGCTGTCCAGCCCGCCGGGGGTGATGGTCACCGGTTGCCCCACGGCAAAAGTTCGGCTGCGGTCGCGCCGCCGGCGTGCCTGCATCGCCGCGCGCTTGACCATGGGCAGGAAGATTCCGCTTCCCGGGAAGTTCGTCCACTCCGGGCTGCTCGTGGTGGTCACCAGCACGACCGACCCGTCGCCGAACAGGCGCGTCATTGCCATCGGTTGCCCGTCGGAGAGGCGAATCAGCGGGGTCCCGGGCAGGTTCCGCCGGTCCAGCCGCCAGTAGCGATACACGATCGAGTTGAGGTATTCGCTCATCGAATTGTGCAGCCCGGCCAGCAGGGGGTTCTGGGTGTCCACCCACGCCATCCGCCGGGCCGCCGACCGTGCGCCCGTTTGCCCGACCGGCTCGATCAGTCGTCCCGGAAGCAGGCCTCGATGTTTGGCGATTTCGGGGACAGCCGCGTTTTCGATGAGCATCTCGTTGTAGTTCACCGCGTCGGTGTCGGCCCCGAGGAAGATCATCACCGCCCCGCCGGCAGCGGTCCATCGGGCCAGCCCCCTTGCCTGCTCAGCCGACAGCGCAGGGACCTGGGCGAGGTACACCGCGTCGACGCCTTCCAGGTCGGCCGGGGTGAACGCCTCCGCCTCGACGGTGCGCAGGTCGATGGGCCAGGGCTTGTCCGCCCCGCCCCAGGGGTTCAGCGCGGGTCCGAGTCCGTAGGCCGGGTCGATGCCCTGATGCGACGGCCCGCGAACCAGCAGGGCACGCACGCGCCCGCCGATGTGCAGGGCGAACCGCCGGACGTTGTCCTCGGCGAGTTCGTCGTTGACGCTCAGCAGCACGCGCCCGGTGATGTCTCCGGGCTGGGTGAATCGTCTGTGGAACCGCACCTTTCGGGTGGCTCCGTCTCGCCCTGCCGCCCGCAGGTGAATCGTCTGTCGCAGCGGCTGATCGGACGCACCGTCGAGCTTCCACAGCACGTCCACGGTGCGATCGGTGGGGGCGGCGTTGGTGACCGACGCGGTGAAGGTGACCACCGCGTCCCGCACGAGTCGCCCCGAGACGTCCAGGGCGGTCAGGCCGACGTTGTCGGGCTGATCGTCGGCGGTATCGAGGACCATCAGGTGCACGTCGCCGGCGTTTTTCAGCGCCGGCAACTGCCCGAGGGCGTCCATGTCCGCCTGCTGCAGGTCGGTCACGAGGTAGAGGGTCTTGTGGGGCGTGGTCTGGTCGGCCTGCAGCGTTTCGATACCCCGCGCCACCGCCCGCGCGAGATTCGGCGGTCCGTAGGACAGGCCCGTTTCGCCCAGCGTCTGCCGCACCTTCGCCATGTCGGCCGACAGCTCGGCAGGGCCTTTCGCCGCCGAGGCCGTCGGGATGATCGTCGCCAGGGCGGGTTGCTCATCGCCCCCCAGCAGGGCGCCGGTGATGCTCTTGGCCCGGGACAGTCGCGTTCCTCCGCCGCTGGCAGCAGCCATCGAGAAGGAGTTGTCCAGCACGATCACCGCCGAGGCGCGATTCGTGCCCATCCACCCGCCGGCCGCCTTGGTGATGGGCTGGGCGACGGCAATCGCCAGCAGCGCCAGCAGCGCCGCCCGCAGCAGCAACAACAGCCAATGCTGAATGCGACGTCGACGGGCGGTCTTCTCCATGCTCAGTTTGAGGAACCGCAGCGTGGGGAACAGCTCCTCCCTCGCCTTGACGCTGGAGAGCAGATGCAGCAGGAACGGGATGCCCGCCGCCAGCAGACCCAGCAGAAGCAGGGGCGCCGCGAAACTCATCGGAGCATCGCCTTGCGCCGCGCGAGGTAGTTCAGCAGCATGCGGTCGTAGGGGGTATCGGTGGGGGTGAGCACGTACTCGATGTTCCGGTTGCCGCACTCCTTGCGGTATCGTTCGATGAAGGCGTTGACCTCCGCGCGGTAGGCGTCGCGGACGGCCCGGGGGTCCACCTGCACCTTCTCGCCGGTCTCCATGTCCACCATCGAGGAGATCTTGCGGAACGGGAAGGTCAGCTCAGCCGGGTCCATCAGGTGCATTACGATGATCTGGTGTTTTTTGAACACGAAGTGCTGCAGGGCCCGCATGACCTCGCCGGGCTCGTCGTAGAGATCGGAAATCACGATCACCAGCCCGCGTTTGGCGATCATGTCCGCCAGTTGATGAAACGTCCCCGCCATGGCCGTCCGCTTTCCGGGGGTGACTTTCTCCAGCTGGGTGAACAGGCGATCCAGGTGCGCCGGAGTGGAGGCGGGCGGCAGGTGGAAGCGGGTTTTCTCGTCGAAGGCGATCATGCCCACCCCGTCCTGCTGGCGGGCCATGAGATACGCCAGGCAGGCCGAGAGGTAGCAGCCGTACTGGAACTTGGTGACCGGCGCGTCGTGGGAGTAGGTCATGGACGCGGAGGTGTCCAGCAGGATGTAGGCCCGGAGGTTGGTCTCCTGCTCGTACTGCTTGATGTAATAGCGGTCGGAGCGTCCCCAGGCGACCCAGTCGAGGTGGCGGATGTCGTCGCCGGGGGTGTACTCGCGGTGCTCGGAGAATTCTACGGAGAACCCGCGGTGGGGGCTTCGATGCAGGCCGGAGATGAACCCTTCGACCGCCTGGCGGGCCATCACGCTGAGGTTCCGCAGCTTGGCGACCTTTTCGGGCTCGAAGTACAGATACGAAGACTTGGCCATCATTCGCTCCGGTTCAGGGCGTAGAACAGCACCTTCATGTTACCGTACTCCTCGACGCGTTTGCGCACCAGCTCGCCGAGGGCTTCGGGCGGGTCGACGTCGTCGGGGACGCGGAGAACGACCAGTCCATCGTCGGCCAGTGCGCCGGCCAGCGGGGTGAACATCGTTCGCTCCTGGCGCGACCAGTCCCACCGCTGGGCATGGGGGAAGGGCGGGTCCAGGAAGACCAGGTCCACCGGGTTGGCGAGGTTCGTCAGCCAGCCGGGCAGTTGCGTTTCGATATCGCCCGCCCAGACCTCGGCGCGGTCTTCCACGCGACAGTCCCGGATGTTTCGTCGCAGGCGGTCCACAACGCGGCGGTCGCGTTCGGCAAAACAGCACAGCGTCGCCCCGCGCGAGATCGCCTCCAGCCCCAGCGTACCGGTCCCGCAGTAGAGGTCCAGAACGACCGCCTCGGGAAGCCAGTCCTGGATGATGCCGAACACGCTCTTGCGCACGCGCCCGGTGATCGGACGCGTCATGGCCTCGCCGGGCGGGGCGAGAATCTTTCTGCCTTTCATGTCGCCGGCTTCGATGTACATCGCCACCTCAGGAACTGAAACGCCGCGGGCTTGCCGCCGTTCCGCGACGAGACGATTTTACGGGGTCCTGCCGTCACAGGCCAGAGATTGAGAATGTATTCACAGAAGATGAATCCGATTGTCTGGGGGCCCAAGCATGGCATTGCCGAATGGGTTGATATGCCTGATCGCAAAGCGTACGATAAACGCGGGATATGTCCCATTGGGAGGTGAAGGGATGGCAACTGCGGCGACTGACAAACTGCTGGGCGTTGGACTTTACACGCCACAGGAGGCTGCGCGGCTTGCGCGTATTCCGACCTCAACCGTGAGGCGATGGATGTACGGCAATGAGGTTGGGGATAGAGTGATCAATCCGCAACTCCCCGAGGACGAGGGGCAGTACGTTACTTTTCATGACTTCGTGCAGTTACTTGCCGTTCGTGCGATTCGCAGGGACAGGAAGGTTCCGCTGCAGAAGATCCGGGATACCGTGGACATCGCGGAGAACGAGTATGGGATTCACTTCCCCTTTGCCAGGAGGCATACGACGTTCCTCTTCGGGAACGACATCCAGCTTGAGGTGGGCGAGGGGAAACTCATCCAGGCATCGGGGAAGGAGAAGCACCAACGTGCGATCTTGCAGGTCGCGGAGTTGTACATGGAGGATCTCAGCTTCGATGCTGACGGCTTGGCGGATGCCTACACGATTTTCAAACGTGGAAGCCGGAAGGTCGTAATGGATCCGGACCGCAATTTCGGAGCTCCGCTTGTGTCTTCCTGCAACTATCCTGCTTCGGTGCTGGTTCACGCTTACCAGACGGAGGGCGGTATCCAAGCCGCCGCAGAGGTCTTCGGTGTGGATCCGGAGGAGGTCGAGGTGGCCTTGCTCTTCGAGGACTTCATTGTGGGAGCGAAGGCGGCATGACCGGATCGGTGGGGTTGTTCTTTGACGAAAACTGGGGATTGCCGATTACACAAGCGATAGGGGGTCTTGTTCGCTTCAGGAAGCCACATCTGACGGTCCTTCACAAAGCTGAGTTTCTGGGTGGTCTGGGCGAAAAAGATGAGATCTGGATTCCGAAGTTGGCCAAAAGCAAGCCTCACTGGCTGGTCATTACCGGAGACCAGGGAAAGGGCAAGGGCGAGAAATTGCCCGTCTTGTGCAGGCACTATGGACTTCGACACATACTGCTGCGGGGCAAGCTCCACAATCGACGGCAATTCGACAGGGCGTGTGCCGTCTTTGCGGTCTGGAGAGATATTGAGGAAGCTTTCGCAGCCAGCCCGGGGACGCGGTTTCATCTGCAGCTTCGCCAGGAGACGGCGAAGCTCGCCCATGTTGGGTAGGGAGGTCACCGTCTCACCCCTCTAAAGATGTTGCGCTCCTGTCGCGTGAGAATCTACTCGATCAGTTCGCGGCGGACGCGTTTGCCCAGGCGGCAGGTGATCTCGTAGGGGATGGTCTCGGCGAGTTTCGCCAGTTCGGTGACGCTGTGTGGGGCGTGGGGCTGATTCGAGATAATCTCCACCTCGTCGCCCACGCGGGCGTCCGGGACGGCGGTGAGGTCCACGAGTGTCTGGTCCATCGCGACCCGGCCGCGGACGGGCACGTCGTGTCCGCGAACGCGCATCGTCGCCCGGTTCGAGAAGCATCGCAGGTAGCCGTCGCCATAGCCCACGGGGACCAGTCCCACGCGGGCGGGTTTCTCGAACTCGTAGCTGAGCCCGTACCCGGCGCGAGAGCCGGCGGGGACGTTCTTGACCTGCATGAGCTTGGCTGTCAGTCGCAGCGAGGGTTGCAGCGGCAGGTGGTTGGCCAGCCCGTCGGAGGGTTCGTAGCCGTAAATGGCGATCCCCGGCCGAACCATGTCCAGGTGCGTGGTGGGCAGGTCGATGGTGGCAGCCGAGTTGGCCGCGTGCAGCGTGACGTCACGGCAGTGGGCGTTGTCGACGGCCCGCTGGAACCGCTCGAGCTGCTGGAGGGTGAAGGTTTTGTCCGGTTCGTCGGCGGTGGCGAAGTGCGTGTACACGCCGGTCAGGTGGATGTGCTTCTCACCCAGCAGAGGGGTGATGACCTCCCCGGCGCGGTCGTGCAGGATGCCCGACCGGGTCATGCCGCTGTCGATCTTCACGTGGACCTCAGCCGGCTGATCGACCACGCTTGCGGCGGCAGCGACGGCTGAGATCTCCTCGGGCTGGGCGACGGTCAGCGTGACCTTCCGGGCGATCAACTCCGCCACCGCCTCGCGCAGCTCTCGGCCGTCGGCGTATGCGCAGGCGCTGAAGAACACCAGGATCCGCCCGGTATACCCCTTGCTGCGCAGGTCCAGCGCCTCATCGGGGGTCGCCACGGCCAGCGAGTCGGCCCCGGAGGCGATCAGATCAAGCAGCAGGTCGCGCCCGTGGCCATAACAGTCGGCCTTGACCACCGCGCAGAGTTCGGTCCCCGGCGTGAGACATCGCCGCAGCAGCCCGAGGTTGTGTCGGATCGCGCCGGCCGAGATTTCCGCTTTGAGATAGCTCTCCGCCGAGCGGGGGGAGGGCGGATCGACACGGATCGGTTTCCGCGGCGGTGTGGCTGCGTCGGTCTGTTTCGGGTCACCGGCCATGGGGGAATGTACCTGCGATTGTAGCAGAAATGCTCGCGTTCGTCTGCGCCGCGTGTCCGGTATTGCGACGCCCTTGTCCGGTCGGTCGGGTTACATTAGTGTAAAGAGGCACTGTCGGCGGGCGCTGTTGCCCGTCGGCTCACGGAGAATTCAACTGAGGACATCCCATGAAGACTGCATTTCGCCTGACGTTGCTGTCCCTGGCGTTGGCTGTGGTGGCGGGGCTCACGCTTCCGCTGCAGGCCGACCCGTCGCCCAAGTCGTTTGACCGTGTTACCAAGGACTCCAAAGGCCGACCCGTGGTTCACCCGCGAGAGGCGCCCGGAGAGTTCGCCAACCCCTGGCCGAGCGAATGGGAGGACGGCTACCGGCGTCGCGTCGCCCATCTGGCCCACGAATACAAGGGCAAGGCCAGCGGAAAGACCACCGGCGAGCACGAGAAGTGGGGCCTGCCGGACTCGTTCGGAGCGTACATCGCCGGCGACCACGCCGAGGCCATCAAGGCGATGCAGGCTCCCGACAACCAGGGCGGCAGCGATCATGCGTGGACCAGGGGCATGGACTTCTATTGGTGCTTCACGCTGAAAGGTCAGGCCCATAAATACTTCCAGTACGGCGACCTGTTCGAGAGCAGCTACCTCAATCGCATGTACCAGGGCGCGAAGATCTGGGCCGACGACGACCCGCGTCCGAGCCTGGAAGTGGTCCTCTCGCTGGAGAGCAACGACGAGATGGTGCGGAAGTACGCCCTGTCGATGCTCAGGAAGTTCTGGCGCAGCCCGGCGGAGGTGAAGAAAATCGCCGACAAGGCCATCGCCGAAGGCCAAGCCAACTCGCACCACAAAAACAAGATCGCGTTCGGCGAGCACATGCACTCGATTGCGGACAAGCTGCCCGCGAGCATGCCCGAGACCACCGAAGGCTGGAAGGCCTGGTGGAAGCTCATCGCCGGGGGCGGGTGGATGGTGTTCGAGGAGTATGAGCGGCGGTGCAACCCGTTCCCGCATCCGAAGTACGGAAACGGGACCGGGCCGGTCGGGGCTGCGTGGGACCCGAAGGTCCGCGGCATGCGGGCCGACGCCCGGAATACCGACAACCTCCGCGGCATGCGGGAGTGTGCAGCCTACCTCTTCGCCGAGGAAACCGGCAACGAGGACGTCCGTCGGCTGTACAAGGACAAGATCATGCGGACGGCTGTGACCTTCTGGAACATCGGCAACGGTGAGTGGGATTCGGAGGGGTACCTCGCCCACACCATGAGCGGCTACAGCAACCTCTACGCCTTCGCCAAAGACAAAGAGGTCCGCGGGGCCGCCAAGGCGATCCTGGATTATCTGTTTCTCTCAGCCGCCAAGAAGTACTACCGCGGCGCGTGGGGCGGGCCGGTCAAGCGGGACTACGGCAACTGCGCCCCGTGGTCGGGCTCGGCGAGCATGACGTGGATCTACTTCGGCGCTCCGGTGAAAAACCCCGAACCCGAGCGGGACACCAACCTGATGGTCGCCAGTGGATACCGCCCGCCGGCGGCAATCGTCTCGCTGGCGCGCAAGGAGTTCGCCAGGCCCGTCGAGGTGCTCTCCTCCCACCCCACGTACGAAACGTGGCTGCCGTGGTACCAGGAGAAACCTTACTACTTCGAGACGATGTACTACGGGAACACCTACCAGTTGGGCACGACCGCCCGGGCCCACGAGTACCACATGAATGGCTACAAGCTGCTGCTGGAGAACGATAAGGTCGGGGCGGATTACTTCATCCCGTGCACCTATCGCGGGCGGCTGCGGAACCCGGTGACCGACACCGCCGGCGGCGACAATGTGGCGCAGTACCGGAATCTCACGATCTGGCTGAACGGGCGAGAAGGCGGCAAGGTGCCCTTCGCGTTCCTCCTGCCCCGGGCAACCCAGGCGGACACCGAAGGCGGCGTGACGTTCCTGAAGTTCGAGAAGACCTATCTCGCGCTGCATCCGATCCATCTGAAGTTCGAGGGCACGAAGGACTGGAAGGGCAAACGGAACCCGGGCAATCGGCTGCACCTGCTGCACGCCAAGGGCACCGGCGGCGAGGTGGCGGGGTTCGCCTGTGAGATCGGCGAAGACGCCACGCATGGCAGCTACGCGAAGTTCAAAGCCGCCGTCAAGAGCAAGTCCCGTCTGACGGTGTCCGGCAAGACCGCCGAGTTGACCGGCGCCAAGGGCGGCAAGGTGAAGATGGAATACACCGGCAGCTACCCGAAGATATGGCGGAACGGCAAGGAGCACAGCTGGGACGACCACTACAAGCTCTTCCAGCCTGCCGACGGGTCGAAAACGCCGTGCTACCTGGGTTGGAAGGAACGCAAGATGCACGTCGAAGCCGGCGGCCATGTTTTTACCGGCGAACTGAGCGAAGACGGCAAGTACACCTTCAAGAGCACACTGAAGAAGTAGCGCTGCTCGCGATCGAATGCATCCGAGGCGCGCCGGTTTTGGCCGGTGCGCCTCGTTGCCTGCGCCCGGGCGATCAGCCGGTCAGTTGGAACACGAGTTTGACCACGACGACGACCACCGCAGCCAGCACGATCAGCGCGAAGAACTTCCGCAGCCGTTTGGCGTGGAGGCGATGGCAGATCCACACGCCGATCTGCACCCCGACGGTGCTGGTCACCAGCAGCGGCAGGACGATCATCATGGTGACGTTGCCCATCGCCCCGTGGGACAGCGCGCCGGCCGAGGCGTTGAACAGCACCACGCCCAGGCTCGTGCCCACCGCCTGGTGAACGTTCAACCCGACCACCAGCAGGAGCAGGGGCATGTACAGCACGCCCCCGCCCACGCCCAGCAGGCCGGTCATGGTGCCCACCGAGACCCCCACGAAGACCATCCCGCTGAGCGAAACGTCGTCCAACTGGGCACGCTTGAGCTGAATGTTCGGACGAACGGCAAGCCGTTGCAGGAGGCTGCGTTGGCCGGCCTTGTCGCGACGGTCGCGGTAGACGAGGTAAGCGGTGGTCAACAGCAGGGGGATGTAGAGCAGTTGAATGATGATGTCGAACAGCTCAGCCCCGACGGCCGACTTGATGGCCGTATGCACCTGGCTGCCGAGAATGGTCCCCGCGACACCGGACAGGCCGAGAATAACGGTGGAGACCGGCTCGTACTGCCCCAGGCGCATGTTGCGTCGCAGGCCGGCTGCGCTGGTGCCGATCATGAAGCACAATCCGCTGCCCACCGCGGTCGAGGCGTCCACGCCAAACAGGGCGACCATCAGCGGGGTAATGAGGAACCCCCCGCCCACGCCGAACAGCCCGGTGAGGATGCCCACGCCGAAGCCCATCGTCGCCAGCGCCACCATCAGCCACGTCGGGTCGGCAAAGTACGAGGCGGGAATTTCCCACAGGCCCACGGCCATCATGACGCTGCCTCCGTGTCCTCGTCGGAGGTGAAATCGGGCTCAGCCGGGGCTTCCACCGAGACTTCCTCTTCCACGCCGACCGGCGAGCCGGGTCGGCGTCTGCGGCGGACGAACTCGAACAGTGCCTCGCTCGCCAAGCCGAACGCCAGGGGGATTCCGAGAATGAATACCGGTCCCAGCCACGACGTGTCAGCCGGGTTGGATTGTGCGATCAGCCAGGTCAACACGGGAGAAACCTTCCTTTCAGGTCGACGAAGATAGCGTCCCGCCCCACCCGATGCAACGCACGGAGGTCCGCCAACCGGAAAGACCTTGCGCTGAGGCAGGCCAATCGGCGATAGAAAGACAGAGGGCGGTGTGCTTTCACCGTCGCCGCAGAGGTTCGTACCCGGAGACAACCCCATGAAACCCACGGGCCTGCATGTCGCAGCGATCGCCGCTGCCGTCGCACTGGCGACGGTCGGCTGCGATCCGAAAACGAACGTAGAGAGCAGCCGCGTGACCGAGGTCCGCCACGAGGGCCCGCGCGAGCATTTCGCCGTCGGTCTGCAGCAGGACGGCAGGAAAATCCCCATCCGCAACCACGTAGCCGTGCTCAAGAAGGCCCCCTTCTCGCTGGTGCTGCTGTTTCCCGATCAGCCCGGGGTACTGGTGAACACGCAGACCTCGCCGGCGCTGCTGGAAAAAGCCCGTCGCCGACGCGACCTGACCCGCTCAGCCCCGCTGACCAACACCATGAAGCAGTGGAAGGCACCCATTCTGCGCGCCAGCGACGATTCGTGGGACTACTGGTATCACTATGGCCTCTCGCGGGATATGACCAAATTCGACGACGTCCAGCGCGTCGAGCTGCGCGACGGCGGCAACGTGATGGCCTGCAAGAAGATCATCCAGCAGGTGCAGCTGTCCGCCGACGGCCAGGCTGTCCCCGTCGAGGAACTCTCCGCCGATCGGCTTCACCTGGTGTTCGTGTTCGCCCCGGCCCAGGTGGGTGGCGGCCGATCCGAAGC
>CAZYIH010000078.1:0-12184 GCA_964646915.1 uncultured Planctomycetaceae bacterium | reverse complement strand
GGCCACAAATCGCTCCCCGCAGAGCCACCACCCAACTCTACAACGCAACCGGCTCGCCTCATGTATCCTCCCCCAGGTACACGCCGTGTTCGCGGAGGAGGGTCTGGAGTTGGTCGATGGGCAGTTGGCGGCTGTCGAGGTCGTTCTGGGCGCAGAGGGCGGCGGCCGTGCCGGCAGCCTGCCCTTGGCCCATGCAGCAGACGGTGTACGGCACGCGGGTCAACTCCGGCGCCGACGAAGCAGCGCCAGGCTGGCCGCCGCCAACAGAACCTGACGCTGTTGGATCAGAGCTTTCCCGACTCGATGCATGCAGACATTTTGGAGGCTGTGGCGGTCTATGTTTTCCTTTTTACGTTGCGAGGTGACATTAAGCTGCTCGCTGGGACCTCGCGCACTGTATCGCGTCGGTAGCGGACGGTTGATAATGACTCCAATCAGAGTGCGGGCTCGTCGGGGAATCGCCGTCCCGGGGTCTCGTTGATGACATTTTTGTACTTAAGTGTTCTCCGGTCGGCGTCGATATGCCGAACGTGCCGGATGAAGGCCATCCGGTGATCGTCGCGGGGAACAGACATCGCCTCTGCAGAAAGCTTGTGGCAACCATAGAACCGGTCTCTGCCCTCCCGGTTTCTGCGCCACTGTTGGGAGCATGGACGATGTGTCTGGGCAGACGGTATCGAGAAGGTCGCAGTGTTTGGGGTGCCAGGAATGGGACGGGTACTTCTGGCGGATGATTCCGCCTTCTTCCGCAGTCTCGTATCGGACTGGGTCCGATCGGGGGGGCACGAGACCATCGAGGTCTCGGACGGTCGCCAGGCTATCGAGCAGATATTGGAGGACCAACCGGACTGTGTTCTGTTGGATCTCGCCATGCCCAGGCAGGACGGGTTCGAGGTGCTCGATGAGCTTCGCAGCCGCAATCTGACCGTCCCGGTGGTCGTATGTACTGCCGACATCCAATCCACCACGCGCGAGCGATGCGAGCGGCTGGGGGCTGTCCGGCTGATCAGTAAACCTTCCGGAAAGGATGAGTTACTGGCCATGTTGGACGAAGTGATCGGCGGCAGAGAAGAGGCATCTCCATGAACCTCCGCCCCGAGCACATCGACGCACTGAAGGAGTTGATCAACATCGGTGTCGGACGGGCCGCCGGTGTGCTGAACCAGATGGTCCACTCGCACATCGTGCTGCAGATTCCGATGGTTCGCGTACTGACCGTCGGCGAACTCCGACAGGTTCTTCCGGGCATGGTGGGCGAGTCGGTGGCGGCCGTCCAGCTTGGCTTCGAGGGCGACTTCGAGGGGGAGGCAGAATTGATCTTCCCACCAGCCAGCGCAATGCGTCTGGTTTCTCTGCTTACAGGTGAGCAGGAGGGTTCGGTGGACCTGGATGCCGCCCGGGCGGGCACACTGAACGAGGTGGGCAACATCGTGCTCAACGGCGTCATGGGCTCGGTGGTGAATGTTCTTCATCAGCGATTGACCTTCGGGCTGCCAACCTACTTCGAGGATCGACCCGAGCACCTCATCGGCGCCCGAGACGATCGTGAGGTGACGGTGGTATTGGCCACGGCCCGCTTCGGGGTGGTGGACTGTCAGATCGAAGGGGACATCCTCGTGGTATTCGAGACCGGGGCGTTCGACAGGTTGATCGTAGCTATTGATAAGACTCTTGCCTCCAGGACGTGAGTGTGGACGAACGGGCGCGGATAAACCGAGAATTTCGCCACCTTGACCTTGTTCCTGTCGGGGCCTGTCTGCTGCGCCGTAACATGACGGTGTTGTACTGGAGTTCGTTTCTGGAATCATGGACTGGAATCACCCGGGGCGAAATTCTTGGCACGAGACTGGATGAGCAGTTCGAGCACTTCCGCGAGCCGATGTATGCCGGGCGCATCGAAACCGTCTTTGACGGTGGCCCACCCGCTGTGTTCTCGTCGCAGTTGCACCCATACATCGTCCCGGCCAGGCTGAAAGATGGGCGATTCCGTCGCCAGCAGGGCATTCTGGTGTCCGTTGAGGCCCCGGAAGGCTCTGGTCAGCGGTGTGGTCTGTTGCTGGTGGAGGATGTCACCGACCTGATCGGAAGGGTAGATGACTACCGGCGCATGCGAGACGAAGCGCAGCTTCAGGTCGAGCAGAGGCGAAAGGCGGAGGTGGAGCTTCGCCGGGCGCATGACCTGCTGGAGGAGAAGGTTCGCCAGCGCACCGCGGCCTTGGTGGCGTCGAATAAGGCGATCTGCGAAGAGATTTCCGTGCGGCACTGTGCCGAGAACGAGTTGCGTGCTTGGCAGCGTCGTACCGATCGAATGCTCACATCGCTGGCGTCGCTGCTGATCGGCGTGGATCGAGAGGGCAACGTTATTCGGTGGAACGTAGCGGCCGAGGAGACACTTGGTCAATCGGCCGAGAAGGTCCTGCAGCAGCCTATGCGGCAGTGCGGAGCCCGTTGGGACTGGGACGAGGTGTTGGCGGGCATCGACCGGGCCGTGACCGACGAAACGACCGTGCGTCTGGAGGACGTCGATTACACGCGGCCGGACGGGACGCGAGGCATCCTCGAACTGATCGTCAGCCAGGTGCAGGGAGAGGCGAACCAGCCCGACGGCTACACCGTGCTCGGGATGGACGTCTCTCGTCAGCGACTGGTGGAAAGTCAGCTCGCACAAGCCCAGAAGCTCGAAGCGATGGGCGAACTGGCGGCGGGAATCGCCCATGAAATCAATACACCGACGCAGTACGTGGGCGACAACACGCGCTTCCTGCAAGAAGCGTTCGGCGACCTGCGGGAGTTCCTCCTGAGCGTTCACGAGGCAGTGGGCACGGCCGGGGCAACCATCGGGCCGCTTGTCTCACTCGCCGAGCGATGGAAGCAGATGGATCTGGACTACCTGCTGGCAGAGGTCCCCCAAGCGATCGGTCAATCGCTGGAGGGTATCGATCGCGTCAAGACGATTGTAATGGCGATGAAGGAATTCTCCCATCCACAGGACGAGACGATGAGTCCGGTGGATCTGAACCACGCGATCCGCTCGACCGTGACCGTCTGCCGCAATGAATGGAAATACGTTGCCGAGATGGAACTGGATCTCGATCCCAAGCTGCCGCCGGTTCCCTGCCACGCCGGAGAGATCAACCAGGTCGTACTGAATCTCACTGTGAACGCTGCCCACGGGATCCAGGAGCAGTTGGGAAACTCTTCAGACACGAAAGGCCGTATCACCATCAGTACCGAGCAGGTCGGTGATGCGGTGGAGATTCGCATAGCCGACACGGGCTGCGGAATTCCGCCCGAAATACAGGCGAAGGTGTTCGACCTCTTCTTCACGACCAAGCCGGCCGGACGGGGGACCGGCCAGGGACTGGCGATAGCACGGGCCGCCGTCGTCGAGAAGCACGGCGGGTCGATCGACATGGTCTCCGAGCCGGGTGAGGGAACCACGTTCATCATCCAACTGCCTCTGCGTCCTGCGAAGCAGAACTCGGACGCCGACACAAGTGAGACGATATCGAGTCAATAAGCAAGAAGGTGTCCTGCGTTGAGGCTTCCGACTCGCCGCGTTTGCGCGAGTTGGCGATACATACACGATGTCGAAGAAACAATGAGAAACCCACTGAGAACAATCCGATGGTCCATTCAGCGGAAGCTGAACCTCACAGTCGTTCTGCCTGCGCTGGTAGTGACGACGGTGCTGATGGGCATTCACCTCATGTCGACTGAGTGGATCGGCGAGGAACTGGGGGACACCAGTCGTTCGCTCCGGGATGAATTGCGGGTTGAGGTCGCCTCGACCATGAGAGCCCAAGCTGCCAAGACTGTTCGCCTTCGCGCGGAAGGTATTGCCGGCCAGATCCGCGTATACCTGCGGGCCCACCCGGGCCGATCACTGGAGGAACTCAGCACCGACCCGACTTTCCGCAAGTTGGCAGTTCAGCCGGTCGGGCAGGGGGGATATACGTGCTTGGCTGTCTCGGGACCGGCAAGGCTGTTGCTGCACAAGTACGACGAGTTCGAGGGACTCGGAATGGTCGAGATGGGGCGGAAGAACCAGGAATTGAGCCGAACACTCACCGCCGCGCTGGAGGGAGAGAGCGGGACGCTGCGGTACATGTGGCAGGACCCAGACGGGAAACAGCGTGGCAAGTTCCTGCATTGCCTCCCGATTGACGTCCCCGGCCCGAGTGGCGTTCGTCTGGCATTGGCGGCAACCATCTACGCCGACGAGTTCGGGTATTCCGGACAAGCCATCGACAGAGCGATTGTCAGTCACCGTCGGGACATGCAGGAGACCGTGCGAAGTGTCCAGGCATGGACCGGCGGGTTGGCGGTCGGGTTCGGACTGGTCACTGCCCTGCTGGCCTGCGGGGTGGGGCTTCGCGTGATGTGTCATCTGGGCCGCCGCGTGGACCGGTTGGTGAACGTCGCCGAGGACGTGGAAGCGGGAAAGCAACCGATTGCACCGGCCGAGACGAAGACCGATGAGCTTGGACGGCTGGAGGTAAGCCTCCTCCGGATGGCCGCCACTCTTGGTCAGCGCGAACACCAACAGCAGTCGATGAACCGTGAACTCAAGCAGCGCGTCAACGAGCGTACCGCCGAGCTCAAGAAGGCCAACAGGCGCCTGGCCGAGATACTCCGCGAGAAACAGGCAACGGCGGCGGAGTTGGAACAGCAGTTTTGTTTCGCCGCGGCGCTGCGGGACACCATTCCCAGCCCATTGTTCTACAAGGACTCCGAGGGAGTCTATCGCGACTGCAACCGCGCGTTTGCCGAGGACATTATCGGCCTGCCGAGGGACCAGATCGTCGGCAGGACGCTGTTTGATCTGCCAATCAGAATCCCATCGGATCTGGCGGCCAAGTACCACCAGAAGGATCTGGATCTTCTGGCATCGGGCGGACGGCAGTCTTACGAAGGGCTGGTGAAGACAACCGGGGGCGAGCTTCGCCATCATCTGTTCCACAAGGCTGTGTTCAAGAACAGCGACGGTAAGGCCGTGGGACTGATCGGCGTGATGCTGGACATCCACGACCGGAAGGAAGCCGAGAAGACCGTTTGTGAGCAACGCGAGCATCTTCGCATCGTTCTGGCAAGTATTCTGGACGGGGTTATCACGGTCAGCAGCGACGGTGTGATCCGCTCAATTAACCCGGCGGCCGAGCGTATTCTCGGCAGCTCCAGACGGGATGAAGGCAGGCCGGCAGTCGAGGTGGTGCGCATCCGGGACGAGAACAGCGGAAAGTGCATCGAAGAGCCCCTCGAGTGGGCCCTGCACACCTCGCAGGCCGACCGCGACTTGCTAACCGACCTGGTGCTCACCGGCGTCGATGGCGTGGATCGTCCGATAAGCCTGACGGCTTCGCGGATCGACGAGGACGGGATCGTGCTCACGTTCCGCGACGAGACCGAGCTGCGAACTCACCGGCGTGAGAAGCAGCGGTTGCTTGTGGACCTGCGCGAACGCGTTAAGGAGCTCGATTGCCTGGTCCAACTCAGCCACATCGTCGAAGAACCCGGGATTACCCTGGAGCGAATTATCGAGCAGTGTGTCCACGTTCTGCCCGCCGCCTACAGATATCCCGAACAGGCCGGGTCCGAGATCGCCCTGGATGGCCAGACCCACGCAACCGGTGAGTGCTTGCCCGGATCACCAACGCAATCTGCCGATCTCCACGTGTGCGGCCAGGTGAGAGGATGGGTTCGCGTGTTCTACCCCGAGACGATCTTGGGGGCAGAAGATCAAGAAGTGTTCCTCCCCAGCGAGCGCGTCATGCTGGATGCCTTTGCAGAGCGGCTGGGCCGGATCGCAGAGCGCAAACACCACGAGCGTGAGTTGCTCGAGATCCGGGCGGCCGTCGATGGGGCATCCGACGGGATCATGCTGCTCAATGCCGAGGGCAACGTGCACTACTGCAATGAGGCATTCCGTGAGCTGTTCGACTGCAAAACGCGGGAAATGGGTTGCGAGGCGCCCCTTTGTCTATTTGGCCGGGAAGATAATGTCCGGATCGCCGACATCGCCGAGCGGGGGGTTCGCTGGCAGGCCGAGCGTCTGCTTGAGACCTGCGCCGGTAAGTCCTTCACAGGCGACGTGCGGGTCACGCCCGTGCTGGACTCCGACGAACGCATCGGTACGCTCATTGCCGTGGCCGACGTCACGCACCGTCGCCGCTTGGAAGAACAGATTCGCAATGCCCAGAAGCTCACTGCCGTCGGTCAGCTGGCAGCGGGCATCGCCCACGAGATCAACACCCCCACACAGTTCGTGGGCGACAATCTCCACTTTCTGCAAGAAGACCTCATCGCCGCGCTGGCCAGGCTCGCCGAACTTCGCAGCCAGTTGGGCGATGGCGATATCCAGGCGTCCCGGGCGGCGGTTGGTGAGGCAGACGCTCTTGCCCTGACCCGCCGTGTCCTCCGTGAAATCGACCTGGACTACCTCGAACAGGAGGTGCCCGACGCGCTGAGCCAGTCGCTGGAGGGCATCGAGCGCATTGCCAGCATCGTGGCCGCCATGAAGGACTTTTCCCACAGTCGCGGGTCCGGAGAGTGGTCGCAGGTCGACCTGGGCAGGATGATCCAGAGTACCGTTACGCTGACCAGGAACGAGTGGAAGTACTGCGCCGAAATCGAGCTCGACGTGTCCGACGATTTGCCCCTCGTGCCCTGCTTGGCCAACGACATCAGCCAGGTGTTCCTGAACCTGCTCACCAATGCCGCCCAGGCCATCAAAGACGTGTCCCAGGAGGGAGACGAGAGAGGTCGAATCACCATATCCGTTCGTCGTGACGGTTCGCAGGTCGAGGTTCGCGTCACAGACACGGGCAGCGGAATCCCCGAGGACATACACTCGAAGGTGTTCGAGCCGTTCTTCACAACCAAGGAGGTCGGCGAGGGCACCGGGCAGGGACTGTCCATCGCCCACGCCACCGTCGTGGAAGGACACGGTGGATTTATCGGGTTCACCACAGAGGTGGGCCAGGGAACTACCTTCATCGTTCAGTTGCCGCTGGAACGGGCCAAGTCAGGCGAGGAACTGGTATCGGGGCGCCGATTGGCGGGGAGGGCTACACCGTGACCGAACTGACTGCAAGAATATTGTGGCCTGGCTGCTCCCGTGCAGCCGCCGCGCCGTTTCGAAAACCGACACAATAGACATGTCACGACCTGACTCGAACAATCCGTCGACGCCGCAGTTCCGACCAGGGCACGCACGAGAGAACCTGGAGCGGAGGAACCGCGCGCTACACGTGCTGTACGACACGGTGGTCAAGGCAGAGAACACACCGGAGACCTCCGTCGGCGGGGTGCTGTGTGAGAATCTTCGCCGCGTCTGCAACGCCCGCAGTGCGGTGCTGGGTGTCTTTGAGAACAGCGGGGGCGAGACGATCTCCCTGCGCGAAGTGATCATGGCCGTCGATCCGGCTCAGCCGCGAGGGGGCGTTCGTCATCTGCCCACCGTCCGGTCGGCACCGGTTCCGCCCTGGCTGAGCACCGACCTGCTTGAGGAACCCCTGCACAGTTGCGCCGGTCGTGACGAATGCATGTTGCGCAGTCTGGGTATTCCGGTGGACGAGGCCCTTGAGTGTCACGACGACCACGGAAGCTGCTACCGCCTCAGCTGCGGTCGGGAGGGTCAGCTGGTGGCCGTCGCCATGGTCCGTTTGGCCGACGGGATGCAACTTTACACGCGGGACGTCGTGGAGACATACCTGAGCCTGGCTGGCACGATTATCCAACGGAACGCCTCGCTACGGGCTCTTCGCGAGAGCAGGGAGTTCTACCGAAGTCTCGTCGAGGCGACCGAAGCGGGATACGTGGTTGCCGACCCGTGCGGGATGGTGGTCGAAGCCAACTTTCGATTCGCCGAGATAGTCGGTGCCGCCCACCCGGACGAGGTGACGGGTACCCCGCTGAGCGGGTGGGTCATCCCTGCCGACCGTGCCAAGGTCGACCAGGCCCTTCGACGGGGCGGTCTCGGCCGAACCATTCGCGACCTGGAGGTGCAGGTCAAACGGCCGGACGGAAAACAGATCCCCATCGAAATCAATGGGAGCCAGATCGCCCTTGGCCGGCAGACGTGCGTGATGGCGCTGTGCACCGACCTGACTCGCCGGCGCATCATCGAGCTGCAACTGCACCAGGCCCAGAAGCTCGAAGCCGTCGGTCAGCTGGCATCGGGCATCGCCCACGAGATCAACACGCCGTCGCAGTTCGTGGGGGACAACATTCGCTTCCTCCAGGAGAGCTTTCAGGACGTCAAGGGAGTGCTGGAAATGCTCCGGTCACTTCCCCGTGGGGTGCGCGAGCCCGGTCAGGCTGACCGTACGCTCGACGAGCTCATTCGCACTGTCGATGAGATTGAACTGGACTACCTGATGGACGAGGTACCCACCGCGATGGACCAGTCGAGCGAGGGCATCCAGCGGATCTGCCACATCGTGCAGGCGATGAAGAATTTCTCCCAGCCGGCGGTCAACACGAAAGTGCAGATCGACCTGAATAAGGCCATCGAGAGCACCATCACCGTCGCGCGGAACGAGTGGAAGTATGTCGCCGACGTCACGTTCCGCCCGGACCCTGACCTGCCCCCGGTGCCGTGCCTGCCCGGCGAGATCAACCAGGTATTCCTGCACCTGGTCATGAACGCCGCTCAGGCGATAGGGGAAATCGTGAAAGAGGGAGACTCGAAAGGCTCGATCGTCATAGAGACCCACCTGCGGGGCAATTGCGTGGAAGTTCGCGTCACTGACAACGGCCCGGGAATTCCACCCGAGCATCAGAGCAAGGTGCTCGACCCCTTCTTTACCACCAAGGAAGTCGGCAAAGGCACCGGGCAGGGGCTCGCCGTTTCTCGGGCGATCGTGGCCCGGGAGCACAATGGTACGCTGACTTTCGAGAGCGAGCCTGGTGTCGAGACCACCTTCATCGTCCGCCTGCCACTGCAGGCCGACGCCCCTCCGACCATCTCAGAGGTTTTCCCTGAGGAGACAAAGCATGAGTGAACCGACCGGAATCCGAATCCTGTTCGTGGACGACGAGCCGCGCATTCTCGAAGGGCTGCGGCGCATGTTGCGCTCGCGTCGCCGTGAATGGACCACGCACTTCGCCAACGGGGCCAAAGAGGCCCTGGACGTGCTTGCTCGCGAGCCCTGCGACGTGCTGGTTACCGACATCCGCATGCCCGGAATGACCGGCGTGGAACTGATGGAAGAGGTCCGAACCCGCTATCCGCATATGGTGCGCATCGCACTGTCCGGCCAGGCGTCGCGAGAGACGGTCCTCCGTTCGGTCGGACCGGCCCACCAGTACCTGCCCAAGCCCTGCGACGCCGATGCCATCAAAGGCACCATTGGCCGCATGGACATGCTGCGGGAGTTGATGGACTCGGACGCTCTTCGGGCGGCCATCGCATCGCTTGAGTCGCTTCCCAGCCTGCCCAACCTATGTGATCAACTCGCCGAGATCATCGACCGGGAGCAGCCGAGTATCGATGCCATCGCCGACGTGATCGCCCAAGACGTGGCCATGAGCAGCAGAGTGGTGCAGTTGGTCAGTTCGGGCTTCTTTGGTCCGGCGAGGTTTGTGCATGATCCCCGCCAGGCCGTGACCATCCTCGGGGTGGACACGCTCAAGCCACTCATCCTCGCGATGAAGATATTCACACGATTTGAAGTGGATCAGGCCCAACGCTTCGGGCTCGAAAACATCTGGCAGCACAGCCTGCAGACCGCCGCATTCGCCCGCCGTATCGCCGAGCTGAACGACGCCTCACCAACCGACGCGGACGCCTCGTTCATGGCCGGGTTGTTTCACGATGTCGGAAAGGCTGTCTTGGCGCGACAGCTTCCCGACGAGTATGCCCGCGCGTTGCAACGAGGCCATGACAGTTGCGACCCGCTGGATGCCGAACGCCATACCTTCCAGACCACCCACGCCGAAGTCGGGGCCTACCTGCTGGGCATATGGGGGCTGATCGATCCGGTGGTGGAAGCCGTTGCCTATCACCACCGACCGACCTGCAGCGCCGGCTCCGCCTCCGAGGGCTTCACGCCTCTGCTTGCGGTTCACGCAGCGAACCACTGGTGCAATCCGGACTCCGCTCCGCTGGATGAGGAGTTCGTGAGAAGAACCGGGCTGAGAGCCCAACTGCCCGCATGGCGCGAGCAGATCGACCTGCAACTCCTCCAGGAGACCGAACATGCCTGAACAGATCCTTTGCGTCGATGACGATCCGAATCTGTTGTCGTCACTGAAACGTTCCCTTCGTAAGGAGTTCGAGCTCACGCTGGCCGGCTCGGGGCCCGAGGCTTTGGAGATGCTTGCCAATGGTGGGAAGTTCGCCGTCATCCTTGCTGACATGAAAATGCCCGGCATGGATGGGGTCGAACTGCTCAAACGTGTAAAGAAGATATCGCCTGACACTGTCCGCGTCATGCTCACCGGCAACGCCGACCTGACCACGGCCGTCCAGGCCGTCAACCACGGGCACATCTTCCGTTTTCTGACCAAACCGACTTCCAAGGAAGACCTGCTGATCTCATTGCAGAACGCGGTGAGGCAGCATGAGCTGATCGTCGCGGAACGCCAACTGCTGGAGGAGACCCTCAAGGGCTCTCTGGGCATGACCGTGGACATACTATCCATGGTCAACCCGGTCGCCTTCGGGCGGGCCCAGCGCGTGTTGACCTATGTCCGCCACGTCGTGGGCGAACTGAAGCTGTCCGAGCCGTGGCGCTACGACGTTGCAGCCATGCTCTCGCAACTGGGGTGCGTCTCGCTCCAGCCGGAGCTGCTGGAAAAGGTTTTCGCCGGGCAGGACCTCACCGACGAAGAACGCGCCAGCTACGCCTCACACCCCAAGCTCGGCGGTCGATTGATCTCGCGGATCCCACGTCTCGAAACTGTGGGCGAAATGGTGGCCCGCCAAGAGGAACCCGTCTCGCAGCATGCGAGGCACCGGAGCATCGAGGATCGTGACGAAGCCGAAGTCGGCGGCGAGGTCCTCAAGGCCTGCCTCGACTACGACCGCCTTCTTGCGCGGGGAATGACCCCGAAAATGGCCGTCGAGGTCCTGCTGAAATACCCCGATATCTATGACCCCCGACTGGTCGATATTCTCGCCGGGTACCAAGCACAGCAGAAGACCAGGACCGTCCGCGCCGTCCCCGTCAGTGAGATGTCCTACGGGATGATTCTCGACCAGGACGTCCACGCCAAGAAGGGGCAGCTTCTGGCGACCCGTGGCCAAGAGATCACAGTGGCATTGCTCGCGCACCTGAAGCGGTGGAACGCTGGCCTGGGCGTCGAGCAACCCATCCGCGTGATCGACGCCTGACCCAGCACGTCGGGCTGCAGGACGTCATGCCGACCGTGCTCGACATCGCCAGGCTGGATATCCCCGATGGCGTCCAGGGCCGTAGCGTGCTGCCCTACCTGGCCGAGAGGGACGATCGGATCCGCGAGTATCTGCCGATGGTGTTCAACCAGAACTTCGGTATCAGCGACGGGCGGTACAACTACGGCTGGTTCGGCGATACCGGACTGGATATGCTGTTCGACCTCGACAACGACCCGCGCGAATGCACCGACCTGTCCGAACGGCCCGAGCAGGCGGACACCCGCAACCGTATGCGGAACGCCCTGCGGGACCATCTGGCCAGTTATGGTGACCCGCACGTGGTCGATGGTGAACTGACCGTGCGCCCGCCGGGCCCGTTGAAGGCAGCCGTTTCGGAGACAAGGGCACACACCGAGGGCGAGCATAGCCCGCCAGGAGCCGACCACGATGATCGCACGCAACGTATTGCTGTTTACGACTGCGACGCCGAGCACCGCGTCCGCGGCGTGCGTTTCGAGGGATGCACCGTAGCAGGCAAGCCGCTCACCGCCCCCGACGCCGCCGACGTGCAGATCAACGACTACGTCGACGACGTGACGTTCGGGTAGGAGGCAGGCGGGTTTTGAGCCTCTCTTCCGCTTCAGTCATACTAATCCGGCCACAAATTATGCTGCATAGAGAATATCTTTTGCCTGGAAGTATTTTCGCACGCGATGCGGCTGCTTTTGTATGCTTTGCATGGCTCGAAGCGAACTGCTCTGCCACTGGCCCTTGCGCCGCGAGTCGGGATCACTACTGTCCCAACGTTTGTCTGTCCAAGTGGCATAACCAACGTATTGTCAT
>CAZYIH010000077.1:0-12188 GCA_964646915.1 uncultured Planctomycetaceae bacterium | reverse complement strand
CGCCGCGTTTCGCTGTCGACGTGCTCGATTTCGACCCGCCAGCGGGGGCGGGGCAGGTGGTCCCCGGCGCGGGACGCCCATTCGATGACGGCTACGCCCGTTTCGAGCATCTCATCGAAGCCCAGATCGTCCAGTTCCTCGGCGGGCGAGTCCATGCGATAGAGGTCCAGATGGTAGACCGGCACCCGCGCGGGGTATTCGTGCACGAGCACGTAAGTGGGGCTGGAGACCAGCCGTTCGTCGGCCAGGCCCAGCCCCAGGGCGATGCCCCGGGTGAGTACCGTCTTGCCCGCCCCCAGCAGGCCATCGAGCGTGACGACGTCGCCGACGCTGAGTCGCGCCGCCAGCCGCTTTCCCAGCTCGATGGTCTCTTCGGGCGAGTGGGTTGTGAAGGTCTCGCTGCTCACGTGGTATGCTCCCAGCCGGCGGGTGTGAGTGGTTCGCATCGGCCGTCCGGGTGGGTCAGGAGCAGTTCCCTCGCCTCGGTCAACTCGCCGATGCGGGTGATGATGGGCGCGTCGAAGGGCGGATCGGCCAGCAGGGCGTCGGCCCGGTCGGGGGGCAAGGCGATGAGCAGTTCGTAGTCTTCTCCGTCGGTCAGGGCCGCCGTCAGTGGATCGTCGGCCTGCACGTCGGGGGCAATGGGGATCGCCTCGGCGTTTACGCGGGCCCCCACGCCCGAGGCTTCGCAAAGTCGCCCCAGGTCGGTCGCCAGTCCGTCGGAGAGGTCCATCATCGCCCGCGGCCTGCAGTGCTCCACCAGGGCAGCCGCCTCGGCGATTCGCGGCGTGAAGTGGAGGTGGCGCTGCCCTTTCCACGCCCCGCCCAGCGTTCCGGTGACCGCCAGCACGTCGCCCGGCTGGGCGGTGGACCGCAACACAGGCCCGCCCGCGCCCGCCAGGGCGAAGACCGTGACGGACACCACCAGGGGCCGATCCCAACTGGCGACGTCGCCGCCCACCAGGGGGCAGTTCATCGCGTCGCCGATCTCACGCAGGCCGGCGTAGATCGTTTCGACATCGGCCTGCTGCGTTCCCAGCGGCAGCGACACGGTGGCAGTGGCGCCGATCGGTCGGGCTCCCATCGCGGCGATGTCCGAGAGGTTTCGCGCCATCGCCTTCCTGCCGGCGGCTGCATACCCCGCCTCGGCGACGACGATGTGGACGCCGTCGAGGACCTGGTCGGTCGTGACGACCAACTGCTCGCCCCCCACGGAGAGCACGGCACAGTCATCCCCCGGGCCCACCTGCACGTGCGGCGCGTCGCCGAGGGGCTGACGGGCGACCCAGGATAGGAACTCCGACTCGCGCATTATCCGTCCAGCACCCGCTTCCAGTGCGTCAGTTGCTCGGAGAGTTGATCGGCTCCGCCGGCGCCGGTGGGTTTGTAGCGTTTCACGACGTTCTCGGCCCCGAGGGCGTCGTAGACGTCCTCGTCCACGGCGTCGCCGGCGGCCTGCAGCGTCTCGAGGGGAAGCTCCGCCAGTGTCTTCCCGGCGCTCTCGGCCTGGGCGACGAGCTGACCGACCATGTGGTGTGCGGTGCGGAAGGGCACGCCGCGGGCGGTGAGGTACTCAGCCAGCGCCGTGGCGTCCAGGAAGCCCTCGCCCAGCGAGGCGGCAATGTGCTCGCGGCGCAGCTGCGTGCTGTCGGCTACGCCGGCGGCTACGGTGAGCGCCTGGGACATCGCTTCCACGGCGGGGATGGCGAATCGTTTGTCGTCCTGCAGATCGCGGTTGTACGCCAGGGGCAGACCCTTCAGCAGCGTGAGCATGCCCGTGAGGTGCCCGATGGCTGTGGCGCTCTTGCCGCGGATGAGTTCGAGCGTGTCGGCGTTCTTCTTCTGGGGCATCATCGAGCTGGACGTGCAGAACGCGTCGGAAAGCTCCAGGAAGGCGAACTCCGTGGAGGAGTAAATGATCCAGTCCTCAGCCCATCGCGAGAGGTGCCCCCCCAGCGTCGCACAGGCGAACAGCAGCTCGGCGAGGAAGTCCCGGTCGCTGGTGGCGTCGATGCTGTTGCCCGCCACGCCTTCGAAGCCGAGCAGCTCGGCGGTCCGCGCGCGGTCCAGCGGGAGCGACGTACCGGCCACCGCGCCGCTGCCCAATGGGCAGATGTTGATGCGCTTCCGCGCGTCGAGGAGGCGATCGTGGTCGCGCTGGAGCATTTCGACGTACGCCAGCACGGCATGGCCGGCGACGATGGGCTGGGCCCGCTGCAGGTGCGTGTAGGCGGGCATGACGGCCGACCCGGCCCGCTCGGCGAAACCCACCCACGCGCGCTGGAGGGTGCGGATCTGGCCGACGAGCAGGTCCACCGCGTCGCGCGCCCAGAGGCGCAGGTCCGTGGCGATCTGGTCGTTTCGGCTTCGACCGGTGTGGAGCTTCCGCCCGGCATCGCCGGTGCGTTCGATCAGCGCCCGCTCGATGGCCATGTGAATGTCTTCCAGCTCGATGGGCATTTCCAGCCGGTCGGCCTGGAGATCGTCGGCGATGCTGTTGAGCCCGGCGGTGATTTCTTCGAGTTCATCGGTGGAGATCAGCCCGACGTCCTTGAGCATGGTCGCGTGAGCGATCGATCCGGCGATGTCGTACGGCCAGAGCGCGACGTCCACGTCCAGGCTCGCCACGAAGCGTGCGGTGTTCTCGTCGGTGTCTGCGGTCAGTCGGCCTTGCCAGGATTTGCTCGACCCGCCGGGGGATGGGGTGGACGCCATTCGATGCTCCTTTCGGACGAATGGTAGATCGACGGCGTGTGGGTGTCAATCCCGGCCATTACTCGTAGCTTGCCAGGTCCTTGTAGAGCTCGACGATGCCCGAGAAATCGTCGTAGCTCACGGAATTGGGGATGGAGTGGTCCGAGCCGAAGATGTACCCGCCGCCTTCCTTCAATCGGGGCAGCCAGTTGCGGATCTGGGCGGAGATCTCGTCGGGCTGATCCCAGAGGACCGCGTTGATTCCGCCATGCAGCACAAGGCGGTCGCCGAAGCGCTGCTTAACGGCGAGGGGGTCGCAGCCGGCTTTGACTTCCAAGGGATTCAGCGCGTCGATGCCGATCTCCACGAAGTCCGGGATGAACGGGGTAATGTCGCCGCAGGAGTGGAGCATCGCCGGGATGCCCTTGGCGTGGGCCCATTCGACGCATCGCGCATGGGCCGGGCGAATCAGCTCGCGATACATGTCCAGTGACATGAACTGGCTGTGCTTGTAGCCCAGGTCGTCCGGCCAGCGGAACGCGTCGAAGGTGTACCCGGCGTTCCAGACCCTCTCCAGCAGCGCGAGGTTCACTTCGAGGATGTGGTGCAGCATGTCGGTGAACCACTCGGGGTTCTCGATGAGACTCATCAGCACGCGTTCCGTGCCGACCATGCGCGAATGAATCACGTCGAAGCTGAACCACCCGCCGGCCTGGATCCACGCGCCCTTTTCACGCCAGGCAGGGTACTTCTGCTTGAGGCGGTCCCAGGGGATGCGGTCGTCGCTGGGGGTGATGCGTTTCTTCACGTCCGCCCAGATCTCGGGCGAGGTCACGGTGTAGTCGATCGCCTCGGAAATGCTCGTGGCGTGGCGATAGGTCTTCATCGTCGCCCCGGACTTCGTCGTGGCGATGATGTAATCTTCGGTCTCTTCGAGGACTTTCTCCTCGAACCGCGGGGTGGTGTCCACGCGGATCTGCTCCACGTGGTCGAGCCCGAAGTGGTCGCGCCAGTCGACGCCTTCGGGCAAACCCTCGCGACGCCAGCGCTGCACCGTGTCGCCCCAGGGCGAATCAACGAATGGCACACGGTCGGGGAGTTCTCGGGCGAAGATGCGGCTGAACCGTTGGTGCGTGGTCATCTCGGCGGTCATGGCAGGGCCTTTCGGGGCGATTGTCTTTGCGCTGCGAAGGACGTAGGATAGGCAGCATGAGCGAAGCAAGTCAATCCGCGCGTGGGTCGTTTGTGGGTGAAATTCTCGCCAACGAACGGCTGTGCGACGATCACTATCGGCTGATCCTGGATCTGGAGACATTCCCGGCCACGCGGGCGGGACAGTTCGTGCAGTTGCTCTGTCGGCCTGTTGGAGAGCAGACCAGTGTGGCCGAGGTCGATTGGCCCGAAGGTCAGCTGCCCCGGTTGACCCAACCCGAGCTGACCGATCACGAGACCATGCTGCGCCGCCCCCTGAGCCTGGCCGGTCGACGCGACCATGGCGGCGGACGCGTCGAGTTGGACCTGATCTACCGGCGTGTGGGCACGGGCACGCGATGGCTCAGCGGCGCCCGGCCGGGCGAGTCGCTCAGTGTTCTGGGGCCGTTGGGCAACGCGTTCCCCGTCTCGGCGACCAAGTCGGCCGCTGCGCTGATCGGCGGGGGCGTGGGCATCCCGCCCATGCTCTACCTCGCCCGGACGCTCGCCGAGGCAGGCAAGGACGTGGTGGCGTTCAACGGGGCCCGCAGCGCGAGTCTGCTGCCGTTGCGGCTGGCACCTTCGGTGGCGGTCAGCGAGCAGGGCACGCCCGCCCTGTGCGTGGCGGAGTTCGCCGCGATGGACATCCCGGCCGTCGTGACGACCGACGACGGGTCGCTGGGGTTCGGCGGGCTGATCTCTCAGCCGTTCGAGGCCTGGCTGGTGGGGCAGGACCCCGGCGACGTGGTGGTCTACTCCTGCGGCCCGGAGGCGATGATGCGGGCGATCGGCGAAACCTGCCTGACGCGCGGAATCGAATGCTACCTCTCGCTGGAGCGGCACATGGCCTGCGGGATGGGCACCTGCCAGTCCTGCGTGTGCAAGACGAAGGACCACAGCGTCGATCGCGGGTGGTCGTTCAAGCTCTGCTGCACGGACGGGCCGATCTTCCCGGCCGGCGAGATCGTCTGGGAGTGACGCTCACTCGGCTGGTTCGGCGAGCACGTCCTGCATGCGGGCGTACTCGGCCTGGAGGAACTCGGTCGGTCGATGCGTGCGGATGTGGGCCCAGGGCGTGAGCTCGTCGGCGGGGATTTCCCGGTGGGCGTAGAAGGCGGGGTCCACACCGGATGCGGCGAAGGCGTCCTTCCACCGGTCCCAGTCGAAGTGCTCCTTCCATGCGTCCATCATAGCCCCGTTCCGCCAGGCGGTCTCGATGGCGTCGGCCAGGCGGCGGTCGCCCCGGGCGATGACCCCCTCCAGCAGCGATTGCTCGATGTAATGGAACTTCACGTTCACCGGCGTCTTTCGGCAGAGCTCGATGAGTTGCTCGCGGACCGCCCAGAAGTATTCGCCGGTCTGCATGGGGGCCTGCTGCATGGGGGTGTGGGGTTTGGGGACGAACCACGAGACGCCGGCGGAGATGGCGCCCCGCTGGCCGTCGACGTCGCGGCGGGTGTTGCTCAGGCGGCGCGAGAGCCAGTGGATCTGCTCGATGTCCTTGGGTGTTTCCCCGGGCAGGCCGGCGATGAAGTAGACCTTCACCTTGTTCCAGCCGGCCTGGTAGGCAGCCCGGACGCCGTCCAGCATGTCCTGCTCTGTGATGCCCTTGCGGATCGCGCGTCGCAGGCGGTCCGTGCCGGCTTCGGCGGCGATGGTCAGCCCCGATTTGCGGACGGTCGACGCCAGACGCGGTAGATGCTGCAGCTGCGAGTCCACCCGCAACGAAGGCAGGGAGATGCCCACGCCCCGCTCGGCGAACTCCTCGGTCAGACGCGCGATGAGCGCATCGAGGTGCGGGTAGTCGCTGGTGGACAGGCTCAGCAGGGAGATCTCATCGTAGCCGGTATTGGCCAGCGCCTCGCGGGCGATGGCGACGATCTCCTCGACGCCGCGGTATCGCAGGGGCAACCGGCAGTGGCCGGCCTGGCAGAAACGGCAGCCATTGGGGCAGCCCCGCATGATTTCGATGGCGACGCGATCGTGGACGGCCTCGGCGATGGGCACCAGCGGCGCGGTAATCGCCGGCGTGTCGGCGAAGCTCTCGATGGCGGCCCGGCGGATGGTGTCCGGAACGCCGTCGCGCGTGGGGGTGAGGGCAGCGAGCGTGCCGTCGGCATTCCAGGTCGGCTCGTAGAAGCGGGGGACGTACGCGGAGGGGACCTCCCGGGCGATTCGCAGCAGCAGCGCTTCGCGGGAGCAGGAAGCGTCGCCCTTCGCCTCGCGCAGCAGCTCGACGAGTGATCGCAGGGGCACCTCGCCGTCGCCGGGGAGGAACACGTCGATGAACGCAGACATCGGCTCAGGCGTGTCGGCCAGCGCGTCGCCGGCAACGATGATCGGGTGCGACTCGTCGCGATCGGAGCTTCGGATCGGCACGTGCGACAATTCGAGCATCGTCAGGACGTTCGTGACGCACAGCTCGTAGGGCAGGGCGAAGCCGACCACGTCGAACCCGCCGACAGCGAGGCGCGATTCCCACCCCCACAGCCCGATTCGCTCGGCCCGCATACGCTGGATCGCGTCGGGGCTGGGGCAATAGGTCCGGTCGCAGGCGACACCGGGCAGGTCGTTGAGGGCGTGGTAGAGCACCTGGGTTCCCAGGTGGCTGGCGCCCAGGGCGTAGGTGTCCGGAAAGGCCATCGCCACGGAGACCTCGGCATCGCGCGGGTCCCGACAGCGGGCGTTGATCTCCAGGCCGACGTACGCGCTGGGCTGGTTCACATAGGGCAGGAGGCGTTGTGAAATTGTGGCGGTCAGGTCGTCCATGGGCTCTCGTCGTGCAGCGGGAAAGCCGCTATGGTAGCATATCGGCAGGCCGGCGATACGGAGATTCTGACGCCGGCTGAGCGATCGAAAGGAGAGGTCCATGAAGACGCTGACCAAGGAACTCTGGATGAGCGTCCCCCAACGGCGGGCGATTGTGTCCATTCACGACGAGGTCGAACGCCTGGTGGGCGAAAGCGGCGTGCAGGAGGGGCTCGTGCTCGTGAACGCGATGCACATCACGGCCTCGGTGTTCATCAACGACAACGAGTCCGGCCTGCACCACGATTACGAGGTCTGGCTGGAGAAGCTCGCCCCCGAAAAGCCCCACAGCCAATACAGCCACAACGGCTACGAGGACAACGCCGACGCCCACATGAAGCGGCAGGTGATGGGTCGCGAGGTGGTGGTAGCGATCACGGACGGTGCATTGCACCTGGGGCCGTGGGAGCATATCTTCTATTATGAGTTCGATGGGATGCGCCGTAAGCGTCTGCTGGTGAAAATCCTCGGCGAATGAGGCATCGGCCGGCAAGCGGCGTGGCGAAAGGTGACTGCTATGGCGATTTCTTTCACGTGCGAGCACTGCGGTAAGCAGGTCAAGGCGCCGGACGAAGCGGGGGGGCATCGCGGCAAGTGCCCCTACTGCCAAGGCAGCAACTACATTCCCGATCCGTCGGTGAATGAGGATATTCCCCTGGCGCCGATCGACGAAGAAGAGGAGCGACGCCGCGACGAGGAAGAGCGTCGCCTGCTGGAGCAGGAAGAGGAACTGATTTCTCAGAGCGGCGGCGAGCCGACAGCCCCGCTGGGTGCCGGCGGGGACGTCTCCAGCGAGGACCTTCACCACCTGGTGGTGAATTACTGCCAGGCGATGGCCGGCAGTGACCTCGAAGAGGCGGAGAACAATGCCCGTCGGCTGGCGGAGCACAAGTTCACGGGCGTCAAGGCGGTGGACGATTTCATCAACGGCCAGGCGATCGAACCGGCGCTGGAGGACATTCCGTCCGAACTGCTGCAGGGGTTTCTCTCGCGCCTCAAAAACGACGTGCGCAACTACTGCCACTGATCCGCAACTCTTCCGACGGCGCAGAACAAAGGCCGACGACGGAATCGCTTCCGTCGTCGGCCTTGTTTGGTGCGTCGGTTGGTCGGGTTTCTAGAAACCGCCCGGGCCCATCGGGCCACCTCCTCCACCGCCACCGCCCTGCATGGACAGGTACAGGACGACCGAGTCCTTCACGAGCTTGGTGGGCACGTAGATGACCGAATCGGCGGTATCGTCTTCCAGCGCGGTGCCCATCGCCAACGGCGTGCGGCAGGCGATGCGTCCAGCGGGCAGTTCTGCCTGCGGGGCCACCTTCTTCATGCCCGAGATGATCAGGTCGAAGAGGTTCGATCCGTTGAACACCATGATCATGGCGGGCTTCTTGGGCAGGTACTGCTTGGGGACGGTCATCCAGCGGGAGTTCATGATCGCCCCGGTGCCCGCCTTGGCGGACTTCAGCGAGACGGCCATCTGCTGCGTGCTGCCGCCCATCGTCACCACCGCGGTATTCTTGTCGGCCTGGGCGACGTAGAAGCGGATGCGATCCTCACCGAGGACTTTCTTCATCATTCCGCGTTCCTGCTCGGACATGCCCGCCAACTCCGGATGCGTGATGTCAATCACGTCCAGCTTGCCGGCGTCGATCTCGGCGTTGTCCTTGACGTAGCTGATCTTCGGCATGGCTGCGTTGGGATTTATCTGGCCGAACTTCTTGTTGATCAGCTCGTCGATCAGTTGCGTCCCGCTCTTCATCACGCCGGTGATTTCCTTGGCACTGTCGCCTTCCATCACGCAGGTCATCCCGAACAGCCCATTGCCCTGGGCTGCCCCGCCGATGACGAACTGCATGGTGTCGATTTCCTTGGTCATGTCCTCGGTTAGTTTGACGAGCTTCGCGCGGTACGCGCCCAGCCCGCCCACCGGCGACATCGCCAAGGCAGAGTCGATCATGTCCAGGTACAGCGAGACGCCCTTCTTGACGCCCGGGAGGTTATGGCCGCCGCCGGCGAGCACCCAGTTATGGTCGGGAAGCTTGCCCAGCAGGTCCTTGTCGGTGGGCTTGTAGGCGGCGATCACCTGGCCGAACTCGGAGTTTGTCTTGTAGGTCGCCAGCTCGCGAACCACCACGCCGGTGGGCACGAACTTGCCGGTGATGGTCACCGCGCTGACCTGCTCGAGCATGTCCCGGTAGGCGGGCATGATCTTGTCCATCATGGCCATCGGGCCCATCATCATCATCATTCCCATTCCACCGCCGCCGGCTTCCTTCTGCTTCTGGATGAACTTCTCGAAGGTCCTTATGATGTCATTGACGATCGGCCCGGTGACCTTCATATCAATGTGAATGCCGATCTCGGAGCGGAGGATTTCCAGGGTATGGTCGTTGCGGAGCCCCTTCAGCACGCCGAGCTTGGTCTTCTTGACCACGGAGAGTGCTTCGGCGTTGGGCGAGAGAATCACGTACTTGCCCTTCTCCATCGCCAGCATTTTGCCCGTCGGGAGCGACAGCTCGGTGAACGCGCCCTTCTTGGTGGGGTTGTAATCCTTCTTCGGGAAGACCGACTCGATGCTCTTGCCCGGCAGCCAAACGACGAAGGGCAACTGCACTTCCTTGGGAGGCTGTTGGCCGCCGTCGCCCATCATCATGTTCATCCGCTCTTCGACGAGCTTGGTGAAGTCCATTCCGACGTCCTTGGGGTTCAGCATGGCGATCGCCACGTCGCCCTCGCCGGTGAACCCGTCACCGAGACGGGCTTCCTTCACGATCATCTTCAACGCGCCGTCGGGCATGGCCTGGTTGGCCATCTGGCCGAGACCGATCTCGCGGATGAACCTGTCCACCTTGGTCGAGGTCGTTTTGAGATCGTTGATGACGGCGAAACCCATCACGCCGGCGGGAATTTCGCTCAGAACGGTCGCTTGGCGGGGTACGCCGGGAACCTGGGCGACCGCGAGGGTACTCGCCAGTGCGACACACAGGACGGCAGCTGTCAGCCGGGTCAAACGCATGGTGCTCTCCTTTACTGATTTGTCTTCTCGGTACATGATTGCTCTCTTTGCCCCCCGAAACACTCGATTAACCGCGGTTTTGCCCGCGGTGTCAAGGGTTCAGAACAGCGGACACCTCCGACAGGCGGGGCGTTAGTTTTCCAAAGCACAGTTTACTTCCATCCTAGACGGTCTACGCGGTCCAATATTTTGCCCGGGGTGAGAAATTTGTCGACCGGCAGCTCCCCTTCGTCCGCCCGCGGGTGGGATTGCATTGCCCCATCCGGGGCGGTAGCATGCAATCAGGAGTTATACGGATGGCCCAGCCCGCATTCATACCACCGGACCAGCTTGCCCGTGTCGTCGTGTCGGCCGACCAGATCGCACGACGCAACCGCGAGCTGGGCGAGCGCATCGCCGGCCTTTATGCCGGGCGCGAGCTGACCATCATGGCTGTGCTCACCGGCGCGATGATCTTCCTGGCCGACCTGATCCGCCAGATTCCCCTGCAGATGCGGCTGGACGTGGTGTCGATCTCATCCTACCCGGGAACCGCCACCAGCTCCCGGGGGGTGCGATGGCAACTGCCTGTGTCAGCAGATCTTTCAGGCCGACACGTGCTCATTGTGGACGACATCGTCGAGACCGGACGCACCCTCGAGGCGATGCTCGATGAGATCGGGCAGATGGGCCCGGCGAGCCTGCGGACCTGCGTGCTGCTGCGCAAGCAACGACCCGATCTGATACGGCGCCACGAGCCGGACCTGGTGGGCTTCGACGTGCCCGACGAGTTCGTCGTCGGCTACGGGCTGGACTACGACAACCTCTACCGCAACGTGCCGGAGATCTGCGTTCTCCGACAGCACGCCGAGACACCCCGATGAGTCCGAGCGAGCAGGCAACTCCGCTGGCGAAAGTCACCGACGCGCTGCCTGCTCAGCTGCTCAGCGACGGGGAGGAAATTCTCCTCGCTACCCGCCCCAGCGCGTGGTCCATCGTGCTGAGCTGCTGGCCTTGGGTTGTGCTGGGCGGGGGCAGCGTGGCGCTGCTTCTTCTGGTGACGCGTTTGACGGGCATGGACGCCGATGGCCGACATCGTCCACTGGTTGCGGCGCTGCTGATTGTGGTGCTGATCCGACTGGTGCTGGCGTCGATCGCATGGGCGGGCAAACTCTACCTGGTGACGAACCTGCGCCTGCTGACGGTTCGCGGGCTCAGCCAGCCGGAAGTACACGGCGTTCCGCTGGTTCACCTGCGGGACGTCTCGCTGTGCATCTCACCCGGCGAACGCGTGCTCGGCGTGGGCAGCCTGCTGATCGAGTCCGTCTCGGGCGAGGAGCTTCTGCGGGAGAGTATCTGGCAGCATCTCTCGAACCCCCAGGGGATCAAGACGCTCATCGAAGACGCCGCCGCCCGGGCCCAGGGGCTGCCCTGACCCTCAGCTGCGCACCGAAATGTCGGAGACTTCCGGGTGCGTCAGAGAGACGTAATCGCCCGCGTCCATGTGGATGCTGTGGCGGTGCGTGCCCGCCTGGAAGACGACCTCGTCGGCATCGGAAAGCTCGCGATCCATCACCGTGCGGAGCCGGTAAAGCTCGCCGATGGGCGGCTCGGCCCCGATCTCGGAATCCGGGAACAACTCGCCCAGCTCGTGCTCGCCGGCCAGCTCCACCTGCTTGGCGTCGAGGGCGCTGGCTGCCTTGGCGAGGTCCAGCTTCCGATGGGCCGGCAGGACGCACATCGCAAAGCCGCCGGGGGTCTTGACGATGACCGGCTTGGCGGTCTTCCGCCCGCTGACGTGCTCCTCGGCAGCCATCTCCTGGGCGGTGTAGGCGGGCACGTGTTCGTGTACGGTGAACGCGACGTTGTTCTCACTGAGATAGTTCTGGAGTTGTTTCATTGCGCGCTGCCTTCCCGGCCGACAGGTCCGTGAGACCTTCCGCCGACCTTCCCCATCGAAAATGACATGTCCGGGCATACCCGTCCCGAAACCGTTCAAATGAATTATACGCCCCTTACTGCAGGCGGGACAATGTTTGGCCGACGTCGGCAGCGCCGAGGGCAACTTCACAAAAAGTGAAAAGATGTAGGATTCCCGAGGACGCATTTCCGAAAGGGAGTGTGAGGCTCGCAGGTCGGGCCGGACAGAACCTGGACGAAGGAAAACGACAACCACGGGGCAACGCCCCGAGATAAGCTTCCGGATGTACCTGTTGCATTCTCTCTAAAGTGGTCGGGGCTTTCATCGAAAGCCCAACTTGGCGCGAGTGGGTCCCTTTCCCGCTCGCGTTTTTTTTTGCCCACCGTGCAGGGGCACCCATTCAAACAGGCGGATCGGTGTCTGGAGCAGGGCAGGGGCTCTTCTGCCTTATTTCCCCACGCAGAACCGCCCGAAGATCTGCCCCAGAACGTCCTCGTTGGTGACCTCGCCGGTGATCTGCCCCAGCTGCGCCAGGCCCGTTCGCAACTCGACGGCTGCCAGCTCCGCGCAGGCGGCAAT
>CAZYIH010000076.1:0-12676 GCA_964646915.1 uncultured Planctomycetaceae bacterium | reverse complement strand
TCGCTGGGTAGGCTCTACGGCGGCGTCGGTGCCGTCGCGGCCGCCTGACGACGACCTGGGCAAACCAGAAATGCGATCGCGGGCTCGGAAGACGGGCCCGTTTTCCTGCGCGGATCGTGAAACGGTGCCCAAACCATCGAAACTTCAAAAGGCTTGACTTGACCGGGTCGATTTGTACACTGTGAACAGTCGGGTTCAGCGACCCGTCACCAACGTCTGTTGGGGATTAGTGTAACGGCAGCACGACTGACTCTGGATCAGTTAGTCAAGGTTCGAATCCTTGATCCCCAGTCTCCCAAACGCCTCGCCACACCATCGGCAGGGGCGTTTTTTTCTGCGCGGATGGAGCGCATGCATGAGCGGTGTGTCGCAATGCGTCCGGGGTGGGGTTATTCGCCGGCGAGGCGACGCGCTTCGGCGTCCGAGACGATCGAGATGAGCATGATCTTCATCTCGGCCGAGGCGGCGGAGTTGGTGGCCGGTCGACTGGCGGGGACGGGTCGATGGCGGAGTTCGGCGAGGCTGTCCTCAACCATCCGGTCGATCCGTCGGCGTTCGCCCTCGCCGGGTTCCAGGACGGAGTGCGACCCGGAGAGGCCGTGCTCCTCGCGAAGCTCAACCATCGAGTGACGGAAGAGGTCGGCTGCCTCTTGCTCGGGGGTCTTTTCGCGGAAGGGGCTGGCGGCGAATGCGTCGGCCCAGTCCTCGGCGTCGCCGGCGTCGCGCAGGGGCAGCGTCAGGTGAGCCCAGTGTTCCTGCAGGAACGGGCCAAGCGAGTCGGCGTCGCGGTCGCCCCGGCGGGCGAAGCGGGCCACGTCCCGTCCGGCGAGGGTTTCCCGTCGGACGTGGAGTTGAACCGGGCGAGACCAGCGATCTGCCTGGGCCACCGTCTGTTGGCGACGGATGACGGCGATGCGGTCTTCGACGGCTTCCCGTTGGGCGTTGTGCCGGTAGTAGATGGCCAATTCGCGCCGTCCCTCGGCTGGCTCGATCCATTCGTAGAGCGGGGCGTTCTCTTCGGCGTCGTTGGCCTGGGCGACGGGCACGAAGCCCGCAGCGGAGAGCGATTGCTCGATGGCGTCGCTGGTGGGTTCCAGTGCCGATGAGATCACGACCAGTTGCGGCGCCCAGCCGAGCGATTCGGGGGCGGGATGGTCGTTCTCAGAGTTGTCGGCGAGGGTGTCGCCGGTCTTGTCGGGGGTTGGGGCGGTTTTCTCGGGGTGCCCGGCGATGAAGTCCGAGGGGTTCCAGAGGTTGGAGGTCACCACGAGGGCGACGCTGGCGACGATGAGGACGACGGCGGCCGATGCGACGTATCGCACCCAGCCGTAGCGGCGCGGGGTGGCGGTTTCGGCGGCTGGTTCGCCTCCGGTCATCAGGCGGTTGCGTTCGACTTCGGCGAGCACCTGCTGGACGAAGTCGTCCGGGGCGTGTTGCCGTGGCAGCTGCGCGACAAGTTGGCGGGTGCGGCGTAGCTCATCGAGCTCTGCCTGGAGGGCATCGTCGTCGGCGAGGGCGGCGTCGACGCGCCGGGCCTGCTGGTCGGAGAGTTCTCCGTCGAGGTAGGCGGAGAGATTTTCGCGGATGTCCATGTCGCTCTGGTCGCTCATGTCTGGTTACCGAACGTAGTCGGTCAGTTTGTCCCGCAGGATGCTCCTTGCGCGGTGCAGCCTGCTTTTGATCGTCCCGATGGGCACGTCGAGGATGTCGGCCATTCCGGCGTAATCCATCTCCTCGATGTCCCGCAGGACGACGACGATCCGAAATTCGTCGTCCAACTCTTCGAGGGCACCCATGATCTGGCCGTTCATCTCGGTGGTCATCACGTGGGCCTCGGGGGCCGGGATTCGTTTCTCGGCGGTTTCCGCAGTGAGCGCGACGGACTGGGCTTCGTTGTATTCCTCGGGCCCCGTCAGCGAATGGAACTTCACGCGTCCGGCCCTGCGGCGATGGGAAATCGTCAGGTTCGCCGCGATCCGGAACAGCCACGTGTAGAACTTGCTGTTTCCCCGGAACTGGTGCAATCGCTCCAGCGCCTTGAGGAACGCTTCCTGGGCGAGTTCTTCAGCGTCGGCAGGCCGCCCGCACATGCGGTATACCAGGTTGTAAATACGGTGCTGGTATTTCGCCACCAGCGCTCCGTACGCTCGCATGTCGCCTTCTTTCGCCTGGGCGACCAGGGTGGAGTCCTCAAAAGCGATGGGCTCCTTGCCCGGGCTGCTCTCATGCGTTTTGGACGACTTGTTCGTCACAATCTCTGACGCCTGTCTGGTCACCGGGTTCCCGCAAAATCCAGAGGTTTCACTGAAGTTCTCCCCCGCGGTCAGGGAATTGATGAGTATACCACATCACGTTTGTCTGGACAGGGGGAAACTGCCCGCCGCGCAGGGCGCAGGGCGGCAGGGCGGTCTTCTCCGTTCGGGCCGGTCCGCTCGGCCTGTGAAGAGTAGACGCCTGAGAGAGGCGAGCGTTCGATGGTTCTCCTCGAAGCGGGTCGCGCCGCGGGCGCAAGCAAACAGCGACGGCCGCCGTGGGGCGACCGTCGCTGCGGGGTTTCAGGCAATCAGGGAAAGGCGTCAGGAACTCTCGGAGACCTTGGCGAGCTCTTCTTCTTCGCGGGGCTCCTCGGACTTCTTGGCGGGTTTCTCGCCGACGCCTTCGAAGTAGAGGTGCTTTCGTTCGTCCTCGTTGCCCTCGTCGGACTCCTCGGTCCGCACGGTCACGAGGATCTTGCCCTTCTCGTTGTAGCTTCCGCGGAGGATCTCCTCGGAGATCGGGTCTTCGATGTGCTGCTCGATCGCTCGACGCAGCGGCCTGGCACCGAAGTCCGGGTTGTAGCCTTTCTCGATCAGGAAGTCCTTTGCCTCGGTGTCCAGCTCCAGTTCGAGGTTGTGCTCGCCAAGCCGCTCGCGGACTTTCTTGAGCTCCATCTCGATGATGCCCACCAGGTTCTCACGCGTGAGCGACTTGAACACGATGATGTCGTCGAGACGGTTGAGGAACTCCGGCCGGAAGTATCGCTCGACCTCCTTGTGCAGGAGGTCTTTCATCTTCTCGTAGGTGGCTTCCTCGTCGCGCTTGGCGAACCCGAATCCGCCACCGGACTTGATCAGCTCAGCCCCGATGTTGGTCGTGAGGATCAGCACCGTGTTGCGGAAGTCCACCGTCCGTCCGAACGAGTCGGTCAACTTGCCCTCTTCCATGATCTGAAGAAGCATGTTGAACACGTCGGGGTGGGCCTTCTCGATCTCGTCCAGCAGGACCACCGAGTAGGGTCGGCGGCGGATCTTCTCGGTGAGTTGGCCGCCTTCCTCGTAGCCGACGTATCCGGGAGGGGCACCGACCAGACGTGAGACACTGTGCTTCTCCATGTACTCGGACATGTCGATCTGGATCAGTGCTTCCTCGTCGCCGAACATGAACTCCGCCAGCGCCTTGGAAAGCAGCGTCTTTCCCACGCCGGACGGGCCGGCGAAAATGAAGCTGCCCACCGGGCGACGCGGGTCCTTCAGGCCGCTGCGGGCCCGACGGATCGCCTTGGAGACCATGACGATCGCCTCGTCCTGGCTGACGACGCGCTTGTGCAGCTCGCTTTCCAGCTCCAAGAGGCGCTGGGCTTCTTCCTTCTCGAGGCGGGTAAGCGGAACGCCCGTCATCTTGGATACGACCTCGGCGACGACTTCCTCGTCCACCACGCCGTCGACCTCGGTGGCCTTCTCTTTCCAGGCGCGGGTCTGTTCTTCCTTTTTGAGGCGGATCTGCTCGGCCTGGTCGCGGAGTTCGGCGGCCCGCTCGTAATCGGCGTTCTTGACCGCTTCGTCCTTCTCGCCCTGGAGGCGTTCGATTTCGGATTCCAACTCGGCCAGGTCCGGGGGCTTGGTCATCGTCTTGAGGCGGATGCGTGCTCCGCCCTCGTCGATGACATCGATCGCCTTGTCGGGTTGAACGCGCCCGGTGATGTAACGATTGGACAGCTCGACCGCCTGTTCGAGCCCGGCGTCGGTGATCTTGACGCGGTGGTGGGCTTCGTAACGGTCGCGCAGGCCCTTGAGAATGTCCAGGGTCTGCTGCTTGGAGGGCGGGTTGACGATAATCGTCTGGAACCGCCGCTCGAGGGCGCCGTCCTTCTCGATGTGCTTGCGGTACTCGTCCATGGTGGTGGCACCGATGCACTGGATCTCACCACGCGAGAGGGACGGTTTGAGCACGTTGGCAGCGTCGATGGCGCCTTCCGCGCCGCCGGCGCCCACCAGCGTGTGCATCTCGTCGATGAACAGAATGACGTTCTTGGCGCGCTTCACTTCGTTCATGACGGCCTTGATGCGTTCCTCGAACTGCCCGCGATATTTCGTGCCCGCCACCATCATCGCCAGGTCCAGCGCGACGATGCGACGCTCGTAGAGAATCTCCGGGACGTCGTGCGAGATGATCTGCTGGGCGAGTCCTTCGACGATGGCCGTCTTGCCGACGCCCGCTTCGCCCAGCAGCACGGGGTTGTTCTTGGTGCGACGGCAGAGAACCTGGATGACGCGTTCGATCTCGTCGGTTCGCCCGATGACCGGGTCCAGCGTGGATTCGCGCGCCAGTTCCGTCAGATCGCGGCCGAAGTTGTCCAGGGCCGGCGTCTTGCTCTTGCCGCGCCGCTGCGAGGAGGACGGACCTCCGCTCTCCTCGGACCCGGTGGGCATCGTCGGCGTTTCGTCCGGCTCGACGCCCGCCCCCAGCAGGTTGAGCACCTCTTCGCGGACCTCGTCGAGCTTGAGCCCGAGGTTCATCAGCACCTGGGCAGCCACGCCGTCATGCTCGCGCAGCAGGCCCAGCAGCAAATGTTCGGTGCCCACGTAATTGTGGTTGAGATTGCGGGCTTCCTCGATCGCGTACTCGATGACTTTCTTTGCACGCGGTGTCTGGGGCAGCTTGCCCATGGTGACCATGTCCGGCCCGGCGCGCACCAGCTTCTCGACCTCGACGCGGACCTTGTGCAGGTCGACGCCCAGGTTCTTCAGGACATTCGCGCCGACGCCCGAGCCTTCCTTGACCAGGCCAAGGAGAATGTGCTCGGTGCCGATGTACTCGTGATTGAATCGCTGGGCTTCCTGGTTGGCCAAGGCCATGACCTTGCGAGCCCGCTCTGTAAATCTTTCAAACATAATAACGTAACTCCGTTCGTGATCCGGCGCACCCCCGAGGTGCTTCTGGGCGCACTGGGGTAGTGTTCCGGATGGCTATTGTATGGCCAGCGTCGGGCCCCTGCAAGCGGGCCCTGGAACGGCTATGGATTCTATCGGCTTTGCGGGAAGAATAATTCACGCTGGCTGTCAGATCCGTACTTCCACAGTTGGTGGATCCGTTCCTGGTTCGCTCCATTCTATACGCACAACGGGTCGGCCTTGTTCCTTCTGTGGATATGAAAATCGGAAAACTCTGCCCGGCCGAGCGGTTACCGGTGCCCGCATCGCGGCAGAAACCTTCGTAAGTGCGGGGAATTCGGTCGGATACAAATTGCGCTGGCTGCGAATTTATGACTGATCGGGCTGGAGGCTGGAGGGCGAGATACCGATAATTACTACTGGTGCAACTTCAAGAGTCGTCCTGTTTTGTCCCGGGTGCGATTCGCAGACAAATTGAGGTCGCAGCCGACCTGCCTCCCAGGTCAGTTTGGCCTGAGACGCAACATGGTTCGGCCTGGCCAGCAGGCCAAGGCCCGCAGCGATGCTCATTCCGGGGCCCCCTCCGGGATGCCCAGGGAAAAGGGGTTCAGCATGTCGTCCGCATTTGTAGCCCGTCAGCCGGTGTTTGACTGTCATCAGGAGGTGCAGGCCTACGAGTTGCTGTTCCGCTCGGGGCTCTCGGACGTCTTCGATGCCACCGACGGAGACCAGGCGACCCTGGACGTGATCGCCAACAGTTTCCTCGTGATCGGCTTCGACGAGCTCACCGACGGCCGACGGGCGTACATCAACTTCACCCGCGATCTCATCCTCGGTGGCGTGCCCAAACTCCTGCCGCCGCACCTGATGACGGTGGAAATCCTCGAAAACATCGAGCCCGACGAGGAAATTCTCGCCGCCTGCCGAGAACTCAAAGACCTCGGTTATCACCTCGCGATGGACGATTTCGTCCTGTCCAGCTCCCAAAGCCCCTTTCTGGACCTCGTCGACGTGGTCAAGGTCGACTTCCGGGCTTCCACCGTCGAGCAGCGCCAGATCATCGGCAAGCTGCTTAAACACCGCAAACTCGGCGCGTTGGCAGAGAAGGTCGAAACCCAGGAGGAGTTCTCCCAGGCCATCGACTGGGGGTACGAGGCGTTCCAGGGCTACTTCTTCTCCAAGCCCGTCATTCACGAGGGCAAGGACCTCGCATCCAACAAGATCGTTTACCTGCGGATCATCAACGAGGTCAACCAGGACGAGCTGGACTACGAAGCCATCGAAGAGCTCATCAAGCAGGACGTGGCGATGACCTACAAGCTCCTGCGGTTCATGAACTCCGCGTGGTTCGGGTTCCGCTGCAACATCGAGTCCATCAAGCATGCCCTGGTCCTGCTGGGCCCGCCGGAGGTCCGCAAGTGGTTCAGCCTTTTTGCCCTGACCTCCATGGGCGATGACAAGCCCCGCGAGCTGCTGCTTCGTTCCATGAGCCGGGCCAAGACCGAGGAGGCCATCGCCTCCGTTGTGGACATGTCCTCCCACGCGTCGGACCTGTTCCTGACCGGGATGTTCTCGCTGATCGACGCGATCATGGACATGCCCCTCGCGGAGGTGCTCCATCGCCTGCCGCTGAAGGAGGAGGTCCGCGAAGCCCTCACCGACGGGGAAGGCCCGTTACGCGACGTGCATGACACGGTCGTCGCCTACGAAATGGGCGACTGGAAGCTCTTCTCCACCCAGGCCGAGAAGATCGGCCTGGACGAGGAGCAGATGCCCCCCGTGTTCAACGAATCGCTGCAGTGGGCCTCCAGGGCGTTCTCGGTTCTCTGAGCGGACCACGGCCTGCCCCTCGAGGTATCTCCCCATGCCTGGGGGAAATCCCCCTTGTTGCGAAATCCACGCCGACCTCTGGCGTCGTGCTCTGCTGCGCGATATACACACATCCTGCCCGACGAACACAAGACACCGCAACGCCAGGAGACACGCCCCATGGCCCAGAAGCGATACCGCAACGACCGGGAATTCCTCGACAAATACACCAAGCTGGTTGAGCTCGCCGCCGGCGACGCACGATTGCTGGTGGCCCCGGCCTGGCAGGGCAGGGCGATGACATCCACGCTCGGGGGCGATGACGGGGCGAGCTTCGGTTGGCTGAACCGCGAGTTCATCGAATCCGGCCAGGACGACCCGACCTTCAACAACTACGGCGGCGAGGACCGTTTCTGGCTGGGCCCCGAGGCAGGGCAGTTTGGGTTGTGGTTCGATGAGGGCGAGCCCTTCGACCTGGCCCACTGGAAAACGCCCGAGGGGTTCAACGCGACCCCGTTCGAGGTGGCGGAGAGCTCACCGTCGGCCGTCACGATGAACGCACGGTTCGACGTGACCAACTACTCGGGCACGACGTTCGCCTGCGACGTCAAACGCACCATCGAACTGATCGACGCCGCCAAGGCAGGCGAACTGCTGGAAACCACCCTGCCGGAGGGTGTGGGGATGGTCGCGTTCCAGTCGGCCAATACGCTCACCAACGCCGGCGATTCGCCCTGGACGCGCGACGGCGGGCTGCTGAGCATCTGGATTCTCGGGCAGTTCAAACCGCTGCCCAACGGCAAGGTGATCGTCCCCTACGTCACCGGCGACGACGCGATCCTCGGCAGACCCGTCACCACCGATTACTTCGGCGAGCTTCCTCCCGAACGCGGCCAATTCACCGACGGCCATTTCCTGTTCGCCTGCGACGGGCAGTTCCGCAGCAAGATCGGCGTCTCGCCCCAGCGGGCCACCGACGTGCTGGGCAGCTACGACCCCGACGCGAAGGTGCTCACCATCGTTCATCTGACGCTGCCGCCCGATCCGGTTGAACGCCCCTGGGTCAACAGCCTCTGGGAGATGCAGGACGAGCCATTCGCCGGCGACGTCATCAACAGTTACAACGACGGCGAGGAGACCCCCGGAGCCGGGCAGCTGGGTCCGTTTTACGAGATCGAGACATCCAGCCCCGCCGCCGAGCTGGCGGCCGGGCAGTCCATCGCTCACAGCCACCGGACGTTCCACTTTGCGGGCGACCCCGGACAACTCAACCACCTGGCGACGACGGTGCTCGGGTTCGACCTCAAGCAGCTCTGCTGAGAACCGGTTACTCCCCCGGCCGCTCCTGGCGGGCAGGAACGGAGATGTAAATGCCCTCGGCTTCGGCTTCGCGCAGGCGACGACGGATGTCACGCGCCATTTCGTCATTGACCCGGCAGAAATCCCTCATCAGATCGACCCCATCAGACGGTCTGCGATCGTACATCACTCGCCTCCTGGCGTAAACAGTACCACGGCTGAACGGCTCCTCAGCCCCGAGTATACCGCGCTGCTGCCAGGTGAATAGCCCATTTCGCCGGGTTTTTGCAAGTGCTTACGAGGAAAATTCATGCGGGCTGAAATTCCGCTCGATTCACGCGATTTTCAGGGCTCACGATGAGGCCTTGTCCCCATCGTCGTCGGGGTTTTCGCCCGGCGTATCCCCTTCGGAGCTGTCGTCTTTGTGGTGCAGGTCCTTCCCGAGGCGGATATACGACCGGCTCATCGGCCCGGCCGGGTGAATCTCGCCGCACTTGGAGCAGATGAAGTAGGTGTACCGGCGGTTCTCCGTCGCCAGCCGTCCCCGTTGGCCGCAGAAAGGGCAGGTGATGCGCAGCAGCTTGAGGTTCACCAGCAGGGCGAATACCGTTCCGGCCACGAACACGCCCACAAACAGCACCGTCGCCACCACGTACGCCCAGCCGCTGGGAATCCAGCCGAGAATCGCCAGCGCGATGGCCGCCGCTGTAAGCCAGACGGCGTAGAACAAGCACAGGACAGCCGTCCGGTAGGTGCGAAGTTTCATGACACGTCCTCCCGGCCGGTGAGGAACGCCTCGTCCTCTGCCGTGAACGTCACCGGATCCCTCGGCAGGGCAGCCAGGTCGAACCGTTGCACGAATGTCTCGATGTCCATCTCCTCGGGCCGGTCGCTCATCCCGCACCAGCCGGCTACAAGCCCGATCACTCGCTCGGCCGATACTCCGGCGTCGCGGTAGCTCACCAGTCGCGTATCGCCGTGGCGTTTGGCCAGGCGTCGCCCGTCGGGCCCGAGCACCAGCGGCAGGTGCGTCCACTGGACCTCCCCCTGGTAGCCCATCAGCCGACGCAGATAAATCTGGCGGGCGGCCGACTCCAGCAGGTCGTCGCCCCGGACAATGGCGTCCACGCCTGCCTGGGCGTCGTCGACGACTACCGCGAGCTGATACGCCGCCAGGCCCTGCTTGCGGAAGATCACGAAATCGCCGCAGGTGCGCGAGAGCACGAACTCCTGTTCGCCGGCGAAGGCGTCCGTGAAGCGGATGGGCTCGTCGGTGACCTTCACCCGCCAGGCGATGTCCGCCCCGTCATCGGGAGGCGGCGGGACCTCGGCGGGGTCGGCGGGCCGACAGGTCCCCGGGTAGACGGTGATGTGGTCCTCGTCATGTGGCGCGCCGCCGGCCAACTCGATATCCTTCCGTGTGCACCGGCATGGATACGCCAGGCCGCGCTCGATGAGCTGCCCCAGCGCCCGCTCGTACAGGCCGTGACGGTCGGACTGGTAGATGATGGGCGTTTCCCACGTCATCCCCAGCCACGAGCAGACCTCCAGCCCCTGGCGGACCGCCTCGGGCTTGACGCGCGGGCCGTCGAGGTCTTCCATGCGCATCAGGACGCGCCACCCGTTCCGGCGGGCCAGTGCGTAGTTGATCAGGAAGGTCCTGGCGTTTCCCAGGTGCAGCGCCCCGGTCGGAGAGGGGGCCAGACGTGTAGCCGTGACTTTTCTCATCGCAGCAGTTTAATATACCGGACCAGTCGAACCGATACCACATGCGGGAGGTCTCATCAGCAATGCAGAGTCGTACGACGAAAAAGCGATGGATTCGAAGTATCGCCCTGGCCGCGATGGCCGTCCTTGCCGTCGGGTGCGCCCGGCGCGACGCGCTGTCCGTGCCCGAAGGCTACGTCAAACCCACCATCGCCGTGATGAAGTTCGAGAACAACGCTCCCTTCCCGCTGAAATGGAACCTCGGGGACGGCATGCGGGATATTCTCGTGGATCGTCTCTGCGCCACCAACTGCTACCACGTGCTGGAACGCGGCGAGATGGACGCCCTCATCGCCGAGATGCGCCTCCAGAACAGCGGCGCCACCCGCCGGCAGGGCCGGGCGAAGGTGGGTCGATGGAAGAACGTGCAGTACCTCATCAAGGGCACGGTGACCGACTTCGGCCATGTTTCCAGCCACGATGGCGGGCTGGGGCTGGGCAGCAACTTCGGACTGTTCGGCAAGGGTAGTTGTGCCGTGATGGGCATGACGCTCTACGTTGTGGACGTCGAAAGCGGCGAGATTGTCGCCTCCGAGCGACTCGAAGAAACGGTCCGGGCCAAGGACGTCTCGGTGAAGGCAGCTTACAAGGACGTCGCCCTGGGCGGCAGTACCTTCTACCGAACCCCGCTGGGACGCGCCACCGCCGAGGTCATCGACAAGGCGGTCCGTCGCATCACCCGCGAGGTGGTCGCCCGGCCGTGGCGGCCTCGCGTGGCGATGGTCCGAAAGGGTCGACAAATCCTGCTCAACGGCGGGACCAATCGCAAGGTCTCGGTGGGCGATGAGTTCGTGGTCAAGGAGTGGGGCGAAGCTATTCTCGACCCGACCACCGGCGACTTGCTGGGCTACACCCCCGGCGATGTCATCGGGCGCGTCCGCGTGATCGGCGTCAAAGAAAAATATGCGATCGCCGAGGTCATCCAGGGCGAGCCGGCCCGGCTGGCGGTGGGGCAAAGCTGCGACATCGCCGTCGGCGAGACATCCGGCAACACGGAGGACAGTAGCTGACTTCGCGCGTGATGCCCGCTTGGGCAGGGGCTATTTCACCGCGGCCAGCACGTCCACCTCGACCGGTGCATTCAGCGGCAACTCGGCCACCCCCACCGCGCATCGCGTGTGACGCCCGAGCTCCCCGAACACGGCGGCCAGCACGTCGCTGGCACCGTTGGCGACCTGTGCCTGAGCGGTAAATCCCGGCGAGGAATTGACGTATACCGTCACCCGCAGGATCCGGGCGATCTCATCGAGAGAGTCCACTTGCGTGGCGATCGCGGCGATGGCGTTCAGTGCCGCCTGGGCGGCGCAATCCCGGGCCGACTCCAGCGAGACGTCATCGCCCACCTTGCCCTCGGCTGCCAGCGCTCCGTTCAGCATCGGCAACTGACCCGAGGTGGCCACCAGTCCGCCGGCCAGGACGGCCGGCACGTATGCTCCCACGGGCGCCGCCACTTCCGGCAGCGTCAGCCCGGCTCGCTCAAGATTCTCCGCCACGGACATACGACCCTTCCTCCTGATCCCCGTGCGTTTCTTCGTCGGTCGGCCCCGCCGCAGCGGCATCCGCTTCGCCGGCTGGGGCGGTCTCGTGATGCTTCTCGTGGTCCACAACCTCATCAATGGCGGCGAGTTCATCATGGCCGCCGGTTTCGTAGTGGGGCTCGTTGAGTTCTCCGGCGTATTCGGCGTCCACGTCCTCGGGCGGGTCGGGGTTCAGTTCCAGCGCGATCGAGGCGAAGTTGCGGTCCTGGCGGACGAGCACCAGTTTCTGGCGGACCAGTTCCAGCGTGGCCATGAACAGCCCCACCAGCTCCGATCGCGAGCGTCGTCCTTCGAAGACTTCCTCCAGCCGCAACCGATTCTCCGCGTGGCGGTGCAGGCGGTCCAGCAGGTCCTGGGCGTGCAGCTCGACGGGCGTGTCGTCGTAGATCACCTCTCGGCTGGTGGGCTCGGCGCCGATGGACTCCATCAACTGCCCGAACGCCTCGACCAGGTCCCACACGCCGACGTCTTCGAGGTCCAGCGCGGGCTGATCGTCCAGCTCCGGCTCGACCGGGTGGTGGGGGTGGCGACGCTGTGCCCGATCGTGAAGCCCCTCCAGGTCGGCAGCGGCATCTTTGAAGGCCTTGTACTCCAGCAGCTGGCGAACCAGCTCGGCCCGCGGGTCGATGGCGACCTCCTCGCCGGTCTCCTCGTCCACCTCGGGAGCGGGCAGGAGCATCCGCGTCTTGATCTCCATGAGCGTCGCAGCCATCACGAGGAAATCGCCCGCCAGGTTCGGGTCCACCGCGTGGATCATCTCACAATACGCCACGTACTGCCCCGTCACCCGGGCGATGGGGATGTCGTAAATGTCCACCTCGTCCCGCCGGATCAGCCACAGCAGCAGATCCAACGGCCCGGCGTAGATGTCCAGATTGACGCGGTAGTCTTCGGTCATGGGCCCGATTGTATCACCCCGTCGGCCAAGGGAAACCCCCAAACGCCCGGTTTGGTCATTCGGGAGACGATGGGCCCCCTGGCCGTGCCAAACTGCGGGTGCCACGGCCGTGCCGGCCGTGTTGTTGTGGCGAACTGCGGGGTGCCCCGGCGAATCGCCAGGAGCCGGTTGCGTTGTAGAGTTGGGTGGTGGCTCTGCGGGGAGCGATTTGTGGC
>CAZYIH010000075.1:0-12682 GCA_964646915.1 uncultured Planctomycetaceae bacterium | reverse complement strand
CCGGGGATGGCAAAAGCTCGCAGGCGGGATCATTCGCGTCCCGTGGTTCCACGTATCAGACGTTGTCGATGCGGGGGATCTTACTGCTGATCCGTGGTTTCTTCGGCGTCGGGCTGGTCGCCCTGGGGGACCTTCTCGGCTTCGGTCTTGAGCTTGCCCAGGAAGTCCGGCAGGTCCAGCCCCACCTGGTTGGCCAGCTCGTGCATGGGCGGCAGGGCTCCCATGAGTCGGCTTCCCAGCCCGCTGAGTCCCTGTCCGTCGCCGTTTCCGCCATCCCAGACGATGACCTTCTCGATGGGCAGATCGCGGATCGCGGTCGCCTGCACGCCGGCGACCTCGGTGAGTTTTTCGATCAACAGCAGCGCCGCGGCCTGCTGCCCTGTCTGGCAGGCGTCGACCAGTTCGCGATAGCCCGCTGCCTTGGCGTCCAGTTGCGCCCGGGTGCCATTGGCCTGGGCTTCCATGCGGGCGAAGATCGCCTCGGCCTCGCCGCGTGCCACGCGGACCGCCTGCTCGCGCTCGGCTTCGGCGGCGATGACGACCCTTTCCTTCTCGGCGTTTGCGGGCACGACGATCTCGGCTTGCAGGCGGGCCTTCTCGCGTTCGGCGCGGGCTTCCTCTGCCTGGCGTTCGGCGATTTCCTCGGCCACCCGGATCGCACCGTCCGCCTGTCGACCGGCCGACTCGGAGCGGTTGCGGGCCTCTTCCTCGGCGACCTTCTGGTTGGCGCGGTAGGAGGCCTTTTTCGAGTCGGCTTCGGTTTCTCCCCCGACGGCCTCGGCGTCCAGCCCGGCGACGCGTTGACGGCGGTTTCGGTCGGCGGTGGCTTCGCCGATCTCGGCGTCCGAGTTGGCGGCAGCCACAGCCACGCGCGTGTCACGCTGGCGTTCGGCGACGCCGGTCTGTCCGAGTTTCTCCTCCTCGGCCACGTCGATGTTCGCCCGGTTGATCGCCTCTGCCGCAGCCTTGCGGCCGAGGGCGGTGATGTAGCCCGACTCGTCCTCGATGTCCCGGATGTTGACGTTGATCACGCTCAGGCCGATCTTTTCCAGCTCGATCCCGACGGCCTCGTTGACGGCGGCCATGAATGCCTGGCGGTCGGCGTTAATGTCCTCGATACGCATCGTCGCGATGACCGCGCGCATCTGCCCGAGAATGATATCCTGTGCCTGGTCCTTGATCTGGCCGCCGCTGAGCCCCAGCAGGCGGACGGCGGCGTTGTCCATGATGCCCGACTCGTTGGATATCGCCGCAGTTACGGTGGTGGGCACGGTCACGCGGATATTCTCGCTGGACAGGGCGTTGGTCAGGTCGATGGGCACCACGAACGGTTCGAGGTCCAGGTAGTCATACGCCTGCACCAGGGGCCAAATGAAGGCCGCCCCGCCATGCACGCAGCGGGCGGCGCCCTTGCCGGTCCGGCCGTAAATGACCATCACGCGGTTGGACGGGCAACGCTTGTAGCGGGAGATGAAGAGCATCACCACGGCCACGACCAGCGCGACGAGGATCAACCCGAGGATCATTGTGGCGGGGAGTTCTTCCGCCTGGCCCAGCAGCATCATGTTCGCGAACAGTCCCATTGTCGGTCACTCCGTTTCTTGGTTGTGGTCGGCCGATTCGACTTCGACCGTCAGATTGTCCAGGACCCGCAGGACACGCACGTCCGTGCCGGCCTGGAGAGGTTCGTCGGTATGGCTTCGCGCGGGCACGGTGCTCATCGCCCCGGAGACCATCACGCGGATCCGCCCTCTGCCGCGGGCGGGAATATTCATGTACACCGTCCCGAGCTTCCCGACACACGAGGAAAGCTTCCGCGTGCCGGTCTCGGAGAGCTTCAGGAGCAGGTGGATCATCAAAGCCACCATGACCCAGCCGGCGGCGCCCCAGAGGAACGCGTACAGCAGGGAAGTTCCCATGGGTGTGTTCATGTCCAGGTACAACGCCATCGCCCAGCTGAACAACGTGCAGAACGCCAGGATTGCCCGAAGGCTCACCAGCCGGAACGCGGCCGAGGTCTCCGCGGCATCCTCGAAGGAGTGTGCTTCGATCCCCTCGGGAGACGCCTCGGCATCGAAGGTGGCGTCCACGTCGGCCTCGCCGCCGGAAAGACCGACCAGCGAGGCGAGGAACTGCCACAGGAAAATCACGCTGAAGAAGGCTGACACCAGGTAGAACACCTGGTTGACTCCGCTGAGGTTGGCCCACCATTCGTGCATGTTGCGCTCCTTTTTCGGCCTGCGGTAGAGATGTCCCCCATCCTTGGCCGAGTGGACTATACCCGCCAGCGCGAATACCCGCAACCGCCCATCGGCCGAAGGTTACTCAAGTAGTGGTCACTCGATAGAAGGGACGCGTGAAGGGGGTTGTTTCTTCACGGGAGGGGGAGTTTTCTTCGCGGCGCACCTCGAGCGAGGCCGGGCGAGAGGTGGCAGGTTTCAGACCTGCTTTCTCTCCCCACTTCGGACTGAGCGGCAGCGACTACTCGCCGTCGATGGTGTCGTCCGATGGCGAAGTTGTCCCAGGCGGTCTGCGTCATGGTGGTTATTTTTCGGCGGGGTGCCCCGGTGTGTTGTCGGCGATTTTCGCACGTCGGTTCAGCAGGAATGCCGTTGCGACGGCTGGACGTTTGGTTCGGAGGGGTCTACAATTCCCGCTTTGCCCCGGCCGATCCGCGGCCGACAGTACTGGAGAACCCCATGGCTGAGCGTTGTTCACCGATCAATCCGAAGTTTCCCTATCTCTGGCACGGAGGGGACTACAACCCCGACCAGTGGCTGCACCGGCCCGACGTTCTGGAAGAGGACCTCAGGCTGATGAAGCTTTCCGGCTGCAATTCGATGTCGGTGGGCATTTTCGCTTGGGCGGCGCTCGAGCCGGAAGAAGGTCGGTACGAGTTCGGCTGGTTGGACGAGCGGATGGACGCGCTGCACAAAGCCGGCGTGCACGTGGTGCTGGCGACGCCCTCGGGGGGCAAGCCCAACTGGATGGCGGCGAAGTATCCCGAAATCCGTCGCGTGAGCAGGGCCGGCCGTCGCGATCTCCAGCGCCGTCGCCACAATCACTGCTTCACTTCCCCGGTGTATCGCGAGAAAGTGGCAGCCATCAATTCGCGCCTGGCGGAGCGCTACGCCGAGCACCCGGCGCTGGCGTTGTGGCATCTCTCCAACGAGTACAGCGGCGAGTGTCACTGCGACCTGTGCAAGGCGGCCTTCCGCGATTGGCTCATGGACCGCTACGGCAGCCTGGACGAGCTGAACCACGCCTGGTGGAACGCCTTCTGGGCCACCACGCTGACCGACTGGGACCAACTGCTCTCGATGGACATCGACGGGGCGGTCGACGCGATGGTGCTGGACTGGAAACGCTTCGTGACGCATCAGACGGTCGACTTCATGAAAGCGGAGATCGCTCCCCTGCGTGAGCATTCCGATACGCCGGTGACCACGAATTTCATGGGCTTCTACGAGCCGCAGAACTACTGGAAGTTCGCCGAGCACCTGGACGTGATTTCCGACGACTGCTACCCGATGTATCACAATCGCGGAGAGGACGACATTACGCTGGCTGTGCGGTTCTCGATGACACACGACATGTGTCGTTCGCTCAAGCAGCGGCCGTTCCTGATCATGGAATCCAGCCCGTCGGCGACCAACTGGATGCCCGTACACAAGCTTAAGCGCCCCGGCGTGCATCGCGCCCAGGCGGTGCAGCATCTCGGGCACGGGGCCGAGAGCGTCAAATACTTCCAGTGGCGCAAGGGGCAGGGTGCCCACGAGAAGTTCCACGGGGCGGTGGTCGATCACGTCGGCCATGAGAATACCCGCGTGTTCCAAGACGTCGCGGACGTGGGGGGCATGCTGGCGAAGCTGGACGGAATCATCGGAACCATGCCCCGCGTCAAGGTGGGGCTCATCTGCGACTGGGAGGTCCGTTGGGCGCTGGAAAGCTCCTGCGGGCCGATGGCCGACCAGGGACGCGACAGCGACAAGGACTACATGGCCCGCTGCGAGGCACACTATCGGCCGTTCTGGCAGGCGGGCGTGAGCGTGGACGTCATCGACAGCGAGCAGCCGCTGGACGGCTACGACCTGCTGGCGGCCCCGATGCTGTACATGCTCCGCCCCGGCGTTGCCGAGCGGATCGAGCAGTTCGTCCAGGGCGGCGGTGTGCTGGTATGCACCACCATGACCGGCTGGGTGGACGAGGCGAACCGCTGCTTCCTGGGCGGTTGGCCAGGTCCGCTGCGGAATGTGCTGGGCATCTGGACCGAGGAAATCGACGCGCTCTATCCCGACGAGACCAACACGGTTAAGCTCGTCGGCGAAATCGGTGGCCTTCGCGGCGAGTACGAGTCGCGCCGGTACTGCGAGCGGATTCATCCCGAAAGCGCGGACGTCCTGGCCACCCATGGCAGGCAGTTCTACGCCGGTGAGCCATGCGTCACCCTGCGGCAGCTCGGGAAGGGCCGGGCGTACTACATCGCCGCCCGTGTCGAGCAGCGGTTCCTGGACGACCTGTATAACGGACTCATCGAGGAATTCTCATTGCCGCGTGCCCTGGCGGGAGAACTTCCCGATGGCGTGACCGCCCAATGTCGCACCGACGGCGAGACGGATTACGTGTTGGTGGTGAATCTAAGCGGCAAGCCCGCGACGATTGACCTGGCCGGCGAGGAACTCACCGACGTGCTGGACGGCGGGACAGTAAGCGGGACGCTCGAACTGACTGCCCACGACAGCTGCGTGCTGAGCAGGCCGGCGAAATAGGCACATTGGCAGGATCGGGTCTGCCGCCCGAGAGGTGAGTGAATGAGAACCATCGCGATTATCCCCGCCCGGTACGGCTCGACGCGCCTGCCGGGCAAACCGTTGCTGGACCACACGGGCAAGCCGCTCATCCAGCACGTGGTCGAATCCGCCCGGGAGGCGTCGTCGCTGGACGACGTCGTGGTGGCCACCGACGATGAACGGATTGTCTCGGCCGTCGAGGGGTTCGGCGGTCGGGCCGTGATGACATCCGCGTCCTGTCGCACCGGGACCGATCGCCTTGCGGAGGCAGCCGACGCGCTGGATCTGGCGGGGGACGACATCGTCGTGAACATCCAGGGCGATGAGCCGGACATCCCCGCTGCGTGTATCGATCAGATGGCGCTGCTGCTGGGCGAGAAGAACGCCGAGATGGCCACGCTCGCCACGCCCCTGGCCGACGAGCAGGTCACCGACCCGAACCGCGTGAAGGTCGTCTGCGATCTCACCGGAAGGGCGATGTACTTCTCGCGGTCGGCCATCCCGTATGACCGCGACGGGGCGGGGACGGCGGCTCTGCTGCACATCGGGGCGTACGCTTACGGCTGTGCGTTTCTGAAGACCTACGCCCGCCTGCCGTCCACGCCGGCCGAGCAGGCTGAGAAACTCGAACAGCTCCGGGCCTTGGAACACGGATATTCCATCGCGGTGGCTGTGGTGGACTACGATGGTGCCGGGATCGATACCCCCGAAGATTACAAACGATTCGTCCGACGCGTCGGCGAGGCGGGATAGCTTCGCATCGCCGGACTTCCAACTGAGGATTCAGACATGAAACCACTTGCACTGCAGTTGTACAGCCTTCGGGACGCCGCCAAAGACGACCTGGCCGGCACGCTTAAGAAGGTCGCCGAGATGGGTTACCTGGGCGTCGAGTTGGCGGGCATGCACGGCCACACGACCAAACAGGTCCGCGACATGCTCCAGGACGTCGGCCTCAAGGCCACCAGCGTGCACCAGGGAGACGTCTCGTCGGAGAACGTCAATGAGATCGCCGAGTCGGCCGACATGCTGCGGTACGATAACATCGTGATTCCACACCGCCCGGCGGAATGCTTCCATGACCCGATGGCCATCCAGCAGCTCGCCAACGACCTGGACGTCGCCGCCGCTCTGCTGGAGGCGAAGGGCATGACGCTCTCGTATCACAACCACGATCACGAGATGGTGCTCATTGACGGCCGACATGCGTTCGAGATTCTGCTGGAGATGGCCCCGCGCCTTCGGCCGCAGATAGACACGTACTGGGCGGCGGACCATGGCAAGTACGACCCGGCCGAGTTCGTCACGAAGGTCGGCGCCAAGGCGCGGTCCATTCACATCAAGGACGGCCCGCTGGAAAAAGGTGCGGCCATGCTGGCGTTGGGGTCCGGTAAGATGGACATCCCCGCGGTGGTCGAGGCGGCCAACCAGTTCGACGGCATCGAATGGCTGATCGTGGAACTGGACAAATGCGACGGTGACATGATGCAGGCGGTTGCCGAGTCGGCGACGTACATGATCGGCGAAGGACTCGCCGAAGGGCGGTAGACCCACGCCGTCCGTGAATGCTACAATGGTTGCGAGTTGAGCGTCGATCCCGGCCGCTGCGCCGGTTGGCGGCAGGAGTCCGCGTCGGGTTCGACTGATCCATTTGCTCTCAGCACACTGGTGATGCCATGACCAATAGACCATTTACGGAGATCGTCGTTACGTGTCTTTGCCTGGCGGCTACGGTCTTGCCGGCGTTCGCCGCCGACGACACGAACGTCGGTGCTCGCTACCGCGATCCGCTCAATGGCTTTTCACTTCAGCCGATCGAGGGCACCGAGCGGCAGGTGAAGAGCGCCACGGCCAATCTCGCGAGTTGGATGAAGCGCGACGCGAAGACCGGCGCGATCGTCTGGACCTTCTCGGTCCGCAAGGCCGCCCGCGAGGTGGACCCCAACGAGACGTTCGACATCAAGACCTACGCCAAGCAGCTCCGCAAAGACGCGATGCGGCGGGAGCGGTTCCGGGTGGACGAGGTCGCCTTCGAGTCGGTGGACGAAAAGCCGGGCATCGTCCTGATCGGCCAGTCCGTCGGGGCGATGAAGTTCTGGCAGAAGGAGCACTGGGTCCGCATCAAGCCAGGCCGCTGGTTGGTGTTCACGATCTTCGGTTCGCTGCAGAAGGAGCGGGATCTCAATCAGGCGATGGGCACCATGATGAAGACCGCGAAGATCAACGACCCTGCCGAGGAGATGAAGCGGCGCAAGGAATATCTTCGCAATGGCAAGGTGGTGTTGCTGGCTCTCACGAAGGAGGTCCTTGCCAAGGCCGTCAAGGACAAGCCCGTCTGGCGGATCATGAAACTCAACGGCAAGCCTGTCGGCTGGATGCATCAGGTCGAAAAGATGGGCCGAGAGGAGCGAATGGACGGGCTGAGCGTGGTCACTCACAGTTGGGCGAAGATCCCCGAGGTCCCGCTCCGCGTCAGCGAGGCGAAGATGTTTTCGTCGGTCGGGCGAACGTATTCGACGTGGAAAGAAGTCCTTCGGGTGGGCGCAGGTCGAGAGCGTATCCTGTTCCGCGAGAAAGGCCTGCAGCGCGACCAGATCATCATGTCGTCGGCCACCAGGAACGGGCGCGACCTGCCCACGACCAAGCGAAAAGACCTGCCCGGATCGTGGTTCCTTCCCCGGGCGATGGAAATGATCCTGCCGCGTCTGGTGGACCTCTCCAAGCCCGGGAACTACTCGTTCGCGACGTACAATTCGCGCACGAACAAGTTCGACATGCGGACGTTCATCGTCCACAAGCCCACCACGATCCGCATCGGGGATGTGAAAATCGAGGCCATTCGCTGCCAGGACCAGTCGCACTGGGACAAAGACCCGGCGACGCTCTATCTCAAGCCCGACGGCTCGCTCGTTCGCATGGAGTCGCCCGGCGGATTCGCCGTTGAACGCTCCACCCGGAAGGAGGTCGTCAACACCTTCCGGGCCGCGACGACCATCCTCCGCGGGCTGACCGACTGACCTCATTAACCAAGGAGACGCCCCAGCATATGTCAGAAAACCCATTGCACGACGTGGCAATCGTTGGTGGCGGGCCGGCCGGCTTGGCCGCCGCCCTGTATACCGCGCGCGACCGCTATGACACGGTCATCCTCGAAAAGAACGGCCTGCCCGGCGGGCAGATCATGCTCACCGAGTCCATCGAGAACTACCCCGGCTACAAGCACGTCGGCGGAATGGAACTCGTGGAGAAGATGAAAGAGCAGGTCGTCGAGTTCGGCGCGAAGGTCGTGGTCAACAAGGCGGTCGATTCGATCACCCGGCGCGATGACGCCATCCTGGAACTCAGCATCAACCGCGGTGAGGAGACGCTGCTGGCGAGAGCGGTCATTCTCTCGCCCGGCAGCGACTATCGGCAACTCGGCGTGCCCGGGGAAGACCAACTCCGCCAGGCAACGCGCGTGAGCTACTGCGCCACCTGCGACGGAGCCTTCTACCGCGACAAACACGTGCTGGTGGTGGGGGGAGGCAATACCGCGGTCGAGGATACGCTCTACCTGGCCACCCGCTTCACCAAAAAAATCACGATGATCCACCGGCGGCGCGAGTTCCGCGCTCAGCAGGTGCTGGTCGACGAGCTCCGCCAGGCCGCCGAGAAGCACAATATCGACATCAAGCTGCCTTACGTGCTGGACGAGATCGTCCCGACGTCGGCAGGCGACGCGGTGGACCACGCCGTGATCCGCAACGTGGAATCCGACCAGACCGAAAAACTCTCCGTCGACGGCGTGTTCATCTTCGTGGGGATGATCCCCAACACCGATTTCCTTCGCGATACGGTGAACATGAACGATCAGGGCTACATCGCCTGCGACCCGACCACGCTGAAGACCTCGCTGCCGGGCGTGTTCGTAGCCGGCGACTGTCGACAGCAGGCCGCGATGCAGTTGGCCACGGCGACCGCGGACGGCGTGGTGGCGGCGATGATGCTCAAGGACTACTATCGCAGCCCCGATCAGTGGGACGCCACACTCGGCGAGGAAGGCGTAAAAGAGCGGTAACACCCCGGCCGATCGGCCCAGCTCCAGGCAAGGAGAACCACATGCAGTTCGGCGCACACAGCGAGACGAATCTCCGTTCCCGGCTTGGGGCGATCGGCAAGACCTCCAGCGACCCAGCCGTCAAGGCGTTCGTGATGAAGGTGTTCGCGTGGATGTCCACCGGACTGCTCCTCACGGCGGTGATGGCTGTGGTGGTGGCCGGCTCGCCCAGACTGACCCGGATGGTAGGCGAGTCCGCCTGGGTGCTGTTTCTCGTGGAGATCGGGCTGGTACTGTTGATCTCCCTGGGCATCAACCACCTCTCGTCCACCGTTGCGACGGGGTTGTTTCTGCTTTACTCGGCGGTGAACGGGCTGACGCTGTCGGTCATTTTCCTGGTGTACACCACCGCCTCGATCTCCTCGACGTTCTTCATCACCGCAGGTGTGTTCGGCAGCATGGCTGCGTACGGCTACTTCACCAAACGCGACCTGACCAGCTGGGGCAGCCTCGCATTGATGGGGCTGATCGGCATCATCCTGGCCTCGATCGTCAACTGGTTCCTGCAGAGCGAAACGCTCTATTGGGCCATTACCTACATCGGCGTGATTATCTTCGTCGCCCTCACCGCCTACGATACCCAGAAGGTCAAGATGATGGCCGAGGCAGGCGGCGACGAGGAAACGCGGAGCAAGGGAGCCGTCCTCGGCGCCCTCTCGCTCTATCTGGATTTCATCCTCCTGTTTCTGTACCTGCTCCGTATCTTCGGAAGACGCCGCTAGTCGCCCCCGCCGAATCGAACGAACGAATGGCCGCCGCGAACCCGACCGATCTTGCCGAGAGAACCGCCCTGGTCACCGGAGGCGCGCGCCGCTTAGGACGCGCGATGGTCGAGACACTCTCTGCCGGCGGCGCGCGGGTCGTGGTTCACTATGGCAGCTCCGGGGACGAGGCCAACCAACTCGTCGACACGCTTCGCCGCCAAGGCGGGCTCGCTTACGCGCTGCAGGCGGACCTGGCCGACGCGTCGCGCGCGGAATCCCTGCTGGGCGAGGCGGCCGACCTGGCCGGCCGGCCGATCGACGTGCTCATCAACAACGCCTCGATATTCCCGACAGACACGCTGGCCGACGTCACCCCCGAGTCGCTCGCGACGAACATGCAGATCCACGCGATGGCGCCGCTGTCCCTGACCCGGGCGATGGCCAAGGGGTGCAAACGCGGTGACGTAATCAACATGATCGACGCCCGGGCAGTGGATTTCGATCGGCAGCACGCTTCGTATCATCTCTCGAAGCGGACGCTGGCGACTCTCACGAAGATGCTCGCCCGCGAGCTCGCCCCGTCCGTCCGGGTCAATGGAATCTGCCCCGGGTTGATCCTGCCTCCACCGGGTCAGGACGAACGCTACCTGGAGGACCTGGCCCACACGAATCCACTCAACGCGCATGGCCGGGGCGATGACATCACCCGGGCGATGCTCTTTCTGCTGGAAAGCCCGTTTGTGACCGGACAGCTTCTGTTCATCGACGGTGGGCGACATCTCAAGGGGCGCATGTATGAATGAACCGAGCATCGACCGGATCCTGATTCGTGAACTGCGATTCCGCTGCATCGTGGGCGTCAATCCCGACGAGCGCCGCGAGCGACAGGACGTGGTGGTGGACCTGGACCTCTTTGTCGACTGTCGGACCGCCGGCGATTCGGACGAGATGGCCGACGCCGTGGACTACAAGGCCGTCAAGAAGGCGGTCCTGGCGATGGGCGAGGCATCCGAGTATCGTCTGGTCGAATGTCTCGCCACCCGGGTCGCGGAGGTGTGTCTGGGGTGCGACGAGCGGGTCCGGGGTGTGCGCGTCGAGCTCCGCAAACCCGCGGCACTGCGGTTCGCGAGAACTGTCGGGGTGGAGATCACCCGTTGGCGCGATGAGTGACTCTCGCGGGCGTGGCAGGGCGTTTCTCGCCGTTGGGTCCAACATTCAGCCGCGAGAGAACATCCCCGCTGCCCTGGGGCTGCTGACCCGTTCGTTTGAAGTTCTCGCGGTGAGCACCGTGTACCGTACCGCGCCGCTGGGCCCCGGTGAGCAGCCGCCATTCGTCAACGGCGTGTGGTGTGTGGTTTCGCCGGGCGCGACGGTGTCTGTGAAAACTCTCTGCCGCGACGTGGAACATCGGCTCGGACGTCGCAGGTCAGCCAACCGATATGCACCCAGGCCGATCGATCTGGACGTGGTCTACCGTGACGACGACGGGGATGTGTCCGACCCGGATCTTCGCCGGCCGTTCGTGTGCGTTCCGCTTCTGGAGGTTGCCCCGGACCTGGCGGAAGGCCCGATCGGCGAGTTCGCCCGCCACACCGGCGATCCGGGCGAGATCGACGAGGAATTGACCCGCACTCTGCGTGCGATGCTGGAGCGGTGACGTCGGCGAGGCCGTCGTCGCTGGGCCTTGGTGGCCGTGGGGTGGGTTGTCCCCAACAGTTCCCCGGCGCAACGGTACTAATCGCTGAGGCGTTTGATGCTCGCCCCGAGCCCGTTGAGTTTGGTCTCGATGCTCTCGTAGCCACGATCGATGTGATAGACGCGCTGGACGGTGGTGGTTCCGCGTGCGACCATGCCGGCCATCACCAGCGCCGCCGAGGCCCGCAGGTCGCTGGCCATCACCGGTGCGCCGATGAGTTTCTTGACGCCGGTGACGATCGTGGTGGGTCCTTCCTTGCGGATGTCGGCCCCCATGCGGAGCAGTTCGGGCACGTGCATGAACCGGTCGGGGAAGATCTTCTCGGTGATCGCGCTGTTTCCGTCCGCCAGGCAGAGCAGGACCATGATCTGTGCCTGCAGGTCGGTGGGGAAGCCCGGGTAGGGGTAGGTTGTCACGTCGACCGGTTCCAGGCGTCGGCTGCTGGAGACGGTGGCCGCCTCGTCCTTGAATTCCACGTGAACGCCGATGTCTTCGAGGCGGTCGGTGACGGCGAGCATGTGCTGGGGGTTGACGTTGTTGACGGTGACTTCGCCGTTGGTGGCAGCGGCGGCCATGATGAACGTACCGGCCTCGATGCGATCGGGAATCACGGTGTGCTCACAGCCGCTCAGCGCGTCGACCCCCTCGATGGTGATCCGCGGCGTACCCGCCCCTTCGATGTGGGCGCCCATTTTGTTGAGGTAGTTGGCCAGGTCTTCCAGTTCGGGCTCGCAGGCGGCCGACTCGATTGTGGTGGTGCCCTCGGCGAGCGTGGCAGCCATCATGACATTGGCCGTGCCCAGAACGGTCGAGCCGAACGGTCCGCCCAGGAAGATGGTCGCCCCGTGGAGTTTGCGGGCGGAGGCGATGATGTCGCCGCTGTCCAGGGTGATCTCGGCTCCCAGAGCGCGCAGGCCTCGCAGGTGGAGGTCCACCGGGCGCGACCCGATCGCGCATCCCCCGGGCATGGCCACGCGGACCTTACGGCGTTTGGCCAGCAGCGGACCCAGCACGCAGATGCTCGCGCGCATTTTGCGCACACGTTCGTACTCGGCGTGGATGGTGGCTTCGTCCTGAACGTCGATACGCATCGAACCGTCGGTGTCGCGTTTGACCGTCGCGCCCAGATCGGTCAGGAGGTCGGCCATCGCCCGCACGTCGGCCAGGTCGGGCGTGTCGTGAATCACCGAGGGTCCGTCGGCCAACAGGGCGGCCGCCATGATCGGCAACGTGGCATTCTTCGAGCCACCGATGCGAACCTCGCCCCGCAGGCGCGACCCGCCCTGAATCACAAATCTGTCCATTGCGCTCTCCGTCCGTGGATGTCGCTGAATTGCCCGGGCCGAACCGGCCCGCACCGCCTATGCTATCGCGCCGGGGGCGGCGCGTGCAACGG
>CAZYIH010000074.1:0-13085 GCA_964646915.1 uncultured Planctomycetaceae bacterium | reverse complement strand
CTGGTCGGTCAGTGGTTGAAGTGTCTTGCGTGGGTGAAGATCATCGCCAGATTGAGTTGGTCGGCGCGTGCGATGACGTCGTCGTCTTTCTTTGACCCGCCGGGTTCGATGACGGCCGACGCACCGGCCTGCACTGCCCAGTCGAGGCTGTCGGGGAACGGGAAGAACGCGTCGCTGGCGAGCACCGAGCCGCTGGTGTCCACGTCCGTTCCGCCGCCGTACGCTTTGGCGAGTTGCACCGCCAGGTGCGCGGAATTCACGCGGGACTGCTGCCCGGCACCGACGCCCAGCAGCGTCAGATCCCGCCCGAGCACGATGGCGTTGCTCTTGACGTGCTTGCAGACGATCCAGGCAAATCGCAGGTCGTCCAGTTGGTCGGGGGCGGGGGCGATCTTCGTGACGGTTTCCCACTCGTTCTCGTTGAGTCCCAGCAGGTCGCGGTCCTGCACGAGCAGGCCTCCCACGACGTACTTCAGCGCCTTTTCGCGGTTGTGTCGGCCGATCCATTCGCCGGTGTCCAGCAGACGAACGCGCGGGCCCCAGCCTTTCCGGGCGCGGATGACGTCGATGGCGCCTTCCTCGAAGCCGGGGGCGATGATGATTTCCGCGTAGAACCCGCCCGCGCCGCGAGCCTTGCCCCAGCGCTGGTAGGTCTCGGTGATGGCGGTCGCCAGTTCGGCGGTGACCTTGCGGTTGGTGGCGACGATGCCCCCCATCGCTGCGTTGACCTCGCCGAAGTAGGCCTTGCGGTAGGCTTCGACCAGGTCGTCGTCAATCGCGCAGCCGGCGGGGTTGGCGTGCTTGATGATCGCCACGGCCGGTCGGCCGAAGGCGGCGTCGAGATCCTTGACCAGCTCCAGCGCGCCGTTGGCGTCGTAGTAGTTGTTGTAGGAGATCTCGCGTCCGCCCAGCAGTTGGGAGCTGCCCACGCAGGCTTCGTCACCGCCGGGGGTTTCGTTGGTGTAGAACGCCCCCTGCTGGTGGGGGTTCTCTCCGTAGCGCAGGTCGGCCTGCTTGCGGTAGCTCAGCGTGAGTTGATCGGGCAGGCCGTCGGGCTCTTCGAGGGATCCGAGGTAGTTGGTGATGGCGGTGTCGTACCGGCAGGTCAAGGCAAACGCCTGGCGGGCGAGCTTGCCTCGCAGCGGATCGGAGACGCGTCCGTCGTTGGCGCGCATTTCGTCCAGCACGTGGCCGTACTGGGACGCGTCGGTCACCACGGTGACGTATCGGTGGTTCTTGGCTGCGGCGCGGATCATGGTCGGCCCGCCGATGTCGATCATCTCGATCGCCTCTTCGGGCGTGCAGCCTTCCTTCGCGATGGCCTCGCGGAAGGGGTAAATGCCCACGCACACCAGGTCGATCGGCTCGAGGCCGTAGGTCTCGATGTCGGCCTGGTGGTCCGGATCGTCGCGGAGAGCGAGGATGCCCCCGTGTACCTTCGGATGCAGGGTGACCACCCGATGCCCGAGCATTTCCGGAAAGCCGGTCCACTCGCGGACGTCGCGCACCTCGATGCCGGCGGCCTGGATCGCCCGGGCGGTCCCGCCGGAGGAGAGAATCTCCACGCCCATCTCGGTCAGGGCGCGGGCGAACTCCTCGATGCCCGTCTTGTCGTACACGCTCAACAGCGCCCGACGAATCTTCGCACCTTCCATGTGGTCCTGCTGTCCTTCCCGGTCTGTGGATCGGCTATGACGCGGCGAAGCTCTACTCCGCGGAGACGACCGACGCCTGGTCGGTCGGGCTGATGCAGAACACCCGCCCGTCGCGCGTGGCGGTGAATATCGCCGGCGTTTCGGTGTTGGGTACGAAGAAGTCGAACCCGGCCAGCGGGAGCGTTCCCTCCTGCGAGCCCATCACCTCGTTGACGATGCGTAGATTGTCCGACGCGTCGCGGAGATACGCCTTCCCGTCGATCACCGCCAGAACCGTTCGCGCATCGGGCATGGTCCATCGCACCGAGCCGTCAATGATGTTGATGGCGTAGAACTTGTCGTAATCAGCGTACTGGAACACCGAGCTGGACGAGACCTGCACCGGCGTGGTGAGCAGCCCTTCCATCGAGACGGCCGGCCAGAGCGCATCGCCGCTGACGGCGTCGAACGCCTTGAGTACGTTCCGCTTGCAGGGCACGAAGCAGCCCCGCGAATCGACGTGGAGATTCCCCACCACCGGCCCGGGCAACAGCTGGCGCCACATGACCTCATACTCGTCGCCCGAGCGGAGACAGTAGAAGGTGTTGTTCGTCCGAGCGGTGCCCGCGACGTAGATCAGGCGGTTGTGGGCTTCGGGGCGGGCCTTGACCTGTGTGCGAAGGTCGAGATCCCAGCGTGGCAGCGCCGCTCCCAGCAGCACGGCCTGGCAGAACCCGTCGGTCGAGCCGATGAACGCGCTTTCGCCGTCGGTGGTCGCCCCGGTGTTGGCGGCGAAGTCCAGCTCGATGTTGCGATAGACCTTGGGGGCCCCGGTGCTGTTGCGGTCGATCACCAACAGTCGCGACAGCGTATTGACCAGCACGGCGTCGAAGGGCTTGAGCTGACCGATCCGCGCGGGGTTCTGGATCTGCTCGATGGTGAGAGGCTCTTCGGTCAGCAAAATGCCATCGTAATGGCTGGGCTCAAAGACGTTCGTCTCCACGTCCGGCAGGGCGATCGACCAGCGGATGTGGCCGATTTCGGCATCCACACAGAACAGCTCGCTGTCGGAGGTGAGGCAGTAGACCTCGCCGTCCATCTGCCAGATCCGCTCCAGCGTGGCCCCGTCGGCGGCGATCTGCAGGTCCAGCGTCCAGTGGTATTTCAGGTCCACCCCGGCCAGGACCGTTTCTTCCGTGACGGCGACCTTCTCGCTGCCGCAGCCCGCGGCGACCAGCACCAGACCGACCATCATCGCCAAGCCAATCATTTTACGCATGTGACTACTCCTCACGCACTGCGTCGGGCCCGTTGTGGTCCCGACAGGGAATGACGCACCAGCCAGACACGACCCGGCCGATCGTCACGACGCCACGTGGTCGGCGAGCTCGGTTCCCAGCTCTTTCTCCAACTGCCGGAGTCGCTGGATCCGCAGCAGGTCGTCCTCGATACGGGTTGCCAATTTGAATATATAAGGCTTTCCGTTCAGGCGTGCCTGCATGTCGGCGATCATCTCGTCCCAGTCACGGTCGTACAGTTCGCGGCAGACCACCACGAGCATGCGTTCTTCGCGACTGAGTGTCGCCACCGCATGTTCGATTGCCTCGGCGTCGGCCGATTGTCGTTCGGTGTTCACGGCATCGCCACCGCCTGGGACCTCGATGCGCTTCTCGCGGATACACCCACGTGCATCAACCGGCGAAGTCTACGGCTGGTGGGGGCGATTTGCAACCGCTTTCCGGCGGTGGGCGTCGTCGCCTCGCTGCATTCTCGGGGCGAATCTGCTTGCGATATCACCCATCGTCTACAATAATAATGACGGCAATGGCGTTTTGCACACAGGGCCGACACGTAAGAACTCAGAGGGAGCGCGTTTCGCATGAACAGGACTCTACCGATCATTCTGCTGTCGCTGATTCTCCTGCCGTACTCCCCGGCGCGGGGGGAGAGCAAGCGCAAGCCCCTCCCGGCAGAGGCGAGTCTCGCCAAAACGATGGCATCGATCCGCGAGGTGTACGGCGAGGAGCTCAAAAATGCGGCCCCCACGGCACGCCGGGAGTTGGCTGAGCAACTCATCGAACAGGCTCAGGCGGAGTCCATCGGCGACGCGACGCGGTACGCCTATCTCCGGCAGGCCTTTGATCTGGCGATGGAAAGCGACAAGCCCGAGTTGGCCCTGGCCGTGGCGCGGACGATCGCCAGGAACTTTCGCACCTCGGGCATCGACCTTGAGCTTAAGGCGTTGGCGAAGACCTGGCGTACCGCCCGCGCCAAGGACGAATACATTCAGGCGGCGAGCGGGTTCCGCAGCCTGGCTGTCCGGGCGCTGCGGAAGCGGGAGTTTCAACTCGCCTCCGACGCCCTGGAGAAGTTCCACGCCTCCGCGAGGGGGGCGCGCGAGAGCAGCCTGATCAAGCAGGCCTCCAGCTTCCGCAAGGTGATCGGTCCGTACATGAGCATGCTGACCAAGGCCCAGCGGGCCCGTGAACAACTCAAGCACGATGGGGGCTCCCTAAATTCACACCAGGCGCTCGGGGAGTACCTCTGCTTCTGCTGCCACGACTGGGCAAAGGGACTGCCCCACCTCAGCAAGGGGGTCGACAATGACCTGGCCGGGTTGGCACGGGCCGACCTGACCGAGCCGACAGCCCCGGCTGAGCAGGTCAAACTCGCCGACGGTTGGTACAAGTACGGCCAGGATGCAGACAATGACATCCCCAAGGCGGCTATGCTCACCAGGGCGATCCACTACTATCGCCTCGCCCTGCCGAACGCGAAGGGACTGCTCAAGAACAAGATCGAACTGCGAGTCAAGAAGGCCCGGGAGGCCTTGGGTAAGGTGTTGCCTTACTTCCGCGGACCGGTGCCCGGCGGCGCGAAGCTGTTCCTGACGTTCGAGCCCGACTGCATCCGCAGCAAGGAGGGGTTGTACGGCGTCAAGGATGTTTCGGGCAACCGCGAGGTGGCCCTGCTGCATAACGCGAAGCTCATTGACGGCGTGCTCGGGCAGGCGGCCCTGTTCGACGGGAAATCCACCCACGCCACCTTCCTGGCCGAGATGGGCCCGCTGAACCGGACCAATGAGCTGTCCATCGCTTGCTGGGTCCGCACGAAACACTCCGGGGGGTGGATCCTCGCCCAACGCGCCGCAAGGGCCGGCCCATCCGCACCGGACGGTCCCGCTCGGGGCGAGTTCATGTTCGGGCTCGACGAGGATGGCAGACCGCACTTCTCGAACCTGTCTTACGGATATGGAATCAAAGCCTCCGCCACCAAAGCCATCACCGACGGAGAATGGCATCACGTGGTGTTTGCCTGCAAGGACGGCAAATACGCCTTCTACATCGACGGCAAGCTTGCGGGGCTGGGCAAGGGCACAGCCCGGGACGTCCGGGGGCTCCCCCTTTCGATGGGGTACGACCATCGCCGGAAATGCGACTACTTCCAAGGAGCCCTCGACGACATCCTGATCTACGACAACGCCCTCTCCAAGCGAAAGGTGCTGGAAATCTACCAGTCCATCAAGCCCTGAGTGTCCAATCCGCTTGCCTCGCTTTGGCCGATCGACTCGCTCCCACATGGGGAGCCTCCGTTATGCTTGACTAAGCCCCCCTCGTCGTGGATCATGCCCGCTTTGACTTTCCGAGGTGCACGACCATGCTGGAAAAGGTACAGGCAGACCGACAGGCCAAGCTGGAGAAGATCCGCGAGCTGGGGATCGACCCCTACGGCGGGCGGTACGAAACGAATCAGCCCATCGCCGCGATTCTCGCCGGCCACGCCGAGGACGAACCGGGCAAGTCCACGCCCGGACAGACCGCCGACGCAGCCGGCCGATTGGTGCTGATCCGCGATATGGGCAAGATGATGTTCGCCCACATCCGAGACCAGAGCGGGCAGATGCAGGTGGCGTTCCGCAAGAACGCCCTGGACGAGACCGACTGGGCGTTGGCGAAGCTGCTGGACCTGGGCGACCTGATCGCCTGCAGTGGCGACCTGCAGAAATCCCGCACCGGCGAGATCACCATCTGGGCGAACTCGCTCACGCTGATGAGCAAATCGCTGAACCCCATGCCCGAGAAGTACCATGGCCTCCAGGACGTCGAGGCCCGCTACCGCCAGCGATACCTGGACCTGATGACCAATCCGCAATCGCTGGGCGTGTTCCGCCGGCGCAGCGAGATCATCAACCACATCCGCGGGAAGCTCACCGATCGCGGCTACCAGGAGGTCGAAACGCCGGTCCTTCAGCCGATTTACGGCGGTGCGGCGGCCAGGCCGTTCACCACGCATCACAACGCCCTGGACGCCACCCTGTACATGCGGATTTCGCCCGAACTGTACCTCAAGAGGCTGCTGGTGGGCGGGATGGAGCGCGTCTTCGAGTTCAGCCGAAACTTCCGCAACGAGGGCATCGACACCAGCCACAATCCGGAGTTCACGCTGCTGGAACTGTACGAGGCGTACGCGGACTACAACGTGATGATGGAAATCACCGAGGAGTTGGTTTCCTCGGCCGCGGCGATGTATACCCCCCACGTTGCCGGCGAGGCCGACCGTCTCGTGGAGGAAGCCACCCGCCTGAATGAGGCGGCGGACAAGCTCGACGAAGCCGACGAACCCACCCGCGCCCAGGCGCGGCGCGAGGAGGCCGACCACTGCCGGGCCCGAGCGAAGGTCTATCGCCAGGCGGCCGAGCAGATCGACGCCGGCCGAGTTGCGCTGCCTTACGGCGAGACGGTGATCGACTACACCACGCCCTGGACGCGAAAGACCTACGCCGAGCTGCTGGAAGAGCACGCCGGAGTCTCGATGACCGAGATGGACGCCGTCCGCGCCAAGGCGCGGGAGTTGGGTATCGAGGAAGCGAACAAGGACGACGCCGTCGTGGTCAACGAGGTGTTCGAGGAAACGGTCGAGCCGGCCCTGGTTCAGCCGACGTTCGTGAAAGACTACCCCGCCGAGCTGTGCCCGCTGACGCGTCGCGACCCGGACAACCCCGAGATCGCCCTGCGGTTCGAAGCCTTCGTCGCCAACATGGAGTTGGGCAACGCCTACACGGAGCTGAACGACCCGGCGATCCAGTTGGAGAACCTCTCAGGGCAGGTGGCCGGCGAGGCCGAGAATGAAACGATGCGCGTGATGGACGAAGATTTCATCACGGCGTTGCGTCACGGCATGCCGCCGGCCGGCGGGCTGGGGATCGGCATCGACCGGGTGGTGATGCTGCTGACCGACACCACCAGCATCCGCGACGTGATCCTGTTTCCCACCCTGCGATCGACGTCGGCAGAGAGCCCCATCCAGGCACCCAGGCCCGAGTAGCGCCGGCCGAGCCGCGGGAGAACCATGTACCGCATATTCCTTTCTCTTCGATACCTTCGCACCCGCCTGCTGGCGGTGTTCGCAGCCATCGCCGTGACGCTCTGCGCGTTCATGCTCATCGTCGCCATCAGCGTGATGAACGGGTTCGTAAACAAGCTGGAAGACGCCGCCAAGGGCCTGTTCGGGGACGTCATCATCGAGGCCACCAGCGCCAGCGGGTTCGGCCTGTACGACGAGTTCATCGCCGAGATCACCGACCCCAACACTGGCGTGAAGGGCGTCGAGGCAGCCTCGCCGTTCATCGTCACCGAGGGGCTGCTCCGCGTGCCGGCGGCGTCGGATTTCCAGCGGGTTGTGAAAGTCGCCGGAATCCGCCTGCCCGAACGCATGGACGTTACCGACCTCCGCGACGGGCTCTGGGCGCAGCGCAACCTGCAGGCCCCCTCCTTCGACCCCAACCTGTCGACCCCGATCAGGCGAATCCGCCAGGAGATCAGCCGAACGCGCCGCTTTGTCGACGAGTTGGCTGAGATCCTGGATCAGAAACGCCGGCGCGTCGAAACGCTGCGCGGCCAAGGGGCCAACGCCGGAGATCTCCGCCCCGCCCTGATCGAACTCGCCGAAGCCGAAGACAACTTCGAACGGGCATCCAGCAGCGTCAACCAGTTGCGCCACGGGATGCAACAGCTCCAGCGCGGCCAGCCCTATCAACAGCGCATGCGGGAAACGTGGGAGGCAATCACCGAGCTGCGCGAGAATCGCGCTTCCCCGCAAGACAGCAACCAGATGCTCGACCTGCTCGACCGCCTCGATGAACTCGTGGAGGTCTCAGGCCTTCAGCCTCCCGGCGAACGTGCCATCATCGGAGCACGCATTCCCGGGTTCAACTGGCGGGCGGACTTCGGCCAGACCGTGCGGGCTATGGCGCCCGGCCACGACCTGACGCTGATGGTGTTTCCCATCGGCAGACAGATCAGCCAGACGGATATCTCCCTGCCCAAGCGGCGGTTCACCGTGATCGACGAGATCGCCACGGACATTTACCAGATCGACTCGGAGTACGTATTCATCCCGTTCCGCACCGCCCAACTGCTCAACGAGATGACCGCCCGCTACAGCGTGGCCGACCCCAACCGCGTCGCCATCCCGGCCCGTTGCTCCAGCGTACACGTGAAGCTCGCTGCCGCGCTGGGCGAGAACGAGCCCGCCATGCAGGAAACGGCCAAGGAGATCCAGTCCCGCTGGATCGCCTTCCGCGAGGAGAACCCGCTGGTGTACGCCGGTTCGGACGTGAACATCACCACCTGGCGACAACGCCAGGCGCGGATGATCGCCCCCATCCAGGCCCAGCGGACACTGGTGGCCATCATGTTCACCATCATGTCGGTCGTCGCGCCGTTTGCAATTTTCGTGATCTTCTACATGATCGTGGTGCAGAAGACCAAGGACATCGGCGTGCTCAAAGCCATCGGTGCCTCGGACCTCGGGGTCGCCTCGATCTTCCTGTTCTACGGGGCGCTGCTGGGCGTGGCCGGCTCGCTGCTCGGGCTGGTCGGGGGGTACTTCTTCATCCGTCACATCAACCCCATCCACGAATGGATGGGGCGGGCGATGGGCTTCCAGGTCTGGACGCCCGAGACGTTCCTGTTTACCGAGATCCCCAACCAGGTGGACTGGTCAGCCGCTTTGATGATCATGGTCGGCTCTGCCGCCGCGGGCATCCTGGGAGCGGCGATCCCCGCCATCCACGCCGCGCGCATGCAGCCGGTGGAGGCACTGCGCTATGAGTAAGCCCCCTCCTGTCAACCTCGCCGTCGACGCCCGCGGGCTGAGCAAGTCCTACCGCCTCGGCAAGGTGGACCTCCACGTGCTCAAGGACGTGGACCTCAAGGTGCGTCACGGGGAATTCCTCTCGATCACCGGAAGCTCCGGCAGCGGCAAAAGCACGCTGCTGCACCTGGTCGGCCTGCTGGACGTGCCCGACGCCGGCGAGTTGAGCATCAACGGGGAAGACACGCTGCGCTACTCTGCCGGCAGGCGAAGCCGCCACCGCTGCGAGGAGATCGGCTTCGTGTTCCAGTTCTACCACCTCCTGCCCGAGTTGACCGTGCTGGAAAACGTCCTCATGCCCGCCATGGTGGACACGCCCCCGCTGGGCTGGTTGTCTGGGAGGGCGGGCGCCCGAAAACGCGCCAAAGAACTCATCGACGAGATGGGCCTCTCCGAGCGCATCGGCCATCGCCCCAAAGAACTCTCCGGCGGCGAGCGGCAGCGGGTGGCCATCGCCCGCGCCCTGATGAACAAGCCGAAGCTCCTGCTGGCCGACGAACCGACCGGCAACCTCGACACCCGAACCGGCGCGAAAATCATGGACGTGCTCGGCCGCTACAACCAGGAGCACAACCAGACCATCATCATGGTCACCCACGACGAGGATCTCGCCCACCAGGCCAACCGGTACATCGTCCTCCGCGACGGCAGGTTGGTGGGGTGACCAGACGACCTTGACCCGCCCCGCGAGGTTGGCTAGGCTTCTTCTGTGCCATGACGGCACGGGAGACCCCATTATTCATGGATGAGATGAATCTGAGCGAATTGGCCGACCACCTGGGCGGACGTCTCGAAGGCAACGGCGATGTGACGGTCACCGCAGTGGCGTCGCTGGCGGACGCCGGGCCGCACGAAGTGGCGTTCCTGGCCAATGACAAATACATCCCCCAGATGACCGAGACGAAGGCGGCTGCCGTCATCGTCGCCGCCGACTACGACGGGCCCGGCGATACGCTGATCCGCTGCGACGACCCGTACTTCGCCTTCCGCAACGCGATGGTCGCCTTCCATGGTTTTCGTCAGCCGGAATTCGAGGGCATCGACGACCGCGCAAGCATCCACCCGACCGCGACGCTGGGCGAGGGGGTTTCCATCGCTCCGTTCGTGACCGTCGGGCCAGGCGCCCGCATCGGTGATGGCTGCGTGCTGTACCCCGGCGTGTACGTGGGCCCGAACGTCATCATGGGAGAACGCTGCATCCTGCATCCCAATGTGACGCTCTACGACGAGACGCACCTGGGCGACCGGGTGACGGTTCACGCGGGCTGCTCCATCGGCCACGACGGGTTCGGCTACGCCACCCACCAGGGCGCTCACCACAAGATTCCCCAGGCCGGCCGCGTGGTCGTCGAGGACGATTGCGAATTCGGCGCCTGCTGCGCAATCGACCGCTCCGCGATGGGCGAGACGCGGATCGGGGCGGGCACGAAGTTCTCCGACCTGGTCACCATCGGACACGGAACGAAGATGGGCCGCCACTGCCTCGTCGTCGCCCAGACGGGCATCGCCGGGTCGACCACGATCGGCAACTACTGCGTGTTCGCCGGGCAGGCGGGTGTGACCGGGCATATTCACGTCGGCGACGGAGTCCAGGTCGGCGGCCAGGCGGGTGTCCTCGGCGACGTCGCCCCGGGGCAGAAGGTCTGGGGCACCCCGGCCATCCCGTTCGCCACAGCCAAGCGTGCCTACGGGTCCATCGCGCGTCTTCCGGAGATGCGCAAGGAGATCCGACTCCTGCGGAAGCAACTCGAAGCCCTGGAGAAACGGGTCGGCAGCGCGGAGGAGGACCAGTGACCGACAACCGCCCCATCGGGCTCTTTGCCGGGGCGGGGCGCACGCCCTTCCTGGTAGCCAACGGCATCCGTGAGATCGGCAGGCCGGTAGCGGCGGTGGGACTGACGGAGTTCGCCTCGCCGCTGCTGGAAGGCGTGGTCGATCGCTTCCGCTGGGTGGGCCCGACGCGCCTGGGGCGGGCGATCGCTGCCTTCAAACATTGGGGCGTGCGAGAGGCCGTCATGATCGGCGGGGTCAAGAAGCGAAAAATCTACTCGCCCCTGCGGTTTCTGCGGTATATTCCGGACTATCGCACCGCCCGGCTGTGGTATGTAAAAGTCCGTCGGGACAAACGCGACAACGCCGTGCTGATGGCAATTGCCGATGAGTTGCGAAGCGAAGGGATCGAACTGGTGTCCTGCGTGAAATACTGCGAAGAGCATCTTGCCGGCGAAGGGCTGATGACCGAAACGCCCATTCCGCGCCACGCCGAGGGCGACGTGGAATTCGGGCTGCGGATCGCCCGGGCGTCGGCAGAGCTGGACATCGGCCAGACCATCGCCGTCAAGGAGCGGGACATCATCGCGGTCGAAGCGATGGAAGGGACCGACGCGATGATCCGACGCGCCGGGCGCGTCTGTCGCGTGGGCGGCTGGACCATGGTGAAAGTCGCCCGCCCCCACCAGGACATGCGATTCGACGTGCCCACCATCGGGCCGGGAACCATGCGATATCTCAAAGACGCCAAGTGCGTCTGCCTCGTGGTCGAAGCGGGACGAACGCTCATCGTGGACAAACCAGCGACGCTCGCGTTGGCCGACCGACTGGGAATCGCCATCGTCGGGCGAAACAGCGAACGGGGAGAGAACCAGGGCAACTCGGCTTTCGAGCTGCCGTAAGACCGCTCAGGACTCCGCCCGGCGGAGCTCCTGCAGCCGGGCCGCCAACACCAGGTGACGCAGCTCCTCCAGATCCAGCTCGAAGAGGTAATCCGACGTGAAGTCGACCGGAAACCCCACCCGCGCAGTGCGGATCGCGACCATCAGGGCATCGCGCTCCATGGCGGCAACTTCCATGACGATGGTATCCACCGCAGTTTGCAGCACCGTCCACCTCCAGACCGGCAAGGTACTTCCTCCATCGACGCGTATCGGCCGATTCGGCGGCAACCTTTGACATCACCCCGTCCAGCAGGCAGAATTTGCAGGTTCCGTGCCAATCAACCGTGAAAATGGCAAAGACACACTGTGGATAACCCGTGCATAACCCGGATTCGCCATGACCAACCCCCCCTTAAAACAGGATTTACCCGTGAAACACGCCACTTCAGAAATGTGAGCACATGCAGATTTACCAATACAGGACATTGGGCGTATTTGGACAAATACGACTTTCGCACGGGCGCTTCGCCCCGCTCTTCCAGAACGATCTCGTGCGAAGGAGAGGGCGATGACGCTGCGCACGAGTGACTTCGATTTCGACCTGCCCCCCGAGCGGATCGCCCAGACCCCGCTGTCCCGCCGCGACCAGTCGCGGCTGGCGGTACTTCGACGCGCTGCCGGGTCGCTGGAGCATCGCCGTTTCGCCGACCTGCCCGACCTGCTCGACGAGGGCGACCTGCTGGTGCTCAACGACACGCGGGTGGTTCCCGCCCGCTTCCACGCCCGGCGAGAAACGTCGGGGCGCATCGAAGGGCTGTTCCTGCGCGAGTCGGTCCCGGGCGTCTGGGAGTGCATGCTCCGCAACGCGGGCCGATGCAAACCGGGCGAAACACTCGCCCTGGTGGGCGCCGGCGAGAAGCCCGTCTCGCTGACCCTCCAGGAGAATCACGGCCAGGGACGCTGGACGCTGCGCGTCTCGCCGGCGACGGCCGCCTTTGAGATTCTCGACCGCGCCGGGCAGACGCCCCTGCCGCCTTACATCCGCCGCGACGAGGACAGCGGTGAGACCGACGACCGCCGGACCTACCAGACGGTGTTTGCCCAGCGTCCCGGCGCGGTGGCCGCCCCGACGGCCGGTCTGCACTTCACGCCCGAGCTGCTGGATCGACTCACGCGGCGCGGCGTCCAAGCCGCGCACGTCACGCTGCACGTGGGGCTGGGCACGTTCGCACCGGTGAAGACCGATAAGCTGACCGACCACCCGATGCACAGCGAGTGGTACGAGCTGAGCGCCCCAACAGCCGAGACGCTCAACGCAGCCCATCGGGCGGGTCGACGCATCATCGCGGTGGGAACGACCGCGGTCCGCGTGCTGGAGACCGCCGGGCGGGACGGTTGGCCTCTTCGGGGCCGGGAAGGCTGGACGGACATCTTCCTGTACCCGCCGGCCGACTTCGCCGTGGTCGACGGGCTGATCACCAACTTCCACCTCCCGCGCAGCACGCTGGTGATGCTGGTGGCCGCCTTCTGCGAGCCCGGCGGGTTGGCCGGGCGCGAGATGATTCTCGACGCCTACCGCGCCGCGATCGAAGCCGAGTACCGCTTCTACTCCTACGGCGACGCGATGCTGATCCTGTAGCGA
>CAZYIH010000073.1:0-13240 GCA_964646915.1 uncultured Planctomycetaceae bacterium | reverse complement strand
CCGAAGGCGAAACGAAACACCATGGCCCGTTTATTCAATGACATCACGCCGCTTCGCGTCCGCAGCGGATACTCGCTGCTGCGGGGCACTACGCGCATCGCTGCCCTGATTCGCGAGGCGAAAACGCTCGGCCACTCGCGCATCGCCTTGACGGACGTCAACAGTCTTCACGGTGCGACCGCGTTCTGGCGACGGGCCGTGGACGCTGGGCTGACTCCCCTGCTGGGCGCGGAACTACGCGACCCGGCCGGCCGATCGGTCACGGCGATGGTGAATTCCGACGCCGGCTACGAAAACCTCTGCGAGAGCATCACCGACCTCCGCGCGATGGAGCTCGAGCCGGCTGCGACGAGTTCGCCCGCGCCCGCTGCCGTCACCGCCGGGGTCGGCTGGGCACGCGGGGATGCAACGGGCATGTTGCCCCGACCCGTCTCGCCGCTGGCGGGCGTTCTGGAGCGGTTCGGAGAAGGGCTCGAACTGCTCTGCGACGACGCCGAATTGATCGCCGACCTGCTCGCCGCCGGCGTGGATCGCGATCGTCTCCATCCGGCGATCGACCCAGCCAGCCAGTCGAGCCGACAATTGGGCGCCCTGCGCGCGTTGGTCGAGGAGCGGAACCTTCCGCCCGTCGCCTCGGCCCCGAGCCTTACGCTGGGGGCCCGCCACGGGGAGGCAGCCCGTCTGCTGGCGGCAATCCGCCTTAGAACCACCATGGGCCGCGTGCCCACCGGCGAGCTGCCCCATCCCCGGGCACACCTGCGCGACCCGGACACGCTTGGTCGACAACTGGCCGACTGGCCCGACGCGATCGAGGGCAACACGCGTCTCGTTCAGCGGTGCAGCCGTTTCCGCCTGCTGCCTCGCGAGCCGGTTTTCCCGACCTTTCCCACGCCGGACGGCTCGCCGTCGGCCGACTTCCTGCGCAAACTCTGCAACGAGGGAATTGCCCGGCGATACGGCGATTTTCCTTCCGGCGCGGTGCATGCCCGCCTCGAGCGTGAACTGGGACTGATCGAACAGCTCGGGTTCGTCGAGTACTTCCTGGTGGTCTGGGACATCGTGCAGTACGCCCGTCGTCGCGGCGCGCCGGTGGCCGGCCGGGGCAGCGGCGGCAGCAGCATCGTGGCGTATCTGCTGGGCATCACCAACGTCTGCCCGCTTCGCTACGACATCCCCTTCGAGCGGTTCATCCACGCCCGCCGGGAGGACTTCCCGGACCTGGACGTGGACTTCTGCTGGCGGCTGAGGGACGAGGTCATCGAGTACGCCTTCGACCGCTGGGGGCACGATTGCACCGCCATGGTCTCGATGCACACGACGTTTCAGCCCCGCAGCGCGTTCCGCCAGGCGGGCAAGGCGCTGGGATTTTCCGACCAGCAGCTCTCGCGTCTCTCCGAGCGAGGCCCCGGCAGGGCCGACCAGCCCGACATCTCGCGGATCGCCAGGCTGGCGAAGTCCATTCGCGAGCTGCCGCACGTTCTTTCGGTGCATCCGGGTGGGATCGTGATCGCTCCGCGCGGCATCCGGCGGTACGTGCCCATCGAGCGGGCGGCCAAGGGCGTGATGATTACGCAGATGGACAAGGACGGCGTGGAGGACATGCAACTGGTGAAGCTCGACCTGCTGGGCAACCGGAATCTTTCGACCGTCCGTTACGCCTGCGACCGGATTGCCGAGCGGCACGGTTCGGCCCCGGACATCGAGGCGTTGCCCCCCGCGGACCCGGCGACACTCGCCCGTCTCCGCCGGGGCGATACCGTCGGGTGCAACCAGCTGGAATCGCCGGCGATGCGCCACCTGCTGACGATGATGCAACCCTCGGACGTCGGCGATGTCATGAAAACCCTCGCGCTGATTCGTCCCGGGGCGGCGAACATCGGCATGAAAGAGGTGTTCATCCGTCGGCTTCGCGGGCTGGAGGACACGCCCCCCGCCCCGCCGCAACTGGCGGGCGTACTGGGCGATACCTGCGGGGTGATGCTCTACGAGGACGACGTGATGCTCACCGCCGCCGCGATGCTCTCCTGCTCGCTGCCGCAGGCCGACCGCTTCCGCAAACGGGTGCAGAAATGCACCTCCGACGCCCAGCGGCGCGAGCTCAGCCGGGAGTTCCTCGCCGGGTGTGTGCGCAACGGGATCGACCCGGCCTACGCCAAGGACACGTGGGTGCAGATGGCGAAGTTCAACCACTACTCCTTCTGCCGGGCCCACGCGGGCAGCTACGCGATGCTCGCCTACGCCGGGGCGTACCTACGCACCCATTGGCCCAGGGAGTTCTGGCTGGCGGCGCTGAACAACAACCAGTCGATGTACCACCCGCGGGTGTACGTGGAGCAGGCCAAGCGCGAGGGCGTGACGTTTCGTCTACCCAGCGTGAATCACTCCGGCGAGGAGTTCGTGCTGGAGCACGACGGGGCGATCCGCGTGGGGTTGCAGTTCGTCTCGGGGCTGGGGCCGGTGACGATCGAGCGGATCCTCGAGCAGCGTCAGCGGCGGGCATTCGACGGGCTCACCGACCTGCTCTCGCGCGTGGGGCTGGGCGAATCGGAAGCCCGCTCGCTGATTCTCTGTGGGGCGCTGGACTGGACCGGTCGATCGCGGCCGACGCTGATGATGGAGTGGACGCTGGCTCGCACGCTCAAGCCCGGCCGCGTGCCCGGCGGCCCGCTGCTGTCGGCGGCGCCGGTCGTTCCGGACGCCCCGGGCGACTACGATGAAGCGCGGAAATACTTCGACGAACGGGAGATTCTCGGAATCAGCGTCCGCGAGCACATCCTCTCGCTGTACCGCCCGACATTGGCGAGGCTGGTGACGATTGACACCCGCGCGCTGCCTCATCGCGTCGGGCAGCGGGTGCGCATCGCCGGGGTGTTGGAGGCCACCCGGGCCACGCGCACGCGAAACGGGGAGACGATGCTCTTTCTCACACTGGAGGATGAATACGGAATGTTCGAGACGACGGTGTTTCCCTCGGCGATGGGCCAGATGCGCACGAAGCTCGCCGGGCCGGGCCCGTATCGCATCACCGGGCGGGTGGATTCCCAGCATGGCTGCGTGAGTGTGACGGCCGAGACGGTCGAAAGAATCCGCGTGAGGGGGGTGGACCCGCGATGAGCAATACCCCCCGGGGACATTCGCTGTGGCGCGTGGGCACGAGCGGCTATTCGTTCGCCGACTGGGTGGGCCCGTTCTACCCGCCCGGTACGCCGAAGCAGGCGATGTTCGAGCAGTACGTCCGGCACTTTCGGACGGTGGAGGTCAACTACACCTACTACCGCATGCCGTCTGCCAGGACATTGGCTGGCCTGGACCGGCGCAGCCCGCCGGGGTTCGACTTCTGGATCAAGGCCAATCGGCAACTCACACACGAGGGAAAGCTCGAACCGGCCGAGGCGTTCCTCGACGCGCTGGATCCGCTGCGGACTGCAGGCAAGCTGGCCGGCGTGCTCGTGCAACTGCCTCAATCGTTTCACCGGACGGTGGCCAATCGCAGGTACCTCGCGAGTCTGCTGGAGGCGCTGGCGTCGGTTCCGCTGGCGGTGGAGTTCCGCCATTTCAGCTGGGACCATCGTTTGACGTATACCGGGCTGGCCGATCGCGGGGTCACACTCGTGGTGCCCGACGTGCCGGAGATCGCCTCGCTGCACCGCCCCTCGGCGATGCTGACCGGCCCGGTGGGCTACCTTCGCCTGCACTCGCGCAACGCCGATGCGTGGTACGCCGGGGCGGCTGAGCGGTACGACTACAGTTACAGCCGACAGGAGCTTACCGAGCTGCTGGAGGAATGGTCGACCCACGAGGACGAGGCGAAACGCGTCTACGCGTTTTTCAACAACTGTCACCGCGGCCAGGCGGCGGAGAACGCCCAAGCCTTCGAGCGGATCCTGCAGGAGATGGACTGAGTTCCGCGCGCAGAACGGGCGGCCCGCAACAGTGCGAGCCGCCCGGTTTGGACGGATGCATATGGGACGCGGCGATCAGCCTTTGACCGCCCCGATCGCGATGGACTTCACCACGTGTCTCTGCACGAGCAGGAACAGCACGATCACCGGAACGATCATGACGGCCGCCGCGGCGTTGATCTGATGCCACTTGCCCGGGTGCCCCTGCTGGAAGTTGTACACCGCCACCGCCAGCGGCTGCATGCTGGGGCGGGAGATGGTGCACAGCAGCGGGATCAGGAAGTTGTTCCATGCGGTGAGGAACGCGAAGAGCCCGACGGTCATGACGATCGGGCGGGCCATGGGCAAGGCGATGTCGAAGAACTTCCGGAACACGCCGGCCCCGTCGACCTCGGCGGCCTCGTCCACTTCCTTGGGCAGCGTGAGGAAGAAGCCGGCCATCAGCAGCGCGTTGCCCACGCCGAAGCTCGTCAGCCAGAGCACCAGGCCCCAGAGGTTCTTCATGAGCCCCACGGCCATCAGCATTTTGAAAATCGGGATGATGCGGGCTTCCCCGGGCAGAACGGCCGAGGCGATCATGACACCCAGCACCAGGAACTTGCCCGGGAAGCGGATCCGCGCCAAGGCGTATCCGAGCATCGAGGAGGCCAACACGGTCAGGAACACCACGACAACCGTGATGAGCACACTGGTCAGGAAGTTGAGGATGAGGTTCTCTTCCTTGAGGACCACCCAGTAGTTCATGAACTGCAGCCGGGCCTCGGTCAGCAGGTTCTTGTCCAGCAGGGCGTTGAGCTCCGCCTTGGCGAGGGGACGCCCGACGGGGTTGCTCAATCCGTAGTTCACCTCATAGGCCCCGACCGACCAGCGATCCGCGGCGAAGGTGCCGCGGCTTTCGTGGCGGCGCTGGTTCTCCTGCCAGATCCGCAGCAGCGTGAGCAGTTGGCGAGGCCTCAGGCCGTCGTGGACCTCTCCGCGCGCCCAGTCGGCCAGCACGTACGCCGGCTCGACGGCCGGGCGGGCCTCACCGGCGGGACGGTCCTTGCGCACCTGTACCAGCGCCGCCTGCGGGCCTGTGGTCAGCGAGGGGAACTGCCGATCGAGCTGAATCTGGGTAACCTTGGTGATCTTCTTGTAGCTCGAAGGCGTGACGAGGTAGAACTCGCGAACTTCCTTGGCTGTGGCGAGTTGGGCCTCGTCAAGAAGCTCGGGAAATTCACCGCCCTGAGCCTGTTGCGAGAGCCAGAACCCCCCGTGGGCTGGGTCCTTGACGAGAATGCTCTTTTCCAGGAAGAGCTTGAACACGCCGTAGGCGGTTTGGCCGGTGATGGTGGTCTTCTCGGGCAGTTTGGTGAGGACGGCTTCGTTGCCATCGACCTTGTCGCCCGCCGGCTGAGTCGTGACCGCCTTGGTCGCCGGTCCGCCCAGCGAGGGAAGGTCGTAAACCTTCAGTTCATAGGTGAGTTTGCCGTCTTCGCCGTCGGGGGTGATTTTTCCCGCCCGGGTGGAACCGATTCCGTTGGTGCGATCGTCGCTCTCGGGGATGGGTCGACCCTGGCGAAGCGTCTCGATCGTCTTGGTCGCCTCGGCGAGAAACTCGCTGCCGGCGGTGTGCTTCGCCTTGAGGTCGGCCAATCGCGCCTTGGCCGTCGGGCCGGTCTTTTCGAGTTCGGCAATGTGCTCGGAGAGTTGCGCGATCTTCTGCTGCAGCGTCTCCCTGCGATCGTCTTCCGCCGCCGTTCGCAGGTCGGCGGAGAGTTTACTGAGCCTCGTCCGGAGGGATTCAATGTCCTTCCACGCCTCGATGGTTTCCCTGGCCCGCGCGATGCGTCGCGCGATGACCTTGAGATTTTCTTCCTGGGCGTCGACGACGCGTTTGCTGGCCTGGTAGAAGTCGTTCTCCTCCAGCCACGCCCGGGCGAGTTTCTGCAGCAGGTGCGGCTCCATGGCCCGGCGCTGCATTTCCTGGAGCACTTGTAGCCTGCTGGCCACCGAACTGAGGCGTCGACCCCATTCCTGGTGCGACCTGGCGGCGACAATGTCCGCATCGAGGAACGTCGGGACCACGTTGTTGGGGTCGAACCCCTCGGCGAGTTTGTACTTCATCTCCGGGATCGGCCAAAGGCGCTCGTTGGAGGCCTCCGCCTCGGCCTTGACACTCGTACCCAGCATCCAGAGGAACGGATAGAGGTTCACCAGCCCAAAGGTGATCAGCACCAGGTGCACCAGGATGATCCACCAGTTGTAGCGGAGCCGGTCCAGCAGGCTACCGCGGTGCTTCTTGTAGATGAGCTTGGCTTCTTCGCGGGTGAGTTCACGCTTTTCAGACATTGTCGGCCCCTTCCTTGACGGGGGTGCCGGGCTGTTCCTTCATCTTGATCTTCCTTGTCCATCGACGGGCGATGATGACCACGTTGGTGATCGTCAGGCCCATCAGCATGAGCGAGTAGACCACGCCCAACGCCGCGGCGTATCCCAGATCGGGCTCGGTGCCTTCGGGCTTCATGAAGCCCTTCTTGAAGATGTACGTCGCCACCAGTTCGCTGGAATGGTCGGCCCCGCCTTCGGTGAGAACGAACACGCTCGAAAAGGCCTTGGCCGCCCCGATGAACGCGTTGAACCCGATGACGATCAGGATCGGCGCCATCTCGGGGATCGTCACGTGAATGAAGCGCCTCCAGGCGTTGGCGCCGTCGACCTTCGCCGCTTCGTACAGTTGCGGCGGGATGGACTGCAGCCCCGCCAGCAGAAGGATGATATTGAACGGCAATCCGTGCCAGATCCCCACCGCCATCACGGTGTACAGGCCGGTCTTCTGGCCGAGCCAATCGATCATCTTGCCCGGATCGTCGACCAGCCCCATCCAGTAGGGCAGGTTCTCCAGACCAATGCGAACCAGGAACTGGTTCAAACCCGAGTTCTCGCCCCGCAGCAGACCGATGAGAATTACGCTGACCACCGCCAGCGACGTCACCAGCGGAACGAAGAACAGCACACGGTAGAACCGGTTGGACTTCAGCGGAAGGTTCAGTAGCGAGGCGATCACCAAGCCGATACAGACCTGTCCGGCACAGACGATTACCATGTACATCAGCGTGTTGGGAACGACCTTGATCCAGAAGTCCGAGTCGAACTTCTCCGAGGCAGGGTTCAGAATGTTGTTAAAGTTCTCCCAGCCGACGTATCGCATCACGCCCAACCCGTCGCCGGAATAGGTCGCCAGGCCGAACTGGTAGATCGACGGATAGATCGCGAATACGAAGATCGCCAGGACCCCCGGCAGCACGAACACGTATCCATGCCAGTTGGACTTCGCCCCCCGCTTGGCCTTGGCGAGCAGATCCTCACTGGTGTGGCGGTTCCGCAGGACCGTCCAGACGAACCAGCCGGCCGCCACACCACCGATCAGCAGCGGGACCCACAGCAACTGCAGCATGCTGCCCGGTGTCCGCCATCTCCAAATGTCTTTCCGAACCTGGCCGTCCTCGTTGAGGATGTCCTGCTGGGGGTTCTCCTTGAGATAGGCAGCCAGGTCGGCCCGGATTCTGTCGAGTTTCCGCTCGATGTCCGGGGAGCTTCCGCCCTGCTGCTGGAGGGCGAAGAACTTCTCTGCCTTCTTCGGATCCCAGTCCGGGAAGGTCCACTCCTCGGGGCGGACGATACCGTTTTCGATCCGCTTGGCGAGGTCGCGGTTGGCGGCCTCGGTGAATTCCTGCACCTCGGTGCGGGCCTTCTTGAGGATCTCGCCCATGTCCTTGACGTCCGTCTGGTAGAACCACTTCCAGAAAACCTTCATCTTCGTGTCGGGCTGGACGGGCCCATGCAACGGCCGTTCGGGCCACATCGCACAGTGCTCGTCGATGATGTTGTACACCTGCATCTGGTAGGGGTAGGGGAACCAGTCCGGGTCGCCCAGGTGCTTCATCGCCTCGCGCATCTGCGGAACCGTTCCGCGACGGGCCTCGTCCCGCATGACATCCAGGTTGCGGTCGGCGAAGTGTACCCATTCCCAGGTGGCTTCGGGGTCTCGGCAGAGCGAGGAGAAGAACTGGATGTTGTCGTCGGCCGTCCGGGGCAGTTTGTTTCCGGGGGACAGTTCGATGCCCAACTCGTTCAATCGAAGCATCTCGTGAACTTTCCGCTTTTCGTCTTCCACGCGTTGGGCGGTCCATCCGCTGTTGGGGTCCACGCGGTGGTACGGCAGCGGGATCGGCGCACTGCCGAGGTCCTGGGCGGCCCAGGGCACGCGTTCCGCCCCGATCAGCGCCGCCCACCATCCGTCAATGAGCATCGCCGCCTTGCCCGAGGCCAGCGCCGTTCGCGTGTCCTCGTAGTGGCGGGCCTCGGTCCCGGGCAAGATCAGGTCGTCCTGCTTGAGCTTCAGCAGCAGCGCGAACGCCGCCAGTTGCTGCGGGCTGTCGTAGTCGAAAAAACCGATCCGCTGATTGCTGTACTTCTTGCGGGTCTCAGGTGAGAGATACTGATGTACCGTGCTGGTGTCGCCCTGGAACCCGAAGGCCATCGAGCCGGCCCGTCGGGCCAGAGGCTTGACGCCGCGATCCAGATCACTGTCGCGCTGTCCCTGCAACACCGCGCCGTAGCAGACCGGTTCAAGCAGGCCCCTCTGCTTGGCGGCCCGCTTGCCGTACTCGGTGATGACCTTCGCCTTCTGGTAGAACTCCAGCCAGGTTGCGGGGGGCACGACCTCGCCGTCCACGACCAGACCGGCGTCGGGGAACATCCGGTGCGCCTCGCGGAACAGGCGTTTGTTGTAAGTCACCGTGCTGGGCATGGACACCGCCCGCAAGCCGATGACGCTGCCGTGCATGTTCAACAGCCGCGCCGCTTCAAGCGGGTACTCCCTGTAATTCTGGAGATAACGGTCCTCCGGGTTCACGAAGAACCGATGGACCCGCGCTTTCCCGATGAGGTACTGGTCGAGGTAGGTCTCGCCCTTCTCGGCGAGCTGCTCGTTCTCCTTTTCCAGCAGACTGTCCAGCGGATGCAATCCACCAATGAGCAAAAAGTTACGTAGCTCGTTGGTCTTGACTTCCATGTAATCCGGCGGGTTCCCCGAGAGAAAACTCACAAACAGGATGTCCTGCAGCCCGCCGGTCTCGCGGAAGTTGGGCTGGACGTCGATGTCCTTGTGGATCTGCTCGAACTGGCGGGCCCGTTTGTAGTTCACCTCGGGCGAGCCGGAACTGGTCCAGTAAACCACCTTGCGGGGACGTTCTTCTTCATGACGAACCGACGCGTCGATCCACTCGGAGATGCCGCCCCACTGGCTCAACATGGTCGCCGCCCCGAGCGCGACGAGAATTACCGCGAATTTCCTGGCGTTCATATCACTCCTTCATCAGCACCAACTGCAGAATGATGGGGGTTATTTTCGGCCATATCATGCGCCAGCCAACCGGTGAATGCAACCCCGCCAACGCGGCAGAGGGCAATCGATCCGCCCGGCCGGCGAGACGGCCCCCTCCGCCCGGCCTGCCGCGGGGGGCGATCACTTCCCGAGCACCTTCTTGCGGTCGAACGTGCGCTGCTCGCGAAGCCAATCGGGGATCGGCCCGAAGTCGTACCCGCAATCGGGCACGAACAGGCCGACCTCGCCCTGGGAACGCTTGAAGTCCAGCTCGCCGGCCGTCAGGAGCGTCTGGGCCTTTCCGCCGCGTTTGACGATCACCAGCGGAGCCTTCTTCGAGCCCTCCTTCGGCTCGTCCCCGAAGGCGATCTCGTCCACGCTGCCGTCGGCGAACTTCACCCGCACACCGTTGGGAATCGCTTCCATGCGCGGCGCGTGACCGCCGGGATAGAGCACCGAGATGAACTGCGTGTTCTCACCGGTCACCGAAAACCGCACCCCGAGGGTCTTCTCGCCGAAGCCGCCCCTGCCCTTGGAATACGACCAGTCGAACCGCTCGTAGTCGGGCTTGGCGGGCGAAGCAAGGAAGAGCGTCATGTTCCCGAAGTTCACCCGGTTGCCCTTGCGATCGAGCTTGCCGGTCAGCACGTGCAGGCCATAGGTCGCCGTCACCTTCGGGCCCCAGTGCTGGTCGCGAACCACGAAGTAATCCTTCGCCTTGCCCTTGGGGTCCTTGATCATCACGACCGTGCGCCGGTAAATCAGCGGCTTTTTGAACCGCAGGTACGGGCCCACCGGGTCCCATTTGATGTCCTGGGGCAGCTTGGGCTGTTTCCGCAGGCGCATGCTCCGGACCTGCCCGACGGCGACGTCCACCTCGTCGGAAGTCTTGAACGCCAGAACGCGCTCGTAGCCGTCCATGTTGGCGTACTTGAAATCGCCGGCCGAGAAGGCCACCCGGTTGTGCATGTGCTCCTGGTCGGCCCGTGGAGAATAGCTGCACATATGGTCGATCGCCGCCTGCCTGCCGTCGGCACAGTAGTGGAAGCTGAGCTGATCGCCGTGGTTGTGCCCGCGGTTGGGCCCGCTCTTGAAGGCCAGGAAGTTCTCGCGATTGGTCCCGGGGTGCGAGCGGAACACCACGCCGAACCCGGGCAGTTCCTCGGTGCGGAACTTGCGGACATCCTCGTAAGCCCCGAACTCCCTGGCCAGCTTGACCACGTCCGGACCGGTCGGGTGCGTATCGCCGAGGGGCAGGATGCGGCGTTTGCCCCCACCCAACGGCTGGGACGTGTGCAGCAGGAACGAGGCAGCCGCTTTCATGCGGGGCCATTTCATCGGGTCGAACCCGAGGTGCTTGCGGGCGACGGGCGCGAGCATCTTCCAGCTTTGCATGGCGTGCGCGGTGTAGCCGGGACACTCCTGGCCGGCACCGCCGGGCAACGTCACCGAGTGGAACACGTCGGTCCGGAAGGCGTCTTCAGCCATCTTGCGGAACACCTCGAACTTCGGGTGCCCCTTCAGCGTCGCCGTCTTGGCGATGGGGATGCGAACGTAGTCCGTGTAGAAGTTCGGGTTGATCGGCGACCAGTAGTCCCAATAGCTGCCGTACGCGTCCGGATCGAACATCACCTGCACGTACGAAAGATTCCCCCGGCTGGGCTTGAAGCTTCCTTTCATCGCCTCGCGAACCGCCCGTTTGCCCTCCCCGCGGATCGGCCCGGTCGGGTTCATGCTGTTGTTGTAGAAGTTCCGACCCCGGAAGCCGCCCGGCTCGAGCCCGGGCCAGTCCAGAATGTACTCGTGAGTGAGCTTATCCAACGGCCGAAATCCGAGCGTATTGGCGAGGTCCTGGAGATGATCGACCTTCCGCGTCTTGCCCTTCCTGCTGGGGTGGGGCTGTTCGGTAACGGTGACGAGCTTTTCGGGCCCGGCGATCAGCGCCCAATAGCGCGAGCCCCGCGTGGTGGGGGCAAACAGCGCCGCGGTCCTGCCGCTCTTGTCCACGCGGACCTGGATGAGATTGTCGTGAGGCCAGGTCCATTTGCCCGCCCGAAGCACCAGCGCCCCGAGCACCTTCTCGCCATTGGTCGCCCCAAAGAACCATCCCTCGTCGAACGCCTGCGTCCAGCGCGGCTGGAGGTTCATCAGCGTGGTTCCCAGACGATCATTGGGTTTGAGTTCAGCTTCATTCAGCCCGCCGGCCGACGAAAAAGGCGCCTTGAACCACCGCCGGCGGAGTCCGTGCTTGACGTCCCATCCGCTGGAGAGGTCCCACCACCAGCCGTCGCCCTCCGCCATCCGGTGCGACTCCTCGATCAGCACGTGCGGGCGATCTTTCCAGAGCGTGAAGGTCATCTCGGCGTGGGGATGCTTCAGCGCCTCGGTGCCCTTGAACTCATACCGCACGCGCAGCTTCGCGAACAAAGGCCCGTCGCCGATCGGCTCGGCCACGACGCGCTGAAGTTCCAGGTCGGTCATCCACTTCGAGCTGGTACGCTTGTCTGGGTGCCCCTTGGTCCGCAGCGAAACCACCGGGCCGCCTTCGCCCTTCTTAGTCCGAACCTCCAGCGTCACCAGGCCATTGGTCAGCGTCCACGTATCGCCGCTCTTGCGGCAGGAGACCTCGCTCTTGAGCGACACGCCGGCGGGCGCGTCGGTGATGACGTTGTACTCGTGCGACTGTTTGGCGTCGATGTTGGTCATCACCCACAGGTGACCCTTGCGGACCTCCCCGGGGGACCCCTCCAGCACCTCCACCTGGTACTGAACCGGCTCGCCGTCTTCCTTGACGCGCAGCTTCGAGGCGTCGTAGGGCTTCTTGAACTCCACCCCCAGCCGAACCGGCTCGTCGCGGTAGGGTCCCTGGTGATTGGTCAGCGTCCAACTGTCGGCCTCGCCCCGGGCGAGCCCTGCCGCCAGAAAGACACACATCAGCAGCAGAAATGATCGCGTTTTCATCCGATGCTCCCGTTGCACTGCGTAAATGAACTATGAAACAGAACAGGCGTCTGGGCCTGTCGGGTCAGTAGATCAAACCATCCAAAACCGCCAGGGTTCTGCCTTCCTTCATGCCACCGTCGGCTTCGACCGGCCCGTCTGAAGGCCGTCCGCCGGCAGATCGTCGCGCCAGACGATCATCGGCTGACCCTGCTGAGCGGCGAGTGCGTCACAGACGACCGGGCACTTCAGCCGAAAGAGGAACAGCAGGCTGTCCTTCCCGCGAACCCCGCAGAGCGACTCGAAGTTGCCCTGCCCCTTGGCGATCACCAGATCCGCTCGCTGGAACTCGTCGCGCAGCTCCTGGCTGCAGTGCTCCAGAAGCGTGCCCGGGGCGTCGTCGGCATTGTCCATCACCCGGACCATCTCGGCAACGCCCACGCTGCGGGCATCCTCCAGCAGCGCGTCATTGAGGATCGGCCCGCCGCGGACCACCAGCGTGACCTTCGCCGTGGGCAACTGCTCCAGCAGGAGGCGGTCCAGGACGATCTCCCCGGCGTTGTCCGCGAGGTAGAGAATCCGCTCTGCCGAGACCGCCTCGCGACGGAGACGCCCGACGGCGGCAGGGTCGATGGGCGTGTCCATCGCCTCGTGAATGACCTCTCGGATGCCCTCCAGCGGGGAATGACTCTGAACGCCGTAATCGATGACGTTGCCCACGATCGCCAGGCGACACGCAGCCGCCAGGGGGTCGTCCGATTCCAGCACGGCCTCGCGAAGGTCGTCGTAAAGCGTCAGCGCCAGTTCGTTGCACTCTGCCTTGATCGCCCGATACGGGTCCTCGCAGCCGATGCTTTCGCGGATGACACGGTGAACGCGTCGCGCCAAAGCCGGTGGCGATTCATCGAACTCCGCCTCGGCCATCTCGCGCAACACCGCCCGCAGGACGGTCCGGCGCGTCGGTTCGTCGGCATCGGTCAGGGCAAGCACGTCCAGCGTCTGCCGGATGAAACAGGGAATGCACTCCACG
>CAZYIH010000072.1:0-13253 GCA_964646915.1 uncultured Planctomycetaceae bacterium | reverse complement strand
CTGCGCGACGCGGACTTCTATGATCGGTTCGGGATTCGCATCATCACCGGCTGTGAGGTGACCGAAATCGACCACGAGGCCAATCGCCTGCATTGCGACGGCGGGGAGGACCTGACGTTCGACAAGTGCCTCATCGCCACCGGCTCGCAGCCGAGACGGCTGGGCGTGGACGGGGAGAATCTGGAGAATGTCTTTACGCTCCGTTCGCTGGCCGACTGCAACGCGATTCGCCGTCGGGCCGACGACGCCACGAAGGCGGTCGTGATCGGCGGGAGTTTCATCGGCATGGAGGTCGCCGCTTCTCTGCAGCAGCGCGAGATCGACGTGACCGTCGTGGACATCGCGGATGTTCCGTTCGAGGCAGCTTTGGGCAGCGAGATCGGCAAGATGTATCGCACCGTCCACGAGGAAAAGGGCGTGACGTTCCGCATGGGCGAGAAGATCGACTCGTTCCAGGGAGAAAATGGCTCGCTCACCGGCGTGACGCTGCAGAACGGCCAAACGCTGCCGGCCGACCTGGCCGTGGTGGGCGTGGGCGTCGCCCCGCAAACCGCCTTTCTCAAAGGGCTGGAGAAAAAGGACGACGGCAGCATTCCGGTGGACCCGACGATGCGCATTCGCGGGCAGGAGAACCTCTTCGCAGCCGGCGATATCGCGAGCTTCCCCGACCGGCGGACCGGCGAGGACATTCGCATCGAGCACTGGCGACTGGCCCAGCAGCTCGGACGGACCGCAGCCCGCGGCATGCTCGGGAAGGATCAGCCCTACCGTGGCACGCCGTTTTTCTGGACGAACCAGTATTTCGTCATCACCGATCATATCGGGTTCGCGCCCGGCTGGGACGAGATCCGCATTGACGGCAGCATCGACGATCAGGACTTTCTGGCGTATTACCTCGTGGACGGGCAGGTGCGGGCGATGGCCGGTTGCGGCCGGGACAGGCAGATGTGCGTGGCCGCCGAGTCCCTGCAGGCGGAGGAGTTGATTTCGCTGGATACGATGCGTCAGGCGATGCGAAGCGGCCGAGCGGTGAGAGTCTGAGCGGGGATCAGGATGAAACCAGTCGCGAGCCGGACTTGCCGCTGGAACCGATCGCCTTGAGGAAGCGCGAGTTGACCTTCGCGACGATCTCCCTGCGCCCCTTGGCGGAGTCTTTGCGGACGTGGATCTGTGCTCCGGCGAGCATGGCATGGCCGCCACCGGTCCCGATGCGATAGCAGACCTTCCTGGCCACCTCGTCGGCGCGCGGCTCGCCGTTGAGTGTGCGGATGGACACCAGCAGTTCCCCCTCGTAGAACCCGTGCGTCAGGGCCCAGTCGACGCTCTCGTGCCGCAGGAACAGGTCGGCCGTCTCGCCGAGCATGTCGGCGTTGCTTATGTCGCCCAGCCCGGCGACGATGGCGTCGGGGTAGATCATCGCCTCGCTCAGGGCCTCATTGAGCATCTGGAAATACACCCCGGGCACGCGCCCTCGCTGGATCTGACCGAGCATGCGCTTGTTCGCCAGCGGGTGGAGGCCCTCGGCGGCCTGGATATCCGCGTCGGTCGCCTCGCGGCCGAGATCCTGGGTGTCCGAGCGGATCCCGTACAAAAGGGCGGTGGCCAGGGGAATATCCGGGGTGACGTCGACCTCCTGGAGATACTCCCAGAGGATCGTCGCGGTGGCACCGTAGCGGGAGCGGATGTCCGTGAACTTGGCCTTGCGGGTGGCATTGCGGATGGAGTGATGGTCGATGACGATCGCCGGGACGACGTCGGCAGCGAGTGAACTGTTGCCCGTCCCAGGCTGGGCGTCGACCATGGCGATGCAATCGTAATCGTTGATGTCGATATCGCCGATCGGGCGAAGACGCAACGCAAGGTACTGCACCAGGGCGCGGTTCTCACCCCGGCCGACCGTTCCGCCGTGCACGAACGTGCATTGGATGTCCGTGAGGTGGTGGACCACCGCGCGCAGCCCCACGCCGGCGGCGATGGCGTCCGGGTCCGGGTGGTCCTGCAGGACCACGAGCAGACTGCGTGCCCCGTCGAGGGCCTCCTGAAGCTTGCGGATTTTCTCGGAGTTCTTTTCGGTCGCGGGCATGGTCGAATGTTCCCAGCGGCTTGGCGGACAAAACGCCTCGACTCGGGACGAGGCGGGTCCCGCTCTTTGCGGGCTGGTGTCATGATAACATCGCCCCGCCTGCGCGGAAAGCGGGGTTTCGCCTTCCACGCAAGCGGGGCGGATGAGTCGCAGGGTTATACGCCGCTTGGTGTCACTCCTCGACGGTATCTACAGAAATCTCCCGGCTGGCCTCCCACGTGCCGTGCAGGTTGCAGGTCGCCTGGACGCGGATTTCTTCCACGTCCCGTCGCAGCGAAACCCGCACACGGGCGCTCGGCGGAGAACTCTCGGCCCGGGGCAGCACGCTGGCCAGCAGCGTCTCGTCGGCGTAGATGTTGACCCGCTCGATGAAATGGCGGTCGCTGCAGGGGTGCAACTCGGGGTTTCCCACAGTGACGGCGATGGTAAATGCCTCATCGGCGTCGACCCTGTCGGGACATTCGATCCGGGGCAGGTGCGTTTTCTCCAGGACCGAGAGATTGCCCTGGTCTCGCGCGCGATTCACGCCAACCAGCAGGTTCTTCCGCTGAATACTCAACATAGTGGGGCACTCCAATATTCGTTACAGACTACTCGACGCCCGCACCGCTGAACTCTTCCTCGATGGCCATTCGCAGCTTCGTCAGCGAGGCCTTCTCGATCTGGCGAACCCGCTCGTTGGACAGTCCCACCAACTCGCCAACCTGGGCAAGCGTCCGCCCCTTTTGGCCGGGGATGGCCGGATAGCGTTCCTGGATGATGCGCGACTCGGTCTCGCTGAGGTCGGCGAGGTTTTTCGAGAGCACGCGGCGGACGGCTTCGGCGGCGAAAGACCGCTCATGCTCGTGCCGCTGCTCGGGGAAGTCGCTCTTCTCCATCGCCTTATCGAAGTACGTCGGAATGTGCTTGCGGCGCGTCTTGGCTTTGCTGCCCAGCCGGTAGAAGCTCGAAAGAATCGCTCGGCAGGCGTACGTCGAGAACTTGTAGCCCCGGCCGATGTCGAACTTTTCGATCGATCGCAGCACGGCCATGTATCCCTCGGAGACCATTTCGGAGAACTCCACGCCAGGAATGCTCATCCGACGGGCCATCGTGGGCACCAGTGGCAGGTTCGCGTGGGCGAGCTGCTCACGGACGATCACCGCGCGGGTAGCCCATTTGAGGGCTTCGTTGCCGGTCGGGTCCTCTTTGGGCTTGCAGCGGTCCAGGCGGTATTTCGCGTAGTTGTACCGCAGAAACAGCGTCTTTTCCTGGCTCTTGGACAGGTGCGACTTCTTCCGCGCTTTCCGCGTGGGCTCGTGTCCGACTTCCGGAAGCAGCCCGAATCGCTCGATGTCGATCTCCTCGCGATCGTCGCCGAACAGACGCTCCTCGGTCACCGGCAGAGAAAACGTCGGATGATAGACGTACGCAATGTCCTCGATATCCGCAAGCTCCCTGGCCGACGGGCGAAGGTCTCGCTGATCCTTCTCATCCAAAGACTGGGCGTGCGGCATGGGGTCGGTGTTACGTTCCTGAAGGGTCACTGTGTGCTCCTTTTGTGCTTGGCTCGCGGCGGGCGATTGTCTACCGCCCGCACCGGCGAGCTGATCCGTGTTCCTTGTACCCTTCATTGTTACATGGAAAGGACTTGCGTCAATCGGAGCAGAATCGGGTTCTGAGGTGAGTTGCCCATCCATCCGGCATGGGAGATCCCCCCATGTCGCAATGAGGCGTGGCGCCCACGCCGGGTTGGCGCTCGCGGTGCGCGCGGAGAGGCAGTGCATGGGCAGAGAAGGATCGTGGCAACAGCGCGTCGGCGCGTTACGCCGGGGCGTCGCTGCCGCTGCTGTACTGGCTCCACTCGATGGCGTGTTTCAGCAGGTCGGTGGAGTTGTCCAGCTTGAGCTTCTCCTTGATGTGCTCCCGATGGGAGTCCACGGTTTTGGGGCTGATGTGCAGGCGCTGGGCCACCTCGCGGGTGGGCAGGCCCTGCCCGATGAGCTCGAAGACCTCCAGCTCACGGTCGGTCAGCGAGTCCATCGGTGAGTCTCCGGGCTTGTCCAGGCCGCCGACGATTTTGGACATCACCTTCGACGCCATCTGGTCGCTGAGGAAGATGTCGCCCGCCAGGACTCGGCGAACACCCTCGACGATCTTCTTGGGGCCCTCTTCCTTGGTGACGTATCCGCGGGCACCGGCGCGGAGCACGCGCTCGGCGTAGAACCCCTCGTCGCGCATGGACAGCACCAGAATCGGTAAATCCGGCTGGCGGACCTGGACGTCCTTGATCAGCTCCAGACCGCTGGAGTTCTTCAGGTGCAGGTCCACAATCGCCAGGTCCGGCTTCTCGCGAGAGAGCATCTGCAGGGCCTCGGAGACGGACTCCGCCTCCCCGCAGACCTCAAAGCCGCCCTCGGCCTGGAGAACCACGCGGATGCCCTGGCGAACCATCGGGTGATCGTCGACGATCGCGATGCGGGTAAGATTGGATGCGGTGGAATCTTCGGTCGTGGTCATGGTGTCTCTCGCTGAGGCAGGGGAAGGCTGCATGTTACCAGTGTGCCGCCGTCCTGGTGGGGGGCGATGCGCAGCCGAGCGTTCATGGTCGCCGCGCGGTGACGCATCGTGCGCATGCCCAGGCCGGTGCTTCCTGTTGCCGGACTAAGAACCGACGGTGAAATGCCGACGCCATCGTCTCTCACGCACAGAACGGCATGGCCGTCCTGCTCGCAAAGACTCAGCCACACGCGATCCGCCCGGCCGTGACGCACTGCATTGGACACCGCCTCCTGGGCGATGCGGTACACTGCCAAGGCGGTGTTGGACTTCAGGTGGATGGACGGATCGACGTCCGCGTGACATTCCAGCTCGGTGGTGATTGCCATCGACCGGGCCAACTCGTTCAGCGCGTCGTGCAGTCCGTCGCTGGCGAGATCCACGGGATTCAACCCCTGCGCGATCGCGCGGATCTCCACGATGCACTCGCTCACCAGATCAACCGTCTGGTCGACCAGGTCACGCTGCTGGGGCGAGATCTCGGCGAACCGCTCGGCCAGACCGCCCACGAGGTAGCCAAGGGCCGTGAGCTTCTGGCCGATCGAATCGTGCAGATCCCGCCCGATCTGGCGGCGCTCGGTCTCGCCGGCGTCGGTGACCATTCGGATGGCCTCTTTCTCGTCCGTGACGTCGATACCCATCTCCAGCGCCACGCGTTCGTCGCTTTCCGAGCGGAACGGATACATGAACACGCGGTACGACCGGCCGTTACTGCACGTTGTTTCCCATTGGCGGGGGTGTTGCTCCTCGATGACCCGGTGCAGATCGCAGTGCGGGCAGGGAGTCGATCGGCCATGCTGGACCTCGTAGCAGGGGCGGTCGCCCGGTTCGCCGAAGGCCTCCAGATAGCCATCGTTGGCGAATCGCACGTGATAGTCCGCCCCCTTGGTGGCGACGTATCCGGGGACCATGTTCAGCACGCTGAGCAGTTGTTCCCGTTCGCGCTGGGCGCGGTGCTCGGCGGCCTTGCGCGCGGTAATCTCGCGGCTGACTTCCAGAAGGTACGGTTGACCGGTGGCGGAATCTTCCCAGGCGACCCATCGACTGGCGCAGACCACCGCGCGGCCGTCGCGGCTGTGGTGGGTCAGTTCGCCGTCCCACACGCCGCTTTCCAACACGTCCGCTTCGATACTCTCGCGGCTGGGAGTGTACTGGGTTGAGAGCAACTCATCGGCCCGTTGTCCCACCGCCTCGTCGGCCGGGAAGCCGAACGTCTCACCGGCCCCGCGATTCCAGTACCGGATGACGCCTTCGAAGTCCATCACGAAGATCGCGTCGTGCGTGAGATCAAGCAGGTGTTCGGCGTCGAATATGGGCCCGGATGAGTCCACGTGAAACGTGCGGGAATCGCGGCTGTCACCTTCGTTGTCGGCGGCCTGTCGTTGATTCGGCGCGGGCGGATAGTTGCCTGTGTTGTGCGGTTCGTCGATCGACACGGTCGCTCCGCCATATGGGGGGGAGATGAGGAACCACGGTCCCTCAATGTTCCTCTATTGTATAAGGATGCTTGGGGCTTATCAATTCCGGGGCGAGAGGTGACGGTTGAAGGCGTGCAGCTCCAGAACGCTCAAGACGCACGCCAAGGTGGACTCGGCGCCCTGGTTGGGGTCCGGCCCCTCCGCGCGCAGCCCGTCCTGGCAGCCACCGGTCTCGGGGTTGTACATCGCGACGTCTCCGTCGTTTCGGCCATAAAACCAGGCAAGGCAACGCAATGCCTCGTGGATCCATGATTTGTCATCCGTGGCCCGGTAGGCTGCCATCGTCGCCTGCACCAGTCCCTGTGCTTCCAGCGGTTGTTGATCGTAGGTGGCAGGTTGGCCGTCGCGCGGGTACCATCCCCGATTCCCGATAATCCGCAGCTGCCCGTCTTGCCCGGTCTGCACGTCCAGCACCCACCGCAGCGAACGGAGCCCGACCTCGAGCATCTCCTCGTTGCCGGTGGCGTGTCCCGTGCGGATCAGGGCTTCGGGGGGTTTGGCGTTGCCCCACGTCAGCGTGTTGTACCACCAGGGCCAATCGTCCGAGGCGTTCTCCTTGTGGGCATCCAGCAGACGCCGGGCCAGCTCGGCACGGATCTCGATGCACCGTGCGCCGGCCTGGTCGGCGTTGTCGCCGGTGAGGTATTCGTCCAGCCCCAACAGCGAGTAGGCCCAGGCGTGGAAGTGCTCGAAATCCCGTGTCGCCTCCAGGGCGCCCCGGAAGATGCGGTCGGCCAACTCTCGCATGTCATTGAGCGGCGCCCGCCTGGCAGCCAACCCAAGCCCCCATATCGCGCGGGCGTGGGCCGCCTCCGAGCCCACCTGCTCGGCCCAGTTGCGGTCGTAGTTCATGAAATTCCGCAGCCGACCTGTTTCCGGGTTGAACGCGTAGATCAGGAACGAGAGATAACGCTGCATGGCGACGACCACGTCGTGGTGAACCTTGGCGGGGTCGGCCTCGTGGGCGCCGGGCAGGCGCAGTGCGCAGTAAAGACAGCCGGCGATGAGCGAGCGGGCGTTGTCGTCGGTGCAATAGCCGTGGTGGGGGTTGGGCGTCGAGCAGGTCGCGTGCTGCAGAATGCCCGTATCGTCCGTGAGCACAAGTACGTGACGCATGTCCACGGGCGGAAGCGTATTGAGGGTCAGCGAGTAGGGGTCGGGCAATTCCTGGCCGGGCGTCTTGCCGGCGTCGGGCAGATTGTCGGGCACGGTGGGGTCCTTTCGCTCTACGTCGGTGTGGAGGTCCCTCGAGGAGGGCTGCACGGGTCGATCTCGGGTCTCAGCCGGCGGTCTGTCGCCGGCGTTGAGGATAGCCTCCCGCGAGAGGGGCTGCAACGGCCTCGCCGGCTACGGGGAGGGGTCGGCGTCGTGGTTGCCGCCGGAGAATTCGCCCAGCGAGGAAACGCGGTTGGACCAGATCTCCCACTCCCGTCGCACGCTCCGCAGCAGAGAGTTCCACGACTCGGCAAGGCTGTCATCGGGCTGCTGGGGGCGACGGCGAAGCTTCTGGTAAGTCTCCAGGAGGCGATCGGTCGTCCGTTCCATGCTGAATTCCTCTGCCGACGCTCGCGCAGAGCGGATCAGACGTTCGCGCCGCTCGCCGCTCGCCCCGGCGATACGGAGGACGGCCTGGGCGAATGCGACCGGGTTTTCGCTGTCCACCAGCGCACCGTTTTCGCCATCGCGGACGGCCTCCCGCGCGCCGGGGGCGTCCAGGGCGATGACCGGCACGCCGGCCGACATCGCCTCGGTCAGGACCATGCCCTGTGTTTCGGTGTGCGAGGCGAAGCCAAAGGCGTCCATCGCGTGATAGGCGTCCACCAGATCGTCTCCTTTGAGGACGCCGGGAAAGTGCGCCCGCCCGCGCAGCTTCGCTTGGCGCAGGAGTTGGCGCATCGGCCCCTCGGCCGACCCGCTGCCGACCGCGAGGAAGTGGGCGTTGTCCATCTGCTCCATCGCCTCGGCGATCGCGCGGGTCAGGAACACGAGGTTCTTCTCCTCGGCCAACCGACCCACGTGGCCGATGACGATCGCATCGGCGGGAATGTCATGCTCGCGGCGAAACCGTTCCCCGTCGCCGTCGCTGTACTTCGCAACGTCCACGCCGGTGGGGACCACGTCGATGGGGCGCCCAACGCCGCGGGACCGGAGGATGTCCGCGACGCTCCGGGAGGGGGCGATCACGCGATCGCAGAGGTTCGCAAAGCCGGTGGCGAGCTTCACCACGTACTGGCCCATCTGCGAGATGTCCACGGGCATGTAATGGGTGTAGTGCTCGTACATCGTGTGGTAGGTCAGCACGATCGGGCGGTTCTGCGACGCGGCGACCCGCAGGGCGGTATCGCCCACCCAGAAGGGGTGGTGGGTGTGGATCACGTCCGGGTCGAACTGCTCGATACGATCGGCGAGGTCGAATTTGGCCGGCAGGGCGATGGCGAAATTCCCGCTGGCGACGTGACGCAGCGAAGGCATGCGCCACACGTCTTCGTCGCCGCTCTCGGGGTGTTCGTCGTATTCCGGAGCCGCCACGACTACACGGTGCCCTCGCTCGCGGCAGCAGCGGGTGAATTGCGCCACCGACCGCGCCACTCCACCCACGTGCGGCAGGTACGTGTTGGTAAACATCACGATCTTCATACGTCGCTCTCCTGAAGTTCGCCCGCCCGCGCGAGCGGTACGGTCACGCTGCCGGTTGACGCGTTGGGCAATTCCCCGACCTTCGCTGCCGGCAGGTCCACGCGAATCATCGGCGGCGCGGAGCGCCAATCGGCGTCCCAGTGGACGGCTGCCTCCTCCGCGCCCCGTCGTTCGACGCGCACCGTTACCGGGCCCCATCGAGTGGGGATCGGGCCCATCTCGATGGGTTGGCCGCTCTGGATCCATTCCCGTCGGATGCCCGCTGCCAGCACCAGCGTGTCGCCCTCCTCGCGAAGGAAGAGGTTCCGGATCATCAGGGCAAGCTCGGCGCTGGCCCAGCCATGATGGCCGTCGCCCATGCAGCCTCCGCCGGTTCGCGGGTGGATCGCCTCGGGCCATTGACCGGTCGGCGAGGCCAGGTTCGCCACCGCCTGCAGCAGAGGCCACCATCGCGCGTCGCCGGCCCGCAAAAAGACCTGCGCCAGGTGCAGCGTGAGGTAGGCGTTCTGCCCGGAGTGAATCATCTGCTGGAAGAACGCCCCGTCGACGCAACAGTTCTCGTGGAGGTATTCCGCCGTCCCGATTAGGCGCTCGTCCCGGGCGTCCAGCAGGTGCAGCGGATAGCCCGCCGCCAGCGAACCGACGGCCCCGGCGTCCATGCGCCGGTACGGCGAGGCGGGGATGGCTGTGGTGGCGCGGATGTGGCGAGACGCGCCCAGCGAGTGCTCGATGGTGTCCAGGTACTCATCGGCCTGCCGGCGGTACGTGTCGGCCTGTTCGGTATGACCCCATTGCCGCGCGATGTCGGCGGCTGAACGCAGACCGGCGACCGACCAGAAGTTGTCCCAGTAGTAGAAGTCGTTGTTGCCCAGGTGTTCGGCCGAGAAACCGGCGGGCATGAGTCCCTGGTGGAGTTTGCCCGCGGCGTCGTTCACGCGTTTCCGCTGGATCCACGCCGCCGCCCGGTGCAGGGGTTTGACCCATCGCTCATCCACCGGCCTGCCCGTAAGCTCGGCCGATCGCCCCAGCACCCACAGGACCTGCCCGTTGGAATCCCACTCGCCTTCCTGCGAATGGAAATACCCGCTGACGCGCTGACGTTCGAGAAATCGGTCGATGACGTGGTGCCCTCGCCTCAGCAGGCCCACTCCCAGCAGCGCGCCGGCCATCAGTGCGGCATCGCGGAACCAGAAGCGTTTGTAGGTGTACGGGCCGGGCACGGCGTCGTCGGGACTGAGCAACACGAGCGAGTGGATGGCGATCTCGTAGAGTCGCTGAAGCTGCTCGTCGGGCAGTTGGAGCTTCGCCGCCGGCTGGACGCTCTTGGTCCACGTCTGGGCCGACCCGGTCGGCAGCAGGGGGGTGGACTGCTGGTCCGAGGAGAGGTCCACGTGTGTGACGATGGTTCGCTCGCCCCCCTCCACGCGAAACAGTGCCGCCGCCGTCGCCAGTCCGACCTTGCACTTGACGTGGTCGGCTTCCTGCATGGCCGTCGGGTCGCGGAGCACATCCCCGTGGCCGTAGTTGCTTACGGTGTGTCGGTCGACCGGTTCGTTGAAGGACAGGTGAGCCTCGCCGCCGTCGATGGACCAGCCGCGTCGCCCGTTGTCCAGGGCGATGGACTCGACCATGCCGACCCCCTCGGGGTTGAACGGCCGAAGTGAGACGATCAGCCACCCGGGACGGTCCGAATGGACGGTCCACTGTGAGCGGGCCTTGGGGTTTTCGGCGTCCGTCACGTCGGCGCGGGCGTGGAGTCTTACGCCGTCGCCGGATGTTTCGGTGGTCACAGCCCAGCCGCCCCCGGACAGATCAACGTCCTGCGTGCATTCGGTGGTCTGGGCGGGGACGAGCCTGACCCCGTCGTCGCCCACGAAGCAGGCGTCGAGCGACCAGTGGTCGAACAGGGGTGTTACGAGCCCGCGCGGGTCGACGATGGGCATGGCGTTGCAGCCGGGCAGCCCGACGGCCGTCCAGTTCCGGTGGGTGAGGTTGATGTGGGTCGCGGAGAACGCGCGGGGCACGAACGACTCGTCCGACGGGTCGAACTGGCGTTGCACCCAGAACGGCCAGACCCAATCGAGATTCTGCTGGATGACCTTGGTGTTGATCAGCCCGCGGGCGTGGAAGCGGATGCCCGCACGGATCAGCTCAATGGGGGCTGCCACTTCCGAGGGCTGGGCGATTTTCTCGATGCGGGCGAGAATGCGCACCGGATCGAGAAAGCCGTGCGCCTTGGCGACGTGGCGGGCGATGAGTTTCCAGGGCAGCCATTTCCAGAGCATGGGGTGAGGGTCCTTTTGGGGGTTAACCCGATTTCGACTTGGCTCGCATTCGCCCGAACGCCCCGGCGGAGGCGGCCAGCAGAACGACGAAGCAGGCGATCAACAACCATTTCAACGTGGCGGTCAGGTATGGTGCGACGTCCGTGAGTACCAGGACCATCAGCACGATGGTGGCGATCAGCAGGATGGTGATTCCGCGTAGAGAGGTCATCTTGGCCTCCTTATCTGGCGCTTGGTTCGGCGGCCCGTCCGACGGTCAGTCTTCCTGTTGCTCTTCGACTTCCACAATGGGGCGGTCGGTGAACAGGTAGGCCTTGAGCTGCTCGTCAAAGTGGGGGTAGTTGCGGCGGAGCCATTCCAGCAGCATCGCCGCGTGCTCAAGTTCTTCGTCACGATTGTGGACGAGAATGTCTTTGAGCTGTTTGTCGCCGGTGCGTGCGGCACGCTCCTGGTACCACTGGGCGGCCTCGAGTTCTTCGATCAGGCTGGCCACGGCGCGGTGTTGGTCGTTCACATCGGAAGGCAGTTGGTCCTGGGGCTCGTGATGTTTCAGCGGCATGAATAGATCCTTTCAGGTAGTGGGAGCATCGTGTCCATATCCAGCATATACGGGTAGACGCGACTGCGACGACAAAAGACGTCGTCTGTCGGGATGTATTGGTTGGGCTGGGTTTACCAGTAATGCGGTCGGCCGTAATAGTCGTAGAGCTTCAGCTCGTACTCGCGGTTGACAGGCTTGGTGTAGTCGAACTCGGGGCTGTTTCGGATGGCCTCGGCGGAGAGGTCCACATCGAGCTTGCCTTCGTTCCAGTCGATCTCTTTGACCCACGCCGGCGAGACCAGCACCTTCCGCCCGGGCAGCCAGTTTCGGGTGTCCACCACGAGATATCGCAGGGCCCACACGTCGGTGGCCGTCAGCATGTCCTCGACGTGTCCGACCTCGTCTTGCTGTGTGTGAATGCGGTAGTTAAGGATTTCCTGAAGGCTCCGCAGGTGTGGGTCGCCCTGGTGTTCGTCGGCAGGGGGCGGCGGGGCGAGTGCTTCGCCGGGCAGGTACGCCTCGGGCGGCGAGCCGGGCTCGCCCCAGTAGGGCGTCCAGCCGAAGTACGCGCTGAGCTGCACCTGTTTCTGGCGCGAGACGGGGCGTTCAGCCGCGACCGAGGGGCTCTCCTCGATCTGCTGTCTGGTGAGGCCGACGGGGATCTGCCGGGTGTTCCAGTCCGGTTCGGTAAAGCACTCGGGAGACAGAAGCACCATTCTTCCGCTGAGCCAGCCGCCCGTGTCCACCACGACATAACGAACCCCCCACGCCTCGTCGTCGAAGTAGAAGTCCTTGACGTGGCCGAGGGATCCGTCGGTCGCCAGCAAGTCGTAGCCGATGATTTCCTTGATGCTGCGTAGCATAGTGTCCTTCCTGTGGAGACGGGTTATCTGTCTATCGTCTCCATCTCCATGGTATCGGGTCGGACGGGTCGCATCGGAAAATGCCATCGCGCCCGGTCGGGAAATGGAGGTCGACGAAAGCCCCGTTTTTATTGGCCAAAGTTTACTTTTCACTTGATGCTTGCTCCGTGCGGGCGCAACATATGAGCACAATTCACGTTTTCATCACTCAGGCCGGGCCGACGGAACATGGATGTGAGCGTCCGCCGCCCGGATGACAGGCTGACATCAGGTTCTACAGAGAAGGAGCGAATGATGGCCAAGAAGGCAGCAAAGAAGAACAAGCCGTTGACGAAGTCCCAGATGTTGTCAGAGCTGGCGGAGAAGACCGAGCTGAGCAAGAAGGACGCTCAGATGGTCGTGGAGACGCTGGTGGACATGGCGTACAAGGAAGCCAAGAAGGGCTTCACCATTCCGGGGCTCGGCAAGCTCGTGGTCCAGCATCGCAAGGCCCGCATGGGTCGCAACCCGCAGACCGGCGAAGCGATCAAGATCCCGGCCAAGAAGGTCCTGAAGTTCCGCATCGCCAAGGCGGCCAAGGACGCCTGCCTCTAGGCCAACCCACGCTTTACGGCAATACCGACGGGCTCGCGAGCATCCCTCACGAGCCCGTTTCTTGTGCGCCGAGGAAACCCGATCGGCGCGGATGCGCAATAAACGGGCCCTGCCGAAGAGTTCGACAGGGCCCGTGACTCGTGCGTTTGGTGTGCTCGCCGGGCTGCGGCGCCGGCGTGCTGCCGGCCCGGTCAGCCCGCGGCTGTGGGGGGATCAGTAGTTCTTCACGTCCAG
>CAZYIH010000071.1:0-13254 GCA_964646915.1 uncultured Planctomycetaceae bacterium | reverse complement strand
TTGATGATCCGCCGGTACAGATCGTTGAGGTCGGAGGTGGCAAAGTTGCCGCTCTCCAGCAGCACCAACGGCCGAAGGTCCGGCGGGATCACCGGGATCACTCCCATAACCATCCATTCGGGATTGTTGCCCGAAAGGCGGATGCTCTCGACCAGCTTCAGACGCTTGGTGAGGTCCTTGGTCTTCTGCTTGGAGTTCGTGTCACGCAGGCCCTGGCGAAGGTCCTTGACCAGTTGCTCGAGGTCAAGCTTGCCGAGCAGTATTTCGATGGCCTCGGCGCCCATGCCGGCCTTGAACGCATTGTGATACTTCTCCAACGCCGAGCGGTACTCTTCCTCGTTGAGAAGCTGCTTGTCCTTCAGCGGCGTCTCGCCGGGGTCGGTGACGACGTACTCCTGGAAGAGGATGACCTTTTCCAGGTCGGCCGTCTTCATCGCCAGCAGCGTCGCCAGGCGGCTGGGCAGCGCCTTGAAGTACCAGATGTGCACCACAGGAGCGGCGAGGTTGATGTGCCCCATCCGCTTGCGACGCACGCGCGAGTGGGTCACCTTCACGCCACAGCGGTCGCAGATGATGCCCTTATGCTTGGTGCCCTTGTACTTCCCGCATGCGCACTCCCAGTCGCGCTCGGGCCCGAAGATCCGCTCGCAGAAGAGTCCGTCCTTCTCGGGGCGGTAGGTCCGGTAGTTGATGGTCTCGGGCTTCTTCACTTCACCGAACGACCAGCTGCGGATGTCGTTGGGCGAGGCGAGAAGAATCTTCACCGAACCGTAATCGTTGATTCTGTCGTATACACTGTCAGCCATGGTGTCTTCGCTCCGTGTCGCGGTTTCGGAACGTCAGCGTCTTGTTTCCTGCGATCGCCGTCTCAGCGGTCGACGCAAACGGGTTCAGCCGGGTCAGCGTCAGATCAGCTTCTTCTTCTCCAGCTGAATGTTCAGGCCCAGTCCTCGCAGCTCGTTGCAGAGCACATCGAAACTCACCGGTGTGCCGGCTTCGAGGGTATTGGCGCCCTTGACCATCGATTCGTAAATCTTGGTCCTGCCCTCCACGTCGTCGCTCTTGACGGTGAGCAGTTCCTGCAGCGTGTAGCTCGCGCCGTACGCTTCCAGGCCCCACACTTCCATCTCGCCGAACCGCTGGCCGCCCGTGCGGGCCTTGCCGCCCAGGGGCTGCTGGGTAATCAACGAGTACGGGCCCGTCGCACGGGCGTGGATCTTCTCGTCCACCAGGTGGTGGAGCTTGTTCATGTAGATGTACCCGACGGTGGTCTTCTGGTCGAACGGGTCGCCCGTCCTGCCGTCGTAGAGCTGGATCTTGAGGTCCTCGGGCATCTCGGCCAGCAGCTCGCGCGTGTCGCCGGCGGCCTGGACCACCTGCGAATCGGCCAGGCGCTTGCGAACGTGCTCGTTGGCTTCCTTGACCACCTCGATGATTTCCTGCTCGGTGGCCCCGTCGAATACCGGCGTGACCGCCTGGAACCCCAGCACCGCCGCCGCCCAGGCCAGGTGCGTCTCGAGGATCTGCCCGACGTTCATACGTCCGGGCACACCCAGCGGGTTGAGCACGATGTCCACCGGCGTCCCGTCGTCCAGGAAGGGCATGTCCGCCTCGGGCACGATGCGGGCGATGACGCCCTTGTTGCCGTGCCGCCCTGCCATCTTGTCGCCCACACCCAGCTTCCGCTTGGTGGCCACGAGGATCTTGACCATCTCCAGCACGCCGGAGGGCAGTTCGTCGCCGCGCTTCATGTGCTCGAGCTTACGCTCGGTTTCGCTGCGGATCTCTTCAATCCGAGGCCAATAGTTCCTGTAGATTTTCTCGGCCTGCTCCTTGGCGGTAGCAGAACCCTTCATCCACTGGGCGTTGAAGTTCTCGATCTGCTCGATGATGACTTCGTTGATATCGCTCTGGCCGACCTTCTGACGGGTGGTCGGGTCCACCATCTCGGTCCCGAGCACGTCGTTAATGTCGGCCACCATCTTCCGGAAAACCTGGATCAGCGAGTCCTGCTGGGCCTTCTCGTAATCCTTCATCTCCCGGTTGAGCTCTTTTTTCCGCTCGTCGGACATGTGCATCCGTCGGCTGAAGCGGCGGGTGTCGATCACCACGCCTTCCTCGCCGGCGGGCAGCTCGAGGCTGTCGTTTTTGACGTCCTCGCCGGCCCGGCCGAAAATGGCATGCAGGAGCTTCTCTTCGGGCGTCAGCTCGCTCTTGGACTTCGGCGAGACCTTGCCCACAAGGATGTCTCCGGGGCCCACGTGCGTGCCGATCTGCACCACGCCGTTGGCATCGAGGTTCGCCAGTGCCTTCTCCGAGACGTTGGGAATCTCGCGGGTGAACTCCTCGCGACCCAGCTTGGTCTCGCGGATCTCCACCTCGTACTCTTCCAGGTGAACGCTGGTGAACGCGTCGGTCTTCAACAGCCGCTCGGAGATGACGATCGCGTCCTCGAAGTTGTAGCCGTCATACGTCATGAAGGCCACCAGCACGTTGCGACCCAGTGCAAGCTCGCCGTCGTACGTCGAGGACCCGTCCGCGATGACCTGCCCCTTCTTGACGCGCTGACCTTCCCGGACGATGGGCTTCTGGTTGAGACAGGCCCGTTCGTTGAGGCGGCCGAACTTCACCAGGGGATATTCGTCGGCGTTGTCCAGGACGATTTTCGCCGAGTCCACGTACGTCACCTGCCCGTCCTTGCGGGAGCGGGTGACCATCGAGGAGTTCTCCGCCACCGGCCGTTCCAGACCGGTCGCCACGATCGGGGGCTCGGACCGCACCAGCGGAACCGCCTGCCGCTGCATGTTCGAACCCATCAGGGCGCGGTTGGCGTCGTCATGCTCCAGGAACGGAATCAAGGCCGCCGAGATGCCCACCGTCTGCTTGGGCGAAATGTCCACGAAGTCCACGTCCTGGCTGTCCACGAGGCGAACCTCGCCCTTCACCCGCGCCAGGACCTGCCCCTTTTGGAGCTCCTTGCCCTTGCTCTCGGGATCCAGCGATTCCGGCGGTGCCAGAACCGACTCCATCTCCTCGTCAGCGCGGAGATGGACGATTTCCTCGGTCATCTTGCCGTTCCTGCAGCGGCGGTACGGCGTGGTCAAGAAGCCATAATCGTCCACCCCGGCGTAAATGCCCATCGAGGTGATCAGACCGATGTTGTTGCCTTCCGGCGTCTCAATCGGGCAGACGCGGCCGTAGTGGGAGATGTGAACGTCTCGCACCTCAAAACCGGCTCGTTTACGGTTCAAACCGCCCGGGCCCAACGCCGAAAGACGACGCTCGTGCACCAGTTGCGACAGCGGGTTCTGCTGGTCGACCACCTGCGAGAGCTCGCCGCGCCCGAAGAAATAATCGATGCTCGACGAGATGCTCTTGGAGTTCACCAGCTCGGCGATCTTGGTCAGTTCGTTGGGGTCTTTCAGGCTCATCCGCTCCTGCACGGTGCGGCGGAGCTTGAGGAAGCCCTTGCGAAGCTCGTCCATCGCCAGCTCGTCGATCGTTCGAAGACGACGGTTGCCGAGGTGGTCGATGTCGTCCACCACGCCCTCGCCGTTTCGCAGCCCGAGGATGTACTTCAGCGTGTTGATGAAATCCTCCGGGCGGAGGGTCATCTCGTCTTCGCTGATCTCCTGCTTGAACTTGCGGTTGATGCGGAAACGACCCACGCGACCCAGGCGGTAGCGGTTCTCGTCGTAGAACTTCTCCTCGAAGAGTGTCTTGGCCTTCTCCAGCTGCGGCGGGTTGCCCGGACGAAGACGCATGTAAATCCGCAGCAGCGCGTTCTCATGGCTGTCGGCGGCATCCTCGGCGAGCGTGTTGAGAATCAGCGGGTCGTCGACCTTCTCGACCACCTCGATCTTCTTGACCTTGGAGGACTGGATGTTCGTCAGCGCCTCGCCCACCTGTCCGCCGGCAGGGACCACCTCTTCGCCGGTCTCTTCCTCGATGTAGGCTTCCACCAGGTAGTGGGTGGCCTTGAGCTTGCCGACCGTGATCTTCTTGGTCGGGTAGAAACGGCGGATGATCTGGGCGTTCGTGCCAAGATCCTCGTCCATCGCGCGGAGGAACATCGTCGCGGCGATCTTCGAGGACTGGTCGATCCGCATCGTCAGCGCGTCCTTCTTCGTGACGGCCAACTCGATCCAACTGCCACGATCGGGAATCACGCGGGCCCCGTGCAGCGGCCGGTCCGACTCCTGCATTTCGACGGTGAAGTCCACCCCAGGCGAACGGTGCAACTGCGAGACAATCACGCGCTCTGCACCGTTGATGATGAACTCGCCGCCGCCGATCATCCGGGGTGCTTCGCCGAGGTAAATGCTCTCCTCCAGCACGTCCGGAGAGTCCTTGCGGATCAGCCGACACCGGATGCGCAAAGGTCGACCAAACGTCAGACGCAGGTCGATGCATTCATCCGGCGTGTAGCGAGGCTCGCCGAGCTCGTATTCCATGTACTCCAGCGTGATCGACTCGTCGTAGCTGATGATCGGGAAAATCTCCCGCATCAGCGCTTCGAGCCCCTGCTCCTCACGCTTGGAAGGCGCAACGTCCGCCTGCAGGAAGCGATCGTAGCTGGCGGTCTGTAGTTCGATAAGGTTCGGGACCGGGGCAGCGTCGCCAACCTTGGAGAAATTCCGTACCCGTTCTGGTCGCAGCATGGGCCAATCCTCGTAAGGGTCTGAGCGTTATCGGTTCAGCCGATGGATCCGGGGGTCCGGACATGACGAGAACCCTCCGTCCCGCCACCTGCCCAGGCCGCGGAATGAAGGGCTTCGCCCGATGTCTCGATGTCGTGGTCGTCCATCAATGCGCCCGGTCGCCCTCTCGAACGCCGGGCACGGAGTTCTGCTTAGCCAACGGTCTAGGCGAGCTCGACGGTAGCGCCGGCCTCTTCCAGCTGGCTCTTGGCTTCGTCGGCTTCTTCCTTCGACACGCCTTCCTTGACGGCCTTGGGAGCGCCATCCACCAGTTCCTTGGCTTCCTTCAGGCCCAGGCTGGTCAGGGCGCGAACCGCCTTGATGACCTGGATCTTCTTGTCGCCGGCATCCTTGAGCACCACGTCGAACGAGGTCTGCTCTTCGGCTTCCTCGGCGGCTTCGCCACCGCCAGGCCCGGCCATCATCACCGCACCGCCCGCAGCCGGCTCGATGCCGTAGGCGTCTTTGAGATAATCTTTCAGGTCGACCGCGTCCTTCAGAGTGAGCCCGGCGAGCTTGTCGCCCAGTTCTTTGATCTCCGCGGTGAATTCCTTCGCTTCGGCGGCCTCGGGGGCCGCGGTGGCTTCTTCCGTCATTTTGTTATACCTCGTTCTGCTTGAAAAACCAAATCGACCTGATAGGCGAAGTCCCATTGACTCCATTTAAGCCCGAATCCGGACCCAATCCGCAGCCGACCAATCGGTGTTCTGGTTCGCTCAGGCGGCCTGTTCTTCCTCGCCGCCACCGGCGTTCTCTTCGATCGTCTTCAGGATGCCCGCGATCTGGCCGGAAGGCGCGATCAGGCAGCCGGAAATGTTCGCCGCCGGGGCGAGAACCGCGCCGAGCACCTCGGCGATGGCCTCTTCCCGCGTGGGGAACTTGCTCAGACGCTGCACCGCTTCCTCGTCGCCAAAGACGTCGCCTTCCAGCACGGCCGCCTTGACCGTCAGCGAGGGGGCGCTTTCCTTCTTGATCTCCAGCAGCTCGCGGACCACCGAAACAATGCTGTCGCTGCCGTACGCCACGGCGCAGGGGCCATCCAGCAGGTCGACGGCCTCCTCCATGCCAACGTCGCGGAACGCCTGGCGGGCGACGGAGTTTTTCACCATCGTCAGGCGGATATCCTTCTCACGAAGGCGCCCTCGCATGGTGTTGGTGGTGATGGCGTCGATGCCCGTCAGCCCGCAGATCGCCAGGCTGGTCAGCCCGTCGAAGCGGCTTGCGAGCTCTTTGCGGATCAGTTGTTTGACTGGTTTGCTCATGGTTTACTCCCCCCCTCAGGATGTCTGCTTTTTGGGCTGGGACACGACGTCCAGTTGGATCGACGGGCTCATCGTGCTTGAGATCGCGACCTTCTGGATGTAGGTCCGCTTCACGCTGGCCGGGCGAAGACGCCTGACCAGGTCGATGAACGACCGGATGTTCTCCACCAGCTGCTTCTCGTCGAAGCTTCGCTTGCCCACCGGGACGTGAAGGTTTCCGCCATCGTCGTTGCGGTACTCCACCTTGCCGGCGGAGAATTCCTGGACAGCCGTTACGATATCGTCGGTCACCGTACCCGCTTTGGGCGAGGGCATGAGGCCTTGGGGGCCCAGCACGCGACCCAGGCGGGAGACGTTCTTCATCGTGGAGGGCTTGGCCAGGGCGACGTCGAAGTCCGTCCAGCCTCCCTGCACCTTCTCAACCAGTTCATCGAGGCCCGCTTCTACGGCACCGGCGGCCTTGGCCTGCTCGGCTTCGTCGCCCTCGCAGAAGGCGATCACCCGCATGGTCTTGCCGATTCCGTGTGGGAAGGAGAACCCGCCGCGCAGGGCCTGGTCGGCCTGGCGTGGGTCAATGCCCAGATGCATCGCCAACTCGACCGTCGCGTCGAACTTCGGCGCCGGTAGCGATTTGAGTGCCTTGACCCCTTCTTCCAGGGAGACCTTCTCTCGCGGGTCCGGAGCTTTCTCGACGGCCTCTTCGTACCGTCTGCTTCGTTTGCCCATGGTTTGATCCTTTCGCGCGGCGGGTCGGAACCCCGCCCGTGCTCCCACTGCTGGTCAGGCCCGTGGTCAGGCCCGGCGCCACGTGGCGCCCGGTTGGCTCTGCAGCGTCCGGGCAGGACGCGCGGAGAATGAATGGTTCTCTACTTCTCGACGACGATGCCCATGCTGCGGGCGGTCCCGGCGATGATGGCTGCGGCGTTTTCGAGGTCGAAGGCGTTCAGGTCGTTCATCTTCCGCTCGGCGATCTGCTTGCACTGATCCCAGCTGACCGTGCCGACCTTGTCCTTGTTCGGGACGCCCGAGCCTTTTTCGATTCCGGCGGCCTCCTTCAGCAGGATCGCAGCCGGCGGGCTCTTGACGATGAAGCTGAACGAGCGATCGGCGTAGACCGAGATCTCCACCGGAACCGGCATCCCGCCCAGATCCTTGGTCGCCTCGTTGAACTGCGAGACGAACTGCCCGATGTTGACGTTGTGCTGACCCAACGCCGGGCCGATCGGCGGCGCGGGGGTTGCCTGCCCGCCGGGGGCCTGCAACTTGATCATTCCTACGACTTCCTTGGCCATGATATTTCTCGTCTGCTTGAGGGTGTTCGGGGTGGGCGGCAAGCCGCCACGGGGGCGAAAACTCCGGCGTCAACCGACGCTCAGGACTTCTCCACCTGCCAGTATTCCAGTTCGACCGGTGTCTGTCGGCCAAAAATCGTCACGATCACACGGATCAGGCCCTTTTCGGGGATCACCTCATCGACGGTGCCCTCGAAGTTCTCAAACGCGCCTTCCTTGATCTTGACCTGCTCGCCCTTGGTGAAGTCCACCGACAGCGGGGCGCCTTCCTCGGCCTTCTCCACCTGCATGAGCATCTTGCGGACATCTTCCTCGGCCATCGGGGTGGGCTTACCGGCCGACCCGATGAAATCGCCCACGCCGGTGGTTTCCTTGATGAGGAACCAGGCGTCCTCGCCGATCTTGCCGTCCTCGTCGAGGTCCATTTCCACGAAGACATAGCCAGGGTACATCTTTCGATCGACGAACTTCTTGGATCCGCGTCCCCGCGGGGCCGGGCGGCGCTCGGTGGGAACGAGGATCTGACCGATCTTTTCCTCGAGACCCTCGATCTTCACTTTTCGATCGAGCGATTCCCGTACCTTCTCTTCCTTGTTGGAAGCGACGCGAAGTACGTACCACTGTCTGGCCATGTCGGCGCTGCTCCTTGCGGATGTACTCAACTCAGTAGGTTACCACGTTCAAGGCGCGGAACAGGTTGATGAAGACCTGGTCGGCCCCGAACAGGATCGCCGCCATAATGAACGCGGTGACGATCACCACCTTCGTCGAGCCGAAAATCTCCTTCTTGCTGCTCCAGGAGACCTTCTTCATTTCGCCCTCGGTGGCAATGAGGAAATCCGCCGACCGCGGCCGATTCACGAACCAGAACGTCACCGCGGCAATCGCGGCGGCCACCAGCACGGGAATGCCGTACTGCAGATACGCCGACATCGCCGCCAGCTGCTCGCTGAGAACGTACGCACCGGCCAAGGCAATTCCCACCACCGCCAGAAACGTGACGCCGCGGGTGTATCGGCCCTGGTTCTTCTTGTAGATCTCGATCTTCAAGGTCGCGAATCCTTCGTGCGTGCATCGCCCCGCTCAACAGCGCGAGACACCGGTCAGAGGCTTTCCCAAACCACGGCAGGGAGGACTTGAACCCCCAACCTGCGGTTTTGGAAACCGCTGCTCTGCCAATTGAGCTACTGCCGTGTACGTCAACCGACGGCGACAGAGAGCCCATCCAGGCATCACCTGCCGCCGTCGGCTGATCCAGTTTTACTTCCTCTTGATCTTGTGAACCGTGTGGCAGCGATCTTTGGGACAATACTTCTTGAGCTCCAGTTTCGGGACGCCGCCCTGCACCCGCACCTCGGTGCGATGGTTGAGGGACTTGCAGTGCGTGCACTGCAACCACACGTATTCTCTGGCCTTCGATTTGGCCATGGGTCGTCTCTCCGTCCTACTCGATGATCTCGGTGATGACGCCGGCACCGACGGTTCGTCCACCCTCGCGGATGGCGAAACGCAGGCCCTGCTCCATGGCGATCGAGGTGTTCAGCAGCTCGACTTCCATTTCGACGTTGTCGCCGGGCATGCACATCTCAGCCCCGCCCAGCAGCTTGATCGTGCCGGTCACGTCGGTGGTACGGAAGTAGAACTGCGGGCGATAGCCGGTGAAGAACGGGCTGTGTCGCCCGCCCTCTTCCTTCGTCAGCACGTACACCTCGCCCTTGAACTTCATGTGCGGGGTGATGCTGTTCGGGGCCGCCAGGACCTGACCACGCTCCAGGTCGTCCTTTTCGACGCCACGCAGGAGGCAACCGACGTTGTCGCCGGCCTGTCCTTCGTTCATGGTCTTGTTGAACATCTCGACGCCGGTAATGGTCGTCTCGCGCGTATCACCCAACCCGACGACCTGCACCTTGTCGCCGATGTTGACCTTGCCGCGCTCGATGCGCCCGGTTCCCACCGTTCCGCGACCCTTGATCGAGAAGACGTCCTCGATGGGCATCAGGAAGGGCTTGTCCGTCTCACGCTCGGGCTCGGGGATCTCGGCGTCCAGGGCGTCCATCAGCTCCTGGATGCACTGGCCGCCTTCGCCCTCGGGGTCGGCGATGGCGTTGGTGGCCGAGCCCTTGATGACCGCGGCGTTGTCGCCGTCGAAGTCATACTTGCTCAGCAGTTCGCGGACTTCCAGGTCGACCAGTTCGAGCAGTTCCTCGTCGTCGACCAGGTCGACCTTATTGAGGAACACCACCAGCTTCGGGACGTTGACCTGACGGGCGAGCAGGACGTGCTCGCGTGTCTGGGGCATCGGTCCGTCGGCGGCGGAGACCACCAGAATCGCCCCGTCCATCTGGGCGGCACCGGTAATCATGTTCTTGACGTAGTCGGCGTGACCGGGGCAGTCCACGTGAGCGTAGTGACGGTTGTCCGACTCGTACTCGACGTGCGCGGTGGCGATCGTCAGAATCTTTGTCGGGTCGCGACGTCCCTGCGACTCGGACGCCTTGGCGATTTCGTCGTAGCTCTTGGCGGCGGCGAGGCCCTTGGAGGCCTGCACGTGCATGATCGCCGAAGTCAACGTCGTCTTGCCGTGGTCAACGTGACCGATCGTGCCAACGTTGACGTGTGGCTTGGTTCGTTCGAATACTTCCTTGGCCATTCTCTATGCTCCTCTTTCTGATCCGTTCTCGAAGCAAGTTGCTTACTAAACCAAACACAGCTCAGCTGCCGCTGCGAGCCACCCTGGCCCGACGACCTGCAACCCGGAAACCGGGTCCTGCTTGCATACCAAGCTGCTGATGGGGGTCGAACCCATGACCTCGTCCTTACCAAGGACGCGCTCTACCACTGAGCTACAGCAGCGGAAGTTCATCCCGCCATCAGCCCTGTCCGCAAAGCCACGTCCGACGCCCGCTTAAGGGTAGACAGAAAGCGTGGCCGCGAGGCAGATCGATCATAATACAGCCTTGAAAAAACCTGTCAAATGGTTTTCCACAAAAACAACACCCGAAAACACCGCCACGCCGATCGGGCAGGCGATCAGCATCGCACACGGGGCCCGCGATCCGTGCCGACCGGGGCGATCACACGTCCCAGCCCGTCTCGCGCAAAATCGCCTCGAACCGTCGGCCATACTCAATGAACACCGGCCGGCGCTGGGATTCATCGCCTTTGAACCGCAGGTGCGGCTCGATGGTGAACCCGCCGTCGTACCCCCGCTGCCGCAGATCCGCCAGAATCCGCCGAAGCGAACCCTCGCCCTCGCCCGGGAACACCGTCTCGCTCTTGTGGGCCGAGCGGTCGTAACGGAACTCCTTGATGTGCACGTGACGGATATGGTCCTTCAACTGGGAGTAGAACCGCCACGCCCAGTCCGTCGGCCAGGGGTCGTCCGGGTTCCACTCGCCCAGCACCACCGGGGCGTTGCCGGTGTCCAGCACAAGCTCCATACCGGGCACTGCCTCGATCAACCGGCGTGTCGCCTCCGGGCCGATCCCGCCGTAATTGCCGCAGTTTTCGTGCACCATCACCGCGCCGATCTCCGCGAACAGATCGCGGAGCACTCTCAGCCGACGGACACGTTCCTGGAACTGCTGCTGCTCCAACGGCCGACCTTTCAGCACCGGGTAGCTCATCACGCGGACCAGCTTCGCACCGCTCGCCTGCACGCGCCGAACCACCACGGCCGCCTTTTCCAACGTCGTCTCGATGGGGTCCTCGACCGACGACCTGCCGTCGGCCAACGGCGACCCCACTGCCGGTATGGAAATGCCCGCTTCCCGCAGCGCATCGAGGGCGTGCTCGAAGGCGGCGTCGTCCACCTCGTGGAGCTTCTTGCCGTCGATCTTGCGCAGCTCGATGTGCGACCAGCCCAACTCGCGGAGGACTTCGATCTGACCTTCGATGGAATCGGCGGCTTCATCGGCAAATCCGGCAATCCACATGGGGCATCTCCCGTGACGAAAAACAAGCCGGGCGCCGAAGTCGACATTCGACCCGGGCGCCCGGATGGTGTTTTGCAGCGCTGGATGAGCTTACTCGACGGTGACGCTCTTGGCAAGGTTGCGGGGCTTGTCCACGTTGCAGCCGCGAGCGACGGCAGCGTAGTACGCCAGCAGTTGCAGCGGAACCACCGTCAGGATCGGCTGGAGGGGCACCGGCACGTCGGGGACGTAGACGACGTGGTCGGCGTAGTTGGCGATGTTCGTATCGCCCTCGGTGGCCACCGCGATCACGCGGCCTTTGCGAGCGCGGACTTCCTCGATATTCGAGACGACCTTGTCGTAGGTCTCGCACTTGGGCGCGATGAACACCACGGGCATCCCGTCGTGGATCAGGGCGATGGGCCCGTGCTTCATCTCCGCGGCCGGCAAACCCTCGGCGTGGATGTAGCTGATTTCCTTGAGCTTCAACGCGCCTTCCATCGCCACCGGGTACTGGTAACCCCGACCCAGGAACAGCCAGTTGTCGAAGTCCACGTAATGGTCCACCATTTCCTTGATGGTATCGGCCTGCTGGAGCACGTGCTCGACCTTATCGGGCAGTTCGTTCATCGCCACCAGGTAGTCGGTCATGGTGGACTGTGCCATATGTCGCTTTCGCCCGAGCATCAGCGCCATCAGCGCCTCGACGGCCACCTGCCCGGTGAACGCCTTGGTGGAGGCAACGCCGATTTCCGGCCCGACGTGCAGGTACACCCCCGCGTCGGACTCCCGGGCGATCGTGCTGCCGACCGTGTTGACAATGCCCAGCGACAGGGCGCCCTTCTCCTGACTCTCGCGCAGCGCCGCCAGCGTGTCGGCCGTCTCGCCGGATTGACTGATCACCAGGCTCGCCGTGCGCTCGGTCACAATCGGGTTGCGGTAGCGGAACTCGCTGGCGTATTCCACCTCGGTGCTCAGCCTTGCGAACTCCTCGAAGAGATACTCGCCCACCAACCCCGCGTGCCACGCCGTCCCGCAGGCGGTAATCACCAGCCTCCGCACCTGCGAAAACTCCCGGGCGACCTTTTCCAGCCCGCCCAGCTGCACGCGCATCTCGGAGAGGTCGATCCGCCCGGACATGCACTGCCGCAACGACTCGGGCTGCTCCATGATCTCCTTGAGCATGAAGTGCTCGTACCCGCCGCGGGCGATCTCCTCGAGCGTCCATTCGATTTCCTCGACCTCTTTGGAGATCGGGACGTTATCAACGGTCGTGCTCCGCATCCCATCGCGGGTGATGACGGCCATCTCGTTGTCCGAGAGGTAAATCACGTTGGCGGTGTGTTCGAGGATGGCCGACGCATCGGAGGCGATGACGTATTCGTCCAGCCCCACGCCGATAATCAGCGGGCTGCCCTTGCGGGCGACCACGAGCTTGTCCGGGTCGTCGGACGCCATCACGACGATGCCGTACGTTCCGGTGACCTCTTTCAGCGCCCGCTGGACGGCCTCTTCGAGCGTCTCGGCGCCGTCGTTGTAGAACTCGCCGATCAACTGGGCGAGCACCTCGGTGTCGGTGTCGGTGGTGAACTCGTGCCCTTCGTTGATCAGGAACTGCTTGATCGTCGCGTAGTTCTCGATGATCCCGTTGTGGACCAGGGCGATCTTGCCCGAATCGTCCGTGTGCGGATGGGCGTTGACCTGGTTCGGCTCGCCGTGGGTCGCCCAGCGGGTGTGGGCAATGCCCACGGTGCTCTGGCCGCCGACGTCGGCGTCGACCGCCATCTTCTCCACCCCCGCAACGCGGCCGGGGGCTTTGGTAATCACGAACCCGTTGTCATCCCGCAAACACACACCGGCCGAGTCGTATCCGCGATACTCCAGCCGCTTGAGACCTTCAAACAGAATGGGCCGGGCCTTCTTGGCCCCGATGTATCCAACGATTCCACACATGGAAATTGCTCCTGTTATGGACCCGAGCGAGCGACGCCGGGACCTGTCCGCTACCGTAACGACCGCTCATCATAAACCACACATCGACATTCGGGGTGGCAAAATGCAGGGGGAATCCGCCCCGTCCGGTCCC
>CAZYIH010000070.1:7143-13374 GCA_964646915.1 uncultured Planctomycetaceae bacterium | reverse complement strand
GGCATGCGCAGCCACCAGGTCGGCCGCCATGGTCGACGTCGCGGGTCTGGCCAGGTCGCGCAGGAATACCAAAGCACCATCGGCAGCAACGCGTTTCAGCTCGCCCCAGAATACGCCGGTCTCGGTGATGTGGTGCAGGATGCTGTTGGAGAAGATCACGTCGAAGGACTTGTCCGGGAAGGGCAGGTCTTTCGCGTCGGCCCGGACAAACCGCACCGCGGCTGCGGGGGCTCGCCGGGCCAGGTCGGCCTGGGCGATCGCCAGCATCGCCGGTGCGTCGTCCACAGCGGTAACCACCCAGCCGGTGGCTCTGAGGGAGAGTCGGATGGGAATGTCCCCCGGGCCGGCGCCCAGATCCAACGCCCGCAGTGGCGGGTGGCTGTCCTCGGCGAGCTGGATCAGCCGATCGACGAAGGCTTCGTTGACCTCGGCGAAATCCGCCTCGGCGTAGGCGGCGGCCTCGGCGTCGTCGTCCATCAGCTCGGGCTCGGGTTGTCGGTGCTGCAGGTCCACGACGGTCTCCGGGGAGGGGGCTATTTCGCGGCGAATCGCACGGTGGCGGTGCGGCGCTTGGGCCCGAGGCGGACCGTCGCAGCCAGGCGCGTGCCATCGGCAGCGGTGGTGGTCAGCTTGTAGGTCCCATGAAAGCCGCGGAACTCGACATCGCCTTTCTCGCCGCTCTTTCGGCTGGCGTTGGTGCGCCATTCCTTCAGCAGAAGGTTGCTGATCCGCTCGCCGGCCGGCAGGAGGGTCCAGTCTTTGTCCACCAGGGCGGCGTCGGCACCCAGCCAGTGACGCTTCGCCCAGAATCCCCACAGCAGGATCGCATCGACGTCCTTGTGGGCGTATCCCACGCGGAACAACGCTTCCAGCGTGTCGGCCCGGCGTTGCTGGTCTTTCGTGCGCGAAGAGATTTCCGTCAGATGGATCGGCAGGCCCAGCTTGCCGAATTTGTCCAGCCGACGCCAGACCTCCGAGGGAATCAGCGCCCCGCTGCCTTTGCGTTCGGGTCGGTCGTCCTGGTCGGTCTCGGTGCTGGTTACGAACCGCTCGCTGGCGTGCTCCTGGATGCCGATGCCCGTGACCGGCACGCCGCCCCGCTGCAGCCGACGCACCAGTTGGATGTAGCGGTTCATCTTCTTGTCGTTGCACAGCACGCCGTATTCGTTGGTGTACAGCCCGGCGTTGGGGTCCAGCTTGTGGGCGATCGTGAACATGTCCTCGCGGATGGATGCCCCGAGACGGTCCTTGTAGAACGATCCGTCGAGCATCTCGTTGTTCACGTCCCAGCAGACCACCTTGCCGCGGTACTTCGGCACGATGGTGTTGAGACGTTCGACGACCTCCTCGCGCAGCTCGTCCTTGGGGAGCTTCTGCACCCAGTCCTGCACGAACTTCCGCTTGGACCAGAACAGGCAATGCCCGCGGATCTTCATCTCGTTGGCCAAGGCCCAGTTGGTCAGTGCGTCGGCCCGCTCGTAGGTGAGCTGGTCGCGTTTCTTCTCGGTGGCGTACCACTTCATGTGGTTCTCCAGCACGACCGAGTTGAAGTGCTTGCGGATGAACGAGAAATACTTCTTCTCGTTCGGCTCGTTGGAGTCCGGATCGCCCGTGATGCACATGCCGAACAGAAAGCGGCTGGCGGTCTGGCGGATGCGGATGGTTTGCCCGGTGATGGGTTTGCCGTCGGGCCCTACGCACCTCAGCGTGAAATCGCCTTTCCGCACTTTTTCGATTCTTCGATTCGCTTCGGTCTTCCAGTCTTCGGCGGTTGCCATCGAGGCGCCTCCCAGAACAGACAGCACGAGTATCGCCGGCACGATGTTCGATTTTATGGGCATCATGGTGAGGGGTTCTCCGGAATGTCGAGAATGAGCACGTAGCCGTCGGATCGCCCGGCGTGCGGGCGGAATGGCTTGTCTGTACGGGGTGGCTTGGCCGACAGTGCCCGCCCGACGATGACCGCCCGTCGGCCCTGGGTGGCGATCGTTCGCGGCAGCAGGTCGGGCAGGCCGGCGCTGAAGCGTGTTTTCATCGTCGGGCCGAGCACGCGGATCCACGCGTTGTTCACCGGCGTCGAGCGGCGATTGGTCGCCAGGCGGTCGGTGGCTGGGGCGGCTGCGCCCGCCCAGGTCTTCTGCGTCACGGGGAAGCCCACGCTGTAGCGTCCCGCAGCGATACTGCTTCCTCCGGGCAGGGGTGCGATGTCCACCGCCCAAGCGGGGGTCACGCGTTGCTTGCCCCGTCCGTGAATCGCCTGCCCGCCGAGGGGTTTGAGCGTCTTGCCGTCGATGCGGACGATCGGCCCCCAGAACAACGTTCGCCCGCGGAAGCCCCCCACGCCGAGGTCGATCTTTCGGCCGTCGGGCGTGATCGGCCACTTGGTGTAGTCGGTGGGCGATTTCCGAAGGACGCTGTTGCCGCCGTCGGAGATGGTGGCCGCCAGGATATTCCCGTTGGCGTCCACGTTTACGCTTCGCACGCACGAGTCGGCTACGTCGCCGTGCAGCCGGCCGTTTTTGCCGCTCATCGGGTCGGTGGTATAGACCGCGCCGGTCCGCTTGCCGTCCCCATCGAAGCGGATCAGGAACGGCGTCCACCACGGCTCGCCGCTGGTTCGGCTGGGCGAGTAGCCGGCGATGTAGATATTGTCCTTCGCGTCGGTTCGCAGGCGGAGGATGCGTGTCTGACCGGCGGTGGGATGGGGCCAGTCTTTCGGCGCCGGCTGAAGCCAGCGTCGCCGCCCGAAGAGGTGTTCGCGAAGGTTCCCGGGGGCGATGTGCGGCAGGTAGAGGTCTTTCTTCCATCGGCGTCTGGTGAGGTCGCCGCTGAGGCGGGAGAGTCCGTCGGCGAGGTAGTAGAACTGCTCGAAGCGTCCGCTGACGTCGAAGCGGTTGAACCCGCCGTCGTGGGAGACCACCACGTCCCCGCCGCTCAACACCGCCAGTCCGACCGGCTGATGCCAGTCCTCCCCCAGCGGCCGAGGAACATGCCACACGCTCTGCCAGCCTTCCAGCAGCGTCCCGCCCGTGACGGCAGAGAGGTCGCCGGTCAATCGCAGCACGAACGGCAGACCTCGCTGATCGTTGGCTTTGGAGAAATCCGGGTCCGAGTGGTGTTCCATCGGGTAGGCCACCTTCTTGCCCCGATGCCCCAGCCGACCGTCGAACGAGGTCATCAGCCCGCCGCCGCCCTGGAGGACCTTGGCGAGCCCCTCCCCGCCGTAGCCCGCGATGTATACGCTGCGATCGCCGACGGCCACGGTGGTCAGCTTGGCTGCGCCTTTGGAGAATGGGCGGATCGCCAGAATCTTTCGTCCGTCGGCGGAGATCTTCGCCACGAAGCCATGGGAATAGCCCCAGCCTTCCTCGACGGTGCCCAGGGCGTCATGGAACTCGGTGAGGACGTGTTTTCTCGTGAGTTGGGCGGCGGTGTTCCCGACGACGTAGATCGATCCGTCGGAGGCGATCGCCACGCCCTCGATCACGTCATCGCCGGTCGACCCCAGGAAACCGGCCGCTACCACGTTCGGCTCGTCGGCCGACGCGAAGGCGACAGACAGGGACAGGACTGCGACAGAAAGCAGAATACGTTGGCTCATGACGACCTCCGGACAGGATACCCGCTTTATACCACAAGCGGCCTCCCTTGAACACCCTGCCGGCCGTCGGGTTGCGGGTGGTCCGGGCGAAGCGCATAGAGAAGGCGAGACGCGCGGGCAGGCGCGACTCGCCTGTGGGCGTTGCCACGCACCAGCATGGGTGCGGGCGCGCCCCCAAACTCGGGTCCGGCGGGATCGAAGTCGGTCCCAGGATCGACCGATCCGTTCAGACCCGGCCAAGTCGGCATCTCAGCCGACACTGGAATGGGTTGCTATTGTACCGTTCTCAGCCGGCACGACAGATGGACCGCATTACTTCGCCGGTAAGTTCTTCGTCGCCGGCATTGGCGGCAATATCACCGACGGAAATCAGTCCGATGGGCAGATCGTTGCTGTCCTTGACGATCAATCGCCGGACCTTCTTGCTTTCCATCGTTTTGGCGGCCTCTTCCAGGTCGCTGTCGAAGCGGCAGGTGATGGGCTCTTTGCTCATCACGTGTTCGACCTGCATGTCATCGGGGTTCGCGCCGCTGGCGACACCGCGTATGACGATGTCACGGTCGGTCACTACGCCGATGATGTCGCCGTCGCGGACTACCGCCAAGGCGCCGTCATCGTTCTTGTCCATGGCCATCCCGGCCTCTTTCAGCGTCGCGGCGGCATCGATACGGTCAAGACTTCGTGTCATTGCTTCATTCACAAGCATGGTGGTCCTCCTGGAACCGTTGTGTCTTTCAAAACTCATTGCAACTCAAAGGCCGGGCCGGCGGCGACACCCGGAGGTGCCCGCCAGCCTGGCATGCCCGGCTGGGATCGATCCAGATCCTGAATGATCCCTTTCGAGCCATTAGTACACTATCGCTCCGGAAGGGCGTTCCCAATGGGGGCGAGGTGTATTCTCCTGTGCGACCTGCTCCCCTGACCCATGGGAGAATCCTCCATGGCAGGCGGGGGGGCTGAAAAGCATCTCTGTTCCTAAGTACGACGGGCGTCTCGCCTGTCTGGCGATGGTGCGCTCTACGGCTGCGAATTATTCCGAATATCGGGTGCCACAGGCGTGTCCCCACGCCGGTGCCTTTCTGACCCAGGAAAAACCATCCGAGGGAACCCCCACCGTAAGGTGGGGGATAGACCGCATCCCGTAGCACGGCCCCTTCGGGCCGAGCTCCACCAAAGGGAGAGCGGTTGTTTGATGGACCACCCCAGAATCAGGTCGCGAACGGAACGGGCGGCCGCGTGCCGATATCTTGCATCCCCCATCGGGCGCGGTACAATTCGGCCCCGGGAGACGCCCAACGGCGGCCCGCACTACACAGAACCCAATCCAGCAGACAGGAGAGCACCATGGCCGATTTCTTCCAGGGCGTTGACAAAATCCAGTACGAAGGCCCGGACTCGAAGAACCCCCTCGCCTTCAAGCACTACAACCCCCAGGAGGTCGTCGAGGGCAAGACGATGGCCGACCAGTTGCGCTTCGCAGGGGCGTACTGGCATACGCTGTGCAACGGCGGGGCCGACCCGTTCGGCGCAGAGACGCGCATCATGCCCTGGAACGTCGCCGACCCGATGGAATCGGCCCGCAACAAGGTCGACGCGATGTTCGAGTTCTGCTCGAAGCTCGGGCTGCAGTTCTACTGCTTCCACGACCGGGACGTCGCCCCCGAAGGCGAGACTTTCGCCGACAGCTGCAGGAACCTCGACGAGATCGTCAAGCTTCTCAAGGCGAAGCAGGAAGAAACGGGCATCACCCCGCTGTGGGGGACGGCGTGTTTGTTCGCGAACCCCCGATTCATGCACGGGGCGGGCACCAGCTGCAATGCCGACGTGTTCGCATACGCCGGGGCACAGGTCGCCAAGGCCATCGAAGTCACCCACGAACTCGGCGGACAGGGCTACGTCTTCTGGGGCGGCCGGGAGGGCTACAAAAGCCTGCTGAATACCGACATGGGTCGCGAACTGGACCACCTGGCCAAGTTGCTACACCTGGCCGTCGAGCACAAGAAGGCAATCGGCTTCGACGGGCCCTTCTACATCGAGCCCAAGCCCAAAGAGCCCACCAAGCACCAGTACGATTTCGACGCGGCAGCCGTCCTGGGCTTCCTCCGCAAGTACGGCCTCACCGAGCACTTCAAGCTCAACATCGAGGCCAACCACGCCACACTCGCTCAGCACAGCTTCCAGCACGAGCTGGAATTCGCGGTGGCCAACGACATGCTCGGCTCGGTCGACGCCAACCGCGGCGACCTGCTGCTGGGCTGGGATACCGATCAGTTCCCCACCGACCTGTACGACACGACGGCGGCGATGCTGAGCATTCTCAAGGGCGGCGGGTTCACCACCGGCGGACTGAACTTCGACGCCCACGTGCAGCGCGAAAGCATCGAGCCGGTGGACCTCTTCCACGCCCATATCGGCGCTATGGACGCCTTCGCCCGGGGTCTGAAGATCGCCGCAGCCATCCGGGCCGACGGCGTACTCAGCGACTTCGTCAAGCAGCGATACAGCAGTTGGGACAGCGGAATCGGCGCGAAGATCGAAGCCGGCGACGTCTCCCTCGAAGACCTCAAAACCTACATGGCCGACAAGGGCAACCCCGACGCCAACGCCTCCGGCAGAGTCGAAATGCTGGA
>CAZYIH010000070.1:5257-7043 GCA_964646915.1 uncultured Planctomycetaceae bacterium | reverse complement strand
TGATCGAGGGGGAGGACGACCTGTTCGTTCTGAGCGTCTGCCACAAATGGGAGTTCGATTACTACCGCATTTCGGGCAGCGCGATGGTTCCGCATCATCTGCTGGCCGACTGGCTGGGCGGGGCGGAGCTGTACCCGCAGATCAACCAGGGGCGTCGGCCCAGGAAGGATCAGCCGGTGCTGCTGTACTGTTCGACGGGCGGACGGACGCGGAAGGCCTCGAAGCAGATGGCCCGGCTGGGGTACGAGAAGGTGTATGTGCTGGGCGGGGGCATGCGCGACTGGATGCGCGCGGGGATTCCATATGACAAGACGACGCTGGTCGAGGAGGACCGATAGCGTCGGGTTGTGGGCGAAAGGTTGGCTTACCGGTGGCGTAAGTGGCGTTTCTGTATGACGTTGCCTCTTTGGGCAGCAGGTGGGGCGTGTTCGCCGGGGAAAATGGATGGGAGCGGGGTTGAAGTTTCGCCCGGATCGGTCCATAATGAAGCGCTACACTCAAGTTGCTCTGACAAGTGAAGAAGAGGATTGTGAATGCATACGGATCTCGGGGCGTTGCTGACGCTTCAGAACATTGAGCGTCAACTGGCACAGGTACGATCTCGGCTGAAACGTCGGCAGAATGCGGTCAACGTCCAGCAGAGGCGGATCGACAAATTGCAGGAAGAGTACGACGCGTTGCACGCGCGTGCGATGGAAGCCCGAAAGTCCGCCGACGCGCTGGAGTTGGGGCTCAAAAGCAAGGCCGAGAAGATTTCCCATCTGCGCGAGGCGCTCAACAACGCCAAGTCCAATAAGGAATACGCGGCCCTGCTGACGGAGATCAACACGCACAAGGCCGACAACGCCGGCGTGGAGGAGCAGGTTCTCACGCTGATGCAGGAAGCCGAAACCGTCACCGAGCAGGCCGACGAGGTCAAGCAGAAGATCGAACCCGAGCGGGAGAAGCTCGCGGCGATCCAGGCCAGCTCACAAGCCGAGATCGACAAGCTCTCGGCGATGGTTGCCGAGCTGGAGAAGAAGCGTGACGCCGCGGCAGAGGGTATCTCCCCGGAGGTGATGACGGTCTTCGAGCGGATCGCCGAGCGGTACGAGGGCGAGGCGATGGCCCCGGTGGAGGTGATGGGACGCAAGCCACCCTACGATTACGTCTGCGGAGGCTGCTACATGGCCCTGACGGCAGAGCATGCCAACGCCCTGCGGATGCGCGACGAGATCCGGCGGTGCGACAACTGCGGCCGAATCCTCTACATGGACGAAGATCCGGCCAAGACGTGAGATCCGCCCCCGGGCGGTTTTTTTGTGTAAGCCGGGCTTCTTTGGCAAGGACGCGACACGGGCATGAGTGAGCAAAACCTTTCTGTCATCATCCACACCGACGGCGGGGCGAGGGGCAATCCCGGACCGGCCGGCGCGGGGTTCGTTATCGTGGACGCCGCCGACGACCAGCCCATATTCGAGGGCGGGCTGTTCCTCGGGCGGGCGACCAACAACGTGGCCGAGTACAAGGGCGTCATCGGCGCGCTGAGGGTGGCTTCCAGGCTGGGTGCTTCCCGCGTGACCCTCCAGAGCGACTCGCAGTTGCTGGTCCGGCAGATCAACGGGCAATATCGCGTGAAGAACGCCGGCCTCAAACCGCTCTACGAGCAGGCCAAGCAGTTGCAGGCCGGGTTCGATTCCTGCGAATTCCGCCACGTTCGTCGCGAAGAAAACACCGACGCCGACCGTCTGGTGAACCAGGCGATCGACGCCCGAAAACACGTCGAGGGTGCCGCCGACTGGGCGGA
>CAZYIH010000070.1:0-5157 GCA_964646915.1 uncultured Planctomycetaceae bacterium | reverse complement strand
CCGCCGAGGCAGTGATCGGCGTGTGTAGAATGTAGTCAACGCAGAGGAAACGCCCGCCACCAGCGGGCGTGGAGGTGGCGATTGCCGCTGTTTTCCGAACAGTTCATCAACCAGGTCGCCCAGGCGACGGACATCGTCGAGCTGGTCTCCCAGTATGTCGCCCTGAAGAAGCGTGGCAGGGAGTTCGTCGGCCTGTGTCCGTACCATGACGACAAGTCGCCGTCGATGTATGTCACGCCCACCAAGCAGATCTTCAAATGCTTCGCGTGCGGGGCCGGCGGAGGCGTGTTCCAGTGGATGATGATGTACGAGAAAATGTCTTTCCCCGAGGCGGTCCGCGCCCTGGCTGAGCGGGCGAACATTCGGCTGCCGGAGGCGTCGGCCGGCCCGCGTCGGCCGGACGGCGAGCCATCCAAGAGCGATCTGCTGGCCGTGATGGGATTCGCCGAGACGTTCTTCCGTCGACAGCTCAAGAGCCCCGCCGGCAAGGCGGCGCTGGACTACGTCCACTCGCGCAAGCTCACGGACGAATCGCTGGACCGTTTCGGCGTGGGGTTCGCCCCGGACCAGTGGGACAGCCTCACGCGGGCCGCCCGGAGCGAGGGGATTCCCGAGCGGATGCTGCTGGCGGCGGGGCTGGTGTCCCAACGCAACCAGGGCGGCGTGTACGACCGATTCCGCAATCGGCTGATCCTGCCGATTTACGACGCGATGGGCCGATGCATCGCCTTTGGCGGGCGGGCGATGGACCCCGATGACAACGCCAAGTATCTCAACTCGCCCGAGACGATGCTGTTCGACAAATCGGCCAACCTCTACGCCCTCAACTGGGCGCGCGACGCGATTGTCCGCGGCGGCACTGCCGTCGCGGTGGAAGGCTACTTCGACGCCCTGATGCCCATCCAACTGGGCGCACAGAACGTGGTGGCCACCCTGGGAACCGCCCTGACCGAGCGGCATGTTCGGCTGCTCTCGCGATACGCCGATGACGTCGTACTCGTGTTCGACGCCGACGAAGCCGGCACGAAGGCCGCTGAGCGAGCGCTGGAAACCTTCCTCGCCCAGCAGGTGCAGGTGCGGGTGGCGACGATTCCTCAAGGCAAGGATCCGTGCGATTTCTGCCTGGCAGAGGGCATCGAGGCGTTCGGCGAGCTGATCGACAACGCCCCGGACGCCCTGCAGTACGTCTGGGACCGCCGGTTGGCGGCGTTCAGGGCGGCCGGTGGGAACCTCGCCGACCGGCAGCGCGTGGTGGAGGACTTCCTCCGCGTGGTGGCCTCCAGCGAGGTGTATGGCGCCATCGACGAGGTCCGGCGGGGGCAGCTCGCCCAGCACATCGGGCATATCCTGAACGTACCCGCCTCGGAACTCCAGCAACAGATGAAACGTCTCACCCGGCGGATCCAGCGACACAGCGGCGGGTCAGCGCCGGGCGAGGGCAACTACCAGGGCCAGGCGCCGACGGCAGGGCCGGAACGGTGTCTGCTGGAAGTGATCCTCGCCGAGCCCGAGCTGTTCGACCAGGCGGCCGAACGCGTTCGCCCGCAAGACTTTACCGAGCCGCGCCTGCGATGGCTGGCCGAGCGCCTCTGGGCGCACGGCGAGAGGGGCCCGTTGCGGTTGGACGAGTTGCTCGGCGACCCGGAATTGTCCGACTCTGCCGGCTGGATCGTGCAACTCAGTGAAGCCGGCGAACGTCGCGGCAACAACGAAGCCACCCTCCGCGGCGTGCTGGATGTGCTGGCCCACCGGCAATCCGACGCCGAACTGCGTAGATTGAAGGAGCAGGGCCTCAACGACGACGCCCTCCGGCGGGTCGAGCAGAGCGCCCGGGGCGCCAACCCGCGGAGACTGCCGAGAATCATGTGATTTCCGCATCGCTTGGCGGGAGTATCGACGGAAAATGAACCGTCATGCGGCTTGGCGGGCGGAGAAACCGAATAAACTGTAGAGGAATGTGCCCGGTTGCCCGATTGACATGGGGGAGTGCGGCCGCCTAAAATCAAGAGTTCACACACTTACGAGAAGGCGTGAGCCTTTTCCCCCAGACAGCAGGAGTCCTGACTGATGTCCGACCCGTTGGATGCCAGTGTAAAAAAGCTGATTAATAAAGGCAAGCAGCGCGGGTACCTCACCTATGAAGAGATGAACGAGGACCTTCCCGACGAGGCGGTGTCCCCGGATCGCCTCGATGCCCTGCTCATGACGATCGATGAGCTGGGGATCGAGCTGATCGATGAATCCGAGGCGGCCGCCCGCGAGCCCTTCTCCGAGGAAGGCGAGGAAGGCGAGAAGAGCAAAAAGAGCAAGAAGGAAGGCGCCGAGCTGGAAAGCGAGAATCGCCGCATCGACGATCCGGTGCGGATGTACCTCACCCAGATGGGCGAAATCAAGCTGCTCACGCGCGCCGAGGAAATCGCCCTCGCCAAGAAAATCGAAACCACGCGGATGCACTTCCGCCGACGCGTGCTCGAGAGCGATTACTCCATCCAGTCGGCCGTCGATATCCTCGCGCAGGTCTACGCGAGCGATCTTCCGTTCGATCGGACGATGAAGATCTCCACCGCCGAGAACCTCTCCAAGGAGGTCATCACCGAGCGGATGCCCGGCAACCTCGCCACGCTGCGGACCATCATGGAACGCAACCGCAAGGACTGGGACACGCTCAAGAACAAGTCGCTCAGCGAGAACCGACGGCGAAAGGTCAAACGCGCCCTGTGGCAGCGACGCCGACGGGCCGCCACGCTCGTTGAAGAGCTCTCCCTGCGCACCAGCCGCATTCAACCGCTGATGAAGAAACTCCAGCACATCTCCGACAAGATGCTGGAGATCCAACGCGAGATCCGCCGCGCGCCCGACAACAACACCCCGCCTGAAGACGTCGAGGTGATGAAGGAAGAAATCGACGGCATGCAGGACCTCGTGCTCGAATCGCCCGAGGTGCTCAAGAAGCGGATCAAGGCGATCCAGAAGGTCTTTCAGGATTACGAGCAGGCCAAGCGAGACCTCTCTGCCGGCAACCTGCGCCTCGTGGTGTCCATCGCCAAGAAGTACCGCAACCGCGGGTTGAGCTTCCTGGACATCATCCAGGAGGGCAATACCGGGCTCATGCGGGCGGTGGACAAGTACGAGTACCGCCGCGGGTACAAGTTCTCCACGTACGCCACGTGGTGGATTCGCCAGGCCATCACCCGCGCCATCGCCGACCATGCCCGGACGATCCGCATTCCGGTGCACATGATCGAGACGATGAGCAAGCTGCGGAACATCTCCAAACGCCTCGTGCAGGAGATGGGTCGCGAGCCGACCATCGAAGAGATCGCCAAGGAAGCGGGAATGAGTGTCGCCGAGGCCCGGCGCGTGATGAAAATCTCGCGCCACCCGATCAGCCTTGATCGCCCCGTGGGCGAGAGCGAAGACAGCTACTTCGGCGACTTCATCGAGGACGAGACCGCCGACAGCCCCATCGAGTCGGCCGGGACCGAGATGCTCAAGGACCGCATCGAGGAGGTCCTCAAGACGCTCACCTACCGCGAACGCGAGATCATCAAGCTCCGCTACGGTATCGGCGACGGGTACACCTACACGCTCGAAGAGGTCGGCCGCATTTTCAAGGTCACCCGCGAGCGCGTCCGCCAGGTCGAAGCAAAGGCCATCCGCAAACTGCAGCACCCCGTCCGCGCCCGGAAGCTCGAAGGCTTCCTGGAAAACAACTGACCGCCCGGGCAGCATGCCCATCGCAACCAGTACTCTCTCGGCCTCGCTGCCACGCGGGGCCGATTTTCTGCGCAAATCGTAACCGTTCGGCGTCTCTGCGTGTTGTATCCGTTGCCATGGCAGTGCGTTATGGGGGTTACGGAAAACGTCGATCATTCCCGGCTGACGCCTTGCCAGCTAAAGCATCGCCTGCGTCGGACCGATGGAATACAGGGATCGGAAACCCCGCAACGGAGGATTCAGCCGGAGGGCTGATCAGGAGGAAGTGAATGTCGAACGCCTTTCCCAGGGTGTTGGTAGTCGATGATGACGTGCGTCTAGGCCGCGCTGTGGAAGAGGGCCTTAAGGCACGCGCCCTGAACTGCCTCGTCGTCAATGGTGCAATCCGCGCCCGCCAGCTCATGCACCGCCACACGTTCGACGTGCTCGTCACCGACGTGTCGATGCCCGTGGCCACCGGGCTGGAACTGCTCGACGACGCCCTGGAGCTCAACCCCGATTGCCGCGTGATCCTCATCACCGGGATCCGATCGTCCCGCTGCCTGGCCCGCGCGCTGGAAGCGGGCGCGTACGACTTTATCCACAAGCCCTTTGAAGTCAGCGAATTGGCGCGGGTCGTCAAAGCCGCCCTGGAAGGCAGGATCGCGCCGGCCCTGTCGCTGCGGGCCGCCAAGGCGCTCGAGCAGAAGCAGGTCACCGGCCAGGCCGGTCTGGAAGCCGTCGGCGCGCTGGTCAAAGCCGTCGAGGCCAAGGACCCCTGCACCTCCCGACACAGCGAGCACGTAGCCCACTACGCGGTCGCACTGGCGGATCTTCTGGGCCTGGGCCGCTGCGAGACCGAACGCATCCGGACTGCCGCCATGCTGCACGACGCCGGGAAGATCGGCATCCCCGACCGCATTCTCACCAAGCCAGGCCCCCTGGACGACAGCGAGTTCGGGCGCATCCGTCGCCACCCCGCCATCGGGGCCGAGATCCTCGAGAACATCGCCATGTTCTCCCAGGAGGCCGGTCTGATCCGCTACCACCACGAACGGTGGGACGGGACGGGCTACTCCGAAGGCCTGCGCGGCGAGCAGATCCCGCTGGGGGCCCGGATCATCGCCATCGCCGATGCCGTCGACGCCATGCTCATGCGACGCAGCTACAAGGCCCCGTTCACCGTCGAACAGACCGTCGCCCAGCTCGAGCAGGGCAGCGGCACGCAGTTCGACCCGGACCTCGCTGCCATCGCGGCAAGGTGGGTCCGCGAAAACCCCGACCAGGTCATCCTCCACGCCGACCAGGCAGCCTAAGACCCACACCGCCAAGGCGCATAGCGCCTTGCCCACGCCCGCCGTGTTGGCCGTCGGCGCACCGGTTGGGACAATTCCGCCTGCCTGGCTGCCGGGTTGCTCCGTTCCTCCCTCGCAAGCTCGGTCAGAACGACACAAGCCCGGG
>CAZYIH010000069.1:0-13631 GCA_964646915.1 uncultured Planctomycetaceae bacterium | reverse complement strand
CTGCCTTATCGGCCGACGTCAAATCCGGCGGCAGGGGGGCATGGAGCTACAAGAATGTAGGTTGAATGCCCAACACAAGACAATATTGTCGTATTGAGCGGCTGGTGTGCTCTTTTTGTTATGCCTGTAAATGGTTTTATGGCAGAGAGTAAACTGCTTCGTTAAGGAATGGCATGGAGTGTGCATCTCTAAAGACGGAAAAGGTCGGGGACCTTCCTGCAGATGCCGGGTCGTCGGCCTTGGTGGGAAAATGAATGACCTCAGGCCAAGGAGCACCGTTCGATGACACCGAAAGAGTTTTTCGACTTCTGCAAGAAGCACGACGCCAAGATGATCGACCTGAAGTTCTGCGACATGCTTGGCACGTGGCAGCACTGCTCGTACCCCGTCGCCACGGTCGGCGAGGAGATCTTCGAGGAAGGTCTGGGCTTTGACGGTTCGTCCATTCGTGGCTGGCAGGAGATTCACCAGTCGGACATGATGGCTGTCTGCGATCCGGAGACGGCCGCTTTGGACCCGTTCTTCGCCGAGCCCACCGTCAGTGTCCTGGCGAACATCGTCGACCCCGAGACCCGTGAAGAGTACGAGAAGTGCCCACGGACCATCTGCAAAAACGCGGCTGCGTATCTCAAAGAATCCGGCATCGCGGACACCTGCTTTGTCGGTCCCGAGCCGGAGTTCTTCATCTTCGACGAGGTCCGCTTCGAGCAGAATCAGCACACCGGCTACTACCAGATCGACTCGGTCGAGGGTGCATGGAACTCGGCCCGCTTCGAAGAACCGAACCTCGGCTACAAGCCCTCCTACAAGGGTGGGTATTTTCCCGTCAGCCCGACCGACACGTATCACGACCTCCGCGGCGAGATGGTCTATCGCCTCATGGACATGGGCATCTCGATCGAAGCCCACCACCACGAGGTCGCCACAGCCGGCCAGGGCGAGATCGACATGGAGTTCGACGAGCTGACGAAGATGGCCGACCAGTTCATGTGGTACAAGTACATCATCAAGAATGTCGCCAGGCAGCACGGCAAGACGGTGACGTTCATGCCCAAGCCCGTCTTCGAGGACAATGGCAGCGGCATGCACAGCCACATGTCCTTCTGGAAGGATGGCCAGACGCTGATGGCCGGCGACCAGTACGCCGGACTCAGCGAACTGGCGATTTACAGCATCGGCGGCATTCTCAAGCATGCCCCGGCGATCCTGGCGTTCGCCGCGCCCACCACCAACAGCTATCGCCGCCTGGTCCCGGGCTTTGAGGCGCCGGTCAACCTGGTGATGAGTGCCCGCAACCGTTCGGCGTCGGTGCGGATCCCGATGTACTCCAACAGTCCCAAGGCCAAGCGGCTGGAGTTCCGCTGCCCCGACCCGACCGCCAACGGCTACCTCGCCTGGTCGGCGATGCTGATGGCGATGATGGACGGCATCGAGAACAAGATCGATCCGGGTCAGCCGCTGGACAAGAATATATACGAGCTGAGCGTCGGCGAGTTGGCGAAGATCCCGAAGGTTCCGGGCAATCTCGCCGAGTCCATCGACGCACTCGAGGCCGACCACGAGTTCCTCAAGAAGGGCAACGTCTTCACCGACAGCATGATCCAGTCGTGGATCGGCTGGAAGCGTGCCGAAGAGCTGGACCCGATGGCGCTTCGGCCTCACCCGTTCGAGTTCGCGATGTATTACGACAGTTGATCCCCTGATGCCCCCGGCGGGGCGGCGCGTGGTTCGCTGTTCCGCCGTGTTCGTTTTCCCTGCGAAACGTGTCTGTCTGGCGTTTCGCGGATGAGGGAAGCCGTCCTTTTCCCTGGCAGTCGGGGTGGTACCCTTCGGGGTGTCCCCCGGCTGTCTTTGAACCAACCGGACCGGGCGGGGCGGGAGACACATCTCCCGCCTCGCCGCCGGCCGGGCCCGGTTGGCCGATGGGACGGTGTTTCAGGCAGTGCCCCCGCCGACGGGGCGGACAATCGGCCAGGGAAAAGGCCCCATGCCTCCGCATCCTCGCGCAGGATTGCCCGGGCGGTGCCCGCTCCCTGTCCTCGTAAACGAGCCTCGGCGTCCGTCATTTGATCGCGTGATCCACGGATTCCAGGCCATCCCGGCCTCGTCGCCCGCGCGACGGCAGGGGGTATTCTCCGGCGCGTCCGGGAAAAGGCAGCGGGCCACATAGAGAGGTATCATCCGATGAGCCAGAACAACGCACGGCAACGGGCGCTCGAAGCGATCGCAAACCGGACGGCCGAGACCAGCGGAATCGACTACACCACCAAGCCCATCAAGGACGTCTTCGGCGAGTGCGTCTTCGGACAGGAAGAGCGCCGCCAGCGCCTGCCCAAGGCCGTCTTCAAGGCCCTGCAGGCGACGGTGCGCGAGGGCAAGGAACTCAGCTCGGACATCGCCGACGCGGTGGCGGTGGCGATGAAGGACTGGGCGACCGAACACGGCGCGACCCACTTCACGCACTGGTTCCAGCCGATGACCGGTCTGACAGCCGAGAAGCACGACAGCTTCCTCGTGCCCACCGCGGAGGGTGGGGCGATCGCGGAGTTCAGCGGCAAGGAGCTGGTTCGCGGCGAGCCGGATGCTTCGAGCTTTCCCTCCGGCGGGCTGCGCGTGACCTTCGAGGCCCGCGGATACACCGCGTGGGACCCGACCAGCCCGGCCTTTATCCTGGAAAACCCCAATGGCGCGACGCTGGTGATCCCGACGATGTTCGTCAGTTGGGCCGGCGACGCGCTGGACAAGAAGACCCCGCTGCTGCGCTCCATCGACGCTTTGAGCACCCAGGCGATGCGCGTGTTGAAGCTGTTCGGGAACGAAACCACCAATCGCGTTCATACCACCATCGGGGCCGAGCAGGAGTATTTCCTGGTCGATAAGCACTTCTACTTCGCCCGTCCGGACCTGGTCAACTGCGGGCGAACGCTGCTGGGTGCCCGCCCGCCGAAGGGTCAGGAGCTGGACGACCAGTACTTCGGGGCGATTCCCGACCGCGTTTTGTCGATGATGGCCGAGATGGAATTCGAGGCGATGCGTCTGGGCATTCCGATCAAGACGCGTCACAACGAGGTGGCTCCGTCGCAGTACGAGATCGCCCCGGTGTTCGAGCAGGCCAACCTCGCCACCGACCATCAGATGCTCGTGATGGAGATGCTTCGCAAGGTGGCCGACCGACACAACTTCGCCTGCCTGCTGCACGAGAAGCCTTACGCGGGCATCAACGGATCGGGCAAGCACAACAACTGGTCGATCTGCACCGACGACGGCGAGAACCTGCTGGACCCCGGCGACACGCCCCACGCCAACGCCCAGTTCCTGGTGTTCTGCTGTGCGGTCGCCCGGGCGGTGCATCGCCATGGCGGGCTGCTGCGTCTGACGGTCGCCAGCGCGAGCAACGACCACCGTCTCGGAGCCAACGAGGCCCCACCGGCGATCATCAGCGTGTTCCTCGGCGAGCAGCTCCACGACATCATGGAGCAGATCGAAGGCGGCGGGGCGAAGAGCTCCAAGACCGGCGGCGATATCGAGATCGGCGTTTCGACGCTGCCCAAGCTTCCCCGCGACGCCGGCGACCGCAACCGGACCAGCCCGTTCGCCTTCACCGGCAACAAGTTCGAGTTCCGCGCGGTGGGTTCCAGCCAGTCCATCGCCGGGCCCAATACCGTGCTGAACACGATCGTCGCCGAGTCGCTCGATGAGATCGCCACCCGGCTGGAGAAGCAACTGGACAACGGCGCCGCCGACCTCAATGAGGCGCTGCAGGTGGTGCTGCCCGAGCTGGTCAAGGAGTTCAAGCCCGTGCTGTTCGAGGGCGACAACTACAGCGAGCAGTGGCACGCCGAAGCCAAGAAGCGGGGCCTGGTGAACTTGCCCACCAGCGTGGACGCCATTCCGCTGGCGACGGCCGACGAGTCCGTTGAGCTGTTCACGAAGTACAAGGTCTACACCGAGCGCGAGCTGCACTCCCGCCAGGAGATCCTCCTGGAGAACTACGCCACGGCCATCCACATCGAGGCTGAGACCCTCAGCATGATGGTCAACACGATGGTCATCCCCGCGGCGATCCGCCATCAGAAGGACCTGGCCGAGTCGCTGCTGGCCGCCAAGCAGGTGGGCGTGGAAGACGGGCGTCTCTCGACGATGCTGAACGAGCTGACCTCGACCATCGGCGACGTGCGGGACGCCTCGGCTGCCCTGCGCGAGGCCATCGAGGGCGAACCCGAGGACGACACGCTGAAGCACGCGACCTACCAGAGGGACACCCTCCTGGCGGCGATGAACGAGCTGCGCGAGTTGGCCGACAAGCTCGAAGGCACGGTCGACGATGCCTATTGGCCTCTCCCGTCGTACCGTGAGATGCTGTTCGTCCGGTAGCCGACCGACCGGCGAATGTCGGGTCGGGCCCAGCTATTAGGGTCGGTGATGTTCTATATAACCGAATCTACGGCTGGCGATGCCCTCTGATCGGGGTACAATAAACGATCCGGCGTAAAGCAGAACTCAGCCTGCCCGCGGGTTCCGTCTCCACCGAGGCGGAACCCGCGTTGGACGGGTCCCACCACTATGAGGACCACCGACGAGACTATGACGATGATGCAAAGGCCCAAAGACCGTGGACTGTACGAGGTCCGAAACGAGCATGATGCATGCGGCGTGGGGGCCGTTGTGGACATGTCCGGCAAGAAGGATCACAGGATCCTCGAGCTGGCCAACCAGATCGTGCTCAACCTCCAGCATCGCGGCGCCGCCGGCAGCGACGAATCCACCGGCGACGGCGCGGGCGTGCTGTTCCAGATTCCCCATGAGTTCTTCGCCGAAGAGCTCGCCTCCGACGGTGTAACGCTTGGCGAGGCGGGCAGCTACGGCGTGGCGATGGTGTTCAACTCGAAGGACGACGAAGTCCGCCGCACGTGCGAAGGTCTGCTCGAACAGGCGGTGAGCGACTATGGCATGAAGGTGCTCGCCTGGCGCGACGTGCCCGGCGAACCGGACTGCCTCGGCGACCTGGCCCGGGCGGCAGAGCCCTCCGTACGACAGATGTTCATCGACGGGGCTGGCCTCACCGACGAGGACCTGGAACGCAAGCTCTACATGGCCCGCAAGCGTGCCGAGGGGCTCGTCCGCCAGAAGCTTCCCCGCAAGGCCGAGGACTTTTACGTCGTGAGCATGTCCGGCCGAACGATCTGCTACAAGGGCATGTTCCTCTCGCCGCAGCTGTTCGGGTATTACCCGGACCTGCGCGATAAGCGTATGAAGACGGCCTTGGCGCTGGTCCACCAGCGGTATTCCACGAATACTTTCCCGAACTGGCAACTGGCTCAGCCGTTCCGGATGGTCGCCCACAACGGCGAGATCAATACCCTCAGCGGCAACCGCAACCGGATGCGGGCCCGCGAGATGAAGATGAAATGCCCCGAGCTGGGCGAGGACCTGACCGACCTGATCCCGGTGCTTACCGAGGGCGCCTCGGACAGCGCGCAGTTCGACCAGTGCCTCGAACTGCTCGTACGGGCGGGGCGGTCGATCCCGCACGCGACGATGATGATGGTGCCCGAGGCGTTCGGGGCGGCCTATCACATCTCGGCCGACAAGCGGGCATTTTACGAGTATCACGCATCCATCATGGAGCCCTGGGACGGACCGGCGGCCATGGTGTTCACCGATGGGCGCATGCTGGGCGGTACGCTGGATCGCAACGGTCTGCGTCCGGCGCGGTACGTCGTCACCACGGACGGCCTGGTTGTTCTCGGCAGCGAGGTGGGCGTGGTGGAGTTTCCGCCCGACCAGGTGCAACAGAAGGGCCGACTCCAGCCGGGCAAGATGTTCCTCGTGGACGTCGAGGAAGGGCGGATCATCGTGGACAACGAGATCAAGGCCCGCATCTCCCGCCAGAAGCCTTACCGTCGCTGGCTCGAGCAGAACCGCATCGAGCTGCGCGGGCTGTTCAACGCCGCCAAGCCCGAGCCCCTCGACCGTGACGTGCTGCTCCAGCGGATGCGATCCTTCGCCTACACCCGCGAAGAGATGGACATGCTGCTCAAGCCGATGGCCATCGACGCCCAGGAACCGATCGGGTCCATGGGCAACGACGCGCCGCTGGCGGTGCTGTCCGACAAGGCGCGAAGCGTGTTCAACTACTTCAAGCAGCGCTTCGCCCAGGTGACCAACCCCGCGATCGATCCGTATCGCGAGGGGCTGGTGATGAGCCTGATGCTCTTCACCGGGAAGCGGAAAAACCTCTTGGAGGAGTCGCCCGAGCACTGTCGGCAACTGAAGCTCTCTCACCCGATTCTCACCAACGAGGACATGCAGCGCCTCCGGGCCGCCAACGTGGAAGATTTCAAGGTCGCCACGGTCGACGCTTTGTTCGACGCGGGCACCTCGGACCCCGGCTACGCGCTGCGTCGCGGGCTGGATGAGCTGGTCAACGCCGCCGAGTCCGCGATTCGCAAGGGCGCGTCGCTGGTGATTCTCTCGGACCGCAACGCCTCCGAGAAACGAGCGGCCATCCCGTCGCTGCTGGCGTGCGGGGCGGTCCATCATGGCATGCTCAATCGCAAGCTGCGGGGAGAGGCGGGCATCGTGATCGAGTCCGGCGAGCCGCGCGAGGTGATGCACTTCTGCCTGCTGTGTGGGTTCGGGGCCAACGCGATCAATCCGCACCTGGCGTTCGACGCGCTGAACGACATGCTCGCAAGCGGGCAACTCGGTGAGGAGATGGACACCGAGGACATGATCGACAACTACATCACTGCCGTCAAAAAGGGCATCCTCAAGACGATGTCCAAGATGGGCATCTCCACGCTGCGGAGTTACCGATCGGCCCAACTGTTCGAGGCGATCGGTCTGAACTCCGACGTGATCGCGCGGTACTTCACCGGCACGCCGTCGCGCATCGAAGGGGTCGGGCTGGACGAACTCGCCCGCGATGCCGTCGAGATGCACCAGCAGGGCTATCAGCCCCGCAAGCCCGGCGAACTGGAGCTGGACTTCGGCGGCGATTATCACCTGCGGCTGGACGGCGAATCTCACCTGTGGAACGCCACGACCGTCGCCAAGATGCAGCACGCCGTGCGATACGACGACCCGATCGCTTACAAGGAATACGCCGACGCGGTCAACAGGCAGGCCCGGAAGATCTGCACCCTCCGCGGGCTGTTCGAGATCGGCGAGGGCGAAGAGATTCCCCTCGATGAAGTCGAACCGGCCGAGAATATCGCCCGGCGGTTCTGCACCGGTGCGATCTCCCACGGGTCGATTTCGAAGGAAGCCCACGAGTGCATGGCCATCGCGATGAACCGCATCGGCGGGATGAGCAATACCGGCGAGGGCGGGGAAGACCCGGCGCGATACGAGCCCGAGCCCAATGGCGACTCGAAGAACTCGGCGATCAAGCAGGTCGCCTCGGGGCGGTTCGGCGTGACGATGAACTATCTCGCTCACGCGAAGGAACTGCAGATCAAGGTCGCCCAGGGAGCCAAGCCCGGCGAGGGCGGCCAACTTCCCGGCCATAAGGTGACCGAGGAAATCGCGAACCTGCGGTTCTCCACGCCGGGGGTGACGCTGATTTCCCCGCCGCCGCACCACGATATTTATTCGATCGAGGATCTTGCCCAGTTGATCTACGACCTGAAGTGCTCCAACCCGGGCGTGAAGGTCTCGGTGAAACTGGTCAGCGAGGTCGGCGTGGGCACCATCGCCGCCGGCGTGGCAAAGGGCAACGCCGACGAGGTGCTCATCAGCGGCTACGACGGTGGGACGGGCGCCAGTCCGCTTTCGTCGATCAAGCATGCCGGGTGTCCGTGGGAACTCGGGCTCGCCGAGACCCAGCAGGTGCTGGTCATGAACGGCCTGCGCGACCGCATTCGCGTGCAGACCGACGGCCAACTCAAGACCGGGCGCGACGTCGCCATCGGCGCGATGCTCGGGGCCGAGCAGTTCGGCTTCGGGACCGGTGCACTGGTCGCCCTGGGTTGCATCATCATGCGGAAATGCCACAAGGGCACCTGCCCGGTGGGCATCGCCACGCAGGACCCCGAACTCCGCAAACGCTTCGCCGGCAAGGCGGAATACCTCACCAGGCTGTTCCTGTTCATCGCCGAGGAGGTTCGCGAGATCATGGCGAAGCTGGGCTTCAGGACGTTCGAGGAAATGGTCGGCCGGGTCGACAAGCTCCGGACGCGCAAGGCGATCGAACACTACAAGGCCCGCGGGCTGGACTTCTCGGCGCTGTTCATGCCGCCCGACACCTCGATGGGGCAGTCCATCCGTCGGATCCGCGAGCAGAGCAATCCGCTGGAGGACCACATCGACTGGGGTATCATCGAGAAGGTCGCCCCGGCCATCGAGTCCGGCGAGAGGGTCGAGCTGAGCATGCCCATCCGCAACGTCAACCGCACGGTGGGTACGATCCTTTCCAACCGGATCGTCAACAAGTGCGGCCCGAACGGGTTGAAGGACGACACGATCCGCCTGGAGCTGACCGGCTCTGCCGGCCAGAGCTTCGGTGCGTTCTGCGTTCCGGGCGTGACGCTCAAACTCATCGGCGACGCGAACGACTACCTCGGCAAGGGTCTCTCCGGCGGACGCATCGTGGTGGTCGCCCCGCCCGAGGCGACCTACGACCCGGCCGACAACATCATCGTCGGAAACACGCTGCTGTACGGCGCCACGGCCGGCGAGGTGTACATCAACGGCCTGGCCGGCGAACGGTTCGGCGTGCGGAACTCCGGCGCGATCGCCGTGGTGGAAGGCGTGGGAGATCACGGCTGTGAGTATATGACCGGCGGCTGCGTGGTGGTCCTCGGTCGCACCGGGCGGAATTTCGCGGCGGGTATGAGCGGCGGGATCGCCTATGTGCTGGACGAGCAGCAGTTGTTCGACACGCGGTGCAACCTGGACATGGTCGACCTCGAAACGGTCTACCAGAAGGACGACGCCGACCGCCTGCGGGACATGATCGAACGCCACTACGAGTGGACCGGAAGCAAGCGGGCGAAGTGGATCCTGGACAGTTGGCGGGAGATGGTCGGCAAGTTCGTCAAGGTCATGCCCATCGACTACCGACGCGCCCTGGAACAACAACGAGAGCGGGAAGAGCGGGATGCCGAAAGCGTCCCGGCGACCGAGGAGGTGTTCGGTGGGTAAGCCAACCGGATTCATGGAGTATACACGGGAGGACGTTCGCCATCGCGAGATCGACGAACGCCTCAAGGACTACGGAGAGATCAACCTCCCGCACCCCGAAGAGGCGCTGGTGCGGCAGGCGGCCCGCTGCATGGACTGTGGGATCCCGTTCTGCCACGCGGCCGGCTGCCCGGTGCGCAACCGCATTCCGGAGTTCAACGACCTGATCTACCGCGGCAAGTGGCGCGAGGCGTGCGAGAATCTCCACTCGACCAACAACTTCCCGGAGTTTACCGGGCGGGTCTGCCCGGCCCCGTGCGAGGCCAGCTGCACGCTGAACATCAACGACAATCCCGTGCTCATCGAGCATATCGAGTACGCCATCGCCGAGCGGGGCTGGCAGGAAGGGTGGATCGTCCCCCAGCCCCCGGCTGTCCGGACCGGCAAGAAGGTCGCGGTGGTCGGGTCAGGACCGGCCGGGTTGGCCGCCGCCCAGCAGCTCGCCCGGGCAGGGCACGACGTGGTCGTCTTCGAGAAAGACGAAGCCATCGGCGGCCTGCTGCGGATGGGCATCCCGGACTTCAAGCTCAACAAGGGCGTCATCGAGCGTCGCGTCAATCAGCTCCGCGCCGAGGGCGTGCGCTTCCAGACCGGCGTGATTGTCGGCGACGACATCTCCGCCCGCTACCTCCGCAAGCTCTTTGACGCGGTGGTGCTCACCATGGGTGCCGGACGCCCGCGCGACTTGGACGTGCCGGGTCGACAGGCCGACAACGTGCATTTCGCGATGGACTTCCTCACGCAGCAGAACCGGCGTGTCAGCGGGTTGGAGCTCAAGGCCGACCCGATCCTCGCCAAGGACAAGATCGTCGTGGTCATCGGCGGTGGCGACACCGGCAGCGACTGCGTGGGCACCTCGCTGCGGCAGGGCGCCAGGGAAGTGCACCAGTTCGAGATTCTACCCAAGCCCCCCGAGAACGAGAACCCCGAGACGCCCTGGCCGGACTGGCCCCGCGTGCTGCGGACAAGCTCGTCGCACGAGGAAGGCTGCAAACGCCGCTGGAGCGTGCTGACCAAGGAATTCACCAACGTCGATGGCAAGGTCACCGAGCTGCACGGCGTGGAGATCGAGTGGGACAAGGGCGCCGACGGTCGATATTCCATGAGCGAGGTCGCCGGAACCGAATTCCGCATGAAGGTCGACCTGGTGCTGCTGGCGATGGGCTTCGTGCATGTCGAGCATGAGGGCCTGGTGGACTCGCTGGGCGTGGAGCTTGACGCCCGCGGGAATATCGTGGTTGACAGCCATCAGGCCAGTGAAGATGGCATCTTCGCCGCCGGCGACACGGTGTTGGGCGCGTCGCTGGTGGTCCGGGCGATCAACTCCGGGCGGGAAGCCGCCCAGCGCGTGGACGGCTGGCTGCGACAGCGCTGATCGCACGATTACGATGAAAGAGGAGCGGTGTCAGCCCTTCTCGCGCTACAAAAAAACGCCCGCCGGGGGTGGTCCCGACGGGCGTTCGTTTCTGTGCGGGCTGAGTGCTCGCGTCAGATTTTCTTCTCGATGATCCGTTCCATCGCTTCCTGCAGGACGTCGTCGGGGTAGGTCAGCGAGATGCGGAAGAACCCTTCGCCTTCCTCGCCGTATCCCCGTCCGGGGGTGACCATCACGCCGGTGTCCTCCAGCAGCTCAGCCACGAACGCGCCGCTATCGCCGTTGTACTTCTCGGGGACGGGCGCCCAGATGTAGATGGTGCTCTTGGGCGGCTCGATCGACCAGCCGGCGTTGTTCAGTGCGTTGACCACCAGGTCGCGCCGCCGTTTGTAGACCTCGTTGATCGGTCCGGCGATTTCCTCGGCCTTCTCCAGCGCCATCGCCGCGGCGAACTGCGTCGGGCGCAGCGAACCGTTGTCGATGTTCTCCTTGACCGTGTTCAGCGCCGCGACGGCCGAGGCGTTGCCCGCCACGAAGCCCATGCGCCATCCGGTCATGTTGAAGCCCTTCGAGAGGCTGAAGAATTCCACAGCCGTCTCGTCGGCGCCGTCCACCTGCAGAATGCTCGGGGCGACATAGCCGTCATAGACGTTCTCGGAGTACGCGCTGTCGTGGCAGATGAGGATCTCATTCTCACGCCCGAATTCGACGGCCTTGGTGAAGAAGTCCAGGTCCGCCGTCGCCGAGGTCGGGTTGTTCGGGTAGTTCAGCCACAGCAGCTTCGCCTTGGCGCGGATGTCGGCGGGAATCTCATCGAAGTCCGGAAGCCAGTTGTTCTCGGCCCGCAGCGGAAGGCGGAACGTCTCTCCGCCGGCGAAGACGTGGCCGATGTTGTAGGTCGGATAGCCCGGAACCGGTGCGATGCCGATATCGCCCGGGTTCATCAGCCCCAGGCAGAATTTCACGATCGCGTCCTTCGAGCCCATCGTGGTCACGATCTGGTCGTCACCGAGGTCCACGTTGAACCGCCGGCGATAGAAGCCCTTGATTGCCGCAGGCAGTGCGTCGACGGGGCGGTCGCACCCGTAACGGAATCGGTCGGCGTCGGTCGGGTCCTGCAGGCCGCGAACCATCTCGTCGACGACGGGGTCCGGTGTGGGCATGTCCGGGTCGCCAATGTCGATCCGGATAACCTTCACGCCACGTTTGCGGGCCTCAGCCATCTTCCGTCGCAGGTCAGCGAAGAGATAGGGAGGCAACTTGTCAAGTCGGTCAGACACGTCAAAATGCATCGGTTCTGCCTTTCTGTGGACAGGGTGTTTCGGGGACAAACTACCCGGCGGGCACGCGAGCGGGAACGCGTCGCAGCCGCACCGGCCGAACGGAGAATTGTATTCATCCGGCGTGAAATCGCAAGGGTTTGGCCGATTCCGACCCATTTGCACGTTGCCTGAGATCGAAACGATCGGATCATGGCTTGCGAATTGGAGGGAACTGATTATCCTGCACGAATCGGTCTCCGAAACGGCGGCCCCGAAGAGTTCATACGAAGGAAGGCTCATTCATGCCGAAGATTACATTTATGGGTGCGGGCAGCACGATATTTGCCAAGGCGGTCCTGGGAGACTGCATGGTGACCGAAGCGCTGCACGATTCGCACATCGCGCTGTACGACATCGACGCCCAGCGCCTCGAAGACAGCCAGAAGATGCTCGAGAACGTCAACGCCAACGTGAATGAAGGGCGGGCGACGATCACCGCGCATCTCGGCGTGGACCAGCGCAAGGACGCCCTGCGCGGGGCCGACTACGTCGTGAACGCCATTCAGGTCGGCGGGTACGATCCGTGTACGATCACCGACTTTGAAATCCCCAAGAAGTTCGGCCTCCGTCAGACCATCGCCGACACGCTGGGAATCGGCGGCATTTTCCGCTCGTTGCGGACCATTCCCGTCATGCTGGACTTCGCCCGGGACATGGAGCAGGTCTGCCCCGACGCATGGATGCTCAACTACACCAACCCGATGGCGATGATTACCGGCGCGGTCCTGCGGGGTTCCGACATTCGTGCCGTCGGGCTGTGTCACTCCGTGCAGGGCTGTGCCAACAGCCTCGTCAAGCGGCTGGGCATGGCCGACGAAGTCGAGAAACTGCAGTGGAAGGTCGCGGGAATCAACCACCAGGGCTGGCTGCTGGAAGTGACGGACGACGGCAGGGACCTTTATCCGGAACTCAAACGCCGCGCCCGTGAAGCGCTGGATGAAATCGAGAAGCAGGGCGGCGGGGCGGCTGTGGCGGAGAAGTACATCAACGAAGAGCCCGGAAAATCGCTCTGGGCCCGCAAGCAGGTCGTGTTCGACATGGTGCGCCTGAAAATCATGCTCGAGTTCGGATATTACGTGACCGAGTCCAGCGAGCACTTTGCCGAGTACTGCCCCTGGTTCATCAAGAGCAACTACCCCGAGCTGATCGACGCGTACAACATCCCGCTGGACGAATACCCGCGACGGTGTGTCAAGCAGATCAAGGGCTGGGCAAATATGCGGGACAGGCTCGTGGGTGACGAGAAGCTGCAGCATCATCGCGGCCATGAGTATGGCAGCTACATCATGGAGGCGATGGAAACGGACGTGCCCACGCGAATCGGCGGGAACGTGATGAACACCGATCTGATCACGAACCTGCCGCGGAATGCCTGCGTGGAGGTCTCGTGCATGGTGGACCGCAACGGCGTGCTGCCCACGCACGTGGGCGACTTGCCCGAACAGCTGGCGGCCGTCAATCGCACGAACATCAACCCGCAACTGCTGACCATCGAGGCGGCGCTGACGCAGAAAAAGGACTCCATCTACCAGGCGGCGATGCTGGACCCGCACACGGCTGCCGAGTTGAGCATCGACGACATCCGCAAGCTCTGCGACGAGTTGATCGAAGCCCACGGCGACTGGTTGCCTGAGTACAGGTAATCGCGCTGGCCATCGCATTGCGCGCCCGATCGGGTCAACGGCCCGGTCGGGCGTTTTGCCGCGCCGCCGACGTTGACGGATCGGCTTGCAGGACGTAGGCTCGTC
>CAZYIH010000068.1:0-13660 GCA_964646915.1 uncultured Planctomycetaceae bacterium | reverse complement strand
CTTCGCCCTGTGCCGGTCGGCCGACTTTTGGCCGCGAACGTCCGCGAGATCTCGTAGTGTCCCTGCGCCTGGAAGACGCGATCCAGGTCCAGCTTCGCCGGGTCGAGCGTGCGTTCAGACCGTGCGGCCTTTGGGGGTCTGCATGAATTTCCCTGTCGCGGTGGCTCGGACCTCCCCGTCCTGCAGGAGCGTTGCCTCGAGGAGGAACAGCGGGGCCGATTCGCGTGTCACCCGGGCGGCCGCCTTCAGGGGCAATTCGAGCACGATCGGGTGACGGAAGCGGACGTTGAGTTCTGCGGTCACCGCTCGCACGCCGTGGGCGAAGAGGCAGTTGGTCATCGCGCCGTCGGCGATGGCTGAGATCACCCCGCCGTGCAACATGCCCTCATAGCCTTCGAAGCGGCGGGCGCAGTTGAAGGTGGCCGTCACGCTTCGGTCGTCTGCCACGGCGAAGTCCAGTTCCAGCGACGCCGGCCCGCACCTCCCGCAGACCACGCAGCGGGGGTGCTGGGCCTGGCGCGTTCTCCGCAGCGTTTCGATGTCGGGTTCAGTGGTCGCAGACATTGTCGCCCGTGTTGAGGGTTCCGCTGAGGTAGGCCTCGGCGACGGCTTGTGGGTCAGCCGACGAAGCGCCCACGACCACGTCGATTCCGTTCTCGGCGAAGAGGTTCTGGGCTCGCTGCCCCATGCCGCCGGCGATGATGACATTCGCGCCCTGCTCGTGCAGCCAACGGGGCAGCACGCCGGGTTCGTGGGGCGGCGGATCGAGATAGACGGGTTCTTTCATCGATCCGCTTGCACGATCGGCTTCGATGAGGGCGAATTGCTCGCAATGGCCGAAGTGCATGCAAAGTCGGCCATCGGCCACGGGAATAGCGATCTTCATGGGTGGAGTCTCCTTGTGGTTACGGATCGGATGCAGTGGATCGGTTTGCTCGGGGTGGTCGAGAATCGGCTGAATGGCAGCGGCGAACGCCCGGGCGGCGGGGCTGTCGGGGTCGTCGGTGGCGAAGGGTGTTCCGCCGTCGCCGCAGAGGGCGATTCGCGGATCCAGCGGAATGCGCCCGAGGAAGGGAACCCCCGTCTGTTCGGCGAGTGCCTGCCCGCCCCCGCAGCCGAACAGATCGACCGGCTCGTTGCAGTGCGGGCAGACCAGCCCGCTCATGTTCTCGATGATGCCTGCCACCGGGATGTTCAACTGCCCACAGAAGCTCACGCTGCGGCGGACGTCCTCGATGGCGACCTGCTGCGGGGTGGTGACCACGATGGCCTCGGCGCCCTGGCCGACCAGTTGGGCGACCGAGAGCGGCTCGTCGCCGGTGCCCGGGGGCGAGTCGATCACGAGGCAGTCCAACTGTCCCCACGCGACATCCTTGAGGAATTGGCGGATGACGCTGTATTTCATCGGCCCGCGCCAGATGACCGCGTCGGTGTGGGAGGCGAGCATCATGCCCACCGAGACGACCGAGAGGTTCTCCGAGAGACGGACAGGCTCGATGCCCCCGTCGGGCGAGGCGGTGATCCGCTGACCGGCCAGGCCGATCATGCGCGGAATGCTCGGGCCGTGCAGGTCGACGTCCAGCAGGCCGACCTTCTTGCCCGCGGCGGCCAGGGAGGCAGCGAGATTGGCAGCGACGGTGCTCTTGCCGACTCCGCCTTTGCCGCTGAGGACGAGGAATTTCCTTGCGATGCGTTCCATGCGGGTGGCGAGTTCGAGTTCCTCCATCTGCCGTTGCGACTCATCGGGGTGGCAAGCTTGGGGTGCGGGCTCACTCATGGGGTGCGGTGGTCCTTTCGGTTGCGATGCATCGGCCGGCGTCGTCGGGGAAGGGGGTTACCAGTGGCCTTCCACGTCGGCGTTCGCGGCGGGGGTCAGTTTGCCGGCCTGGAACTGCTCGATGGCCTGGGCGACGGTTTCGGCGGTGGTGGTGTAGACGTCGATCCCGCCGGCCTGCAGCGTGGCGAACGCCTTTGGCCCGACGTGGCCGGTAATCAGCGCCGAGACGCCCAAGGCGACAACGGCCCGCCCCGCCTGGATGCCGGCGCCCTGGGCGGCTTGGAGATTCTGCGTGTTGCTGACCGTCGAGAACTCACCCGTGGCGGGATCCACGACGACGAAATGGGCGGCCCGTCCGAAACGGGCGTCCACCGGTGACTCCAGCGACGGGTTCTGTGCGGTAATGGCGATTTTCATGGCCTGCTCCTTTCTTTTCCGGGAAGGAGCAAGATCCATGCCAGCCACGCAGGCCGGGAACGAGGGTATTCTGCAAGAGGCTATGCAGAATACCCTTACAAATCAGAGGCAATTGGTTCGGCCACGTTCTGCCGGTCGATGGGGCGTTCGGTTCGTGCAGGATGCACTATTGTCGTCGCACGCCTCGGCCGTCGGCGTCGGGAGTGTCGATTCCGAGGGTCTTGACCTTCCGATAGAGCGTGCTGACGTTGATGCCCAACTCGCGGGCGGCCCGTTTGCGGTTTCCGCCATGGCGCTGCAGCGCCTCGGCGACGAAGAGTTTCTCGACGGCCCGGAGGCTCATCGGCTGATGGCTCGCACCGCCCTGGGAGGCGGACGGGCGCAGCTCGGCTGGGAGGTGAGAGAGTTCGATCATCCCGCCGCGGCAGAGCACGAACGCCTGCTCGATGATGTTCTCCAGTTCGCGGACGTTTCCCGGGTAGTCGTGCTCCATCAGGCGGGCGAGCACTTCGTCGCAGACGCCGGCGATCTGCTTGCCCTGCAGGCGGTTGAACCGGGCTACGAGGTGGTCCACCAGCAGGGGGATGTCCTCGCGACGTTGGCTGAGCCCGGGCAGCGAGAGGTGCACCACGCGTATGCGATAGTAGAGGTCTTCGCGGAAGGTCCCCGTGCGGGTCAGTGCGGTCAGGTCGCGGTTGGTCGCGGCGATCACCCGCACGTCGACAGGCACCGGCTGAACGCTGCCCAGCGGCTCGACCATGCGTTCCTGCAGCACGCGCAGCAGGCGAACCTGCATGGCCGGCGAAATGTCACCGATCTCATCGAGGAAGATGGTTCCGCCCTCGGCGAGCGGGAAACGGCCGGGCTTGTCGCTGCGGGCGTCGGTAAACGCCCCGGCCCGGTGGCCGAACAGCTCGCTCTCCAGCAGCGTGTCCGGAAGGGCGGCACAGTTGACGGCAATAAACGGCCCGTCGCGACGCGGGGAGAGGTTGTGAATCGCCCGGGCGAAGAGCTCCTTGCCCGTTCCGCTGGGCCCCTCGATCAGCACGGTGCTGCTGCTTTCGGCGATCTGCGGGAGAATCTCGAACAGGCGCGTCATGGCGGGGCTTCGCCCGACGATGTCCTCGAAGCTGTACCGGGCGTGGAGTTCCTTCTGGAGCTGTTCCACCTGGCGGAGGTCCTGAAACGTCTCCACGCCACCGACGACCTGCCCGTCGTCGTTCTGCAGCAGGGCGGTGGCAATGCGGATGGGAATCTGCCCGCCGCCCTGGCTGACGATGTGCGCGGTGGCGTTCACCACCGGTTCGCCGCTGTCCATCGTTCGACGAAGGGCACAGTCGGTCTCGCAGATGTTCGCGCGAAACACGTCGCAGCAGCGATGCCCGACCGCCTCGGCCCGCGGGACGCCCGTGATTCGCTCCGCAGCCCGGTTGAAGGCTGTGATCCGCCAGTCCCGGTCGACCGTGAACACCCCCTCGTTGATGGAGTCCAGGATGATTGCTTCCCGGTCACTCGCTTCGTCTGCGCTCAGCATATCTCGCCTCCAGCCGATACGTTTAAAGACACCGTAATCGTGCATCATACAACCAAACGCCACGTTGAGTCTATACATTTGCACGAATAGGAGGGTGCTGCCATTCGGGCAGTAGGTTCATAAAGCGTTTGAAATGAATGTATTAAACCCAGATAACGCCTTGGCACGGAAGTTGAAAAGGATCGGAAGGAATGAATGTCGCGATTCCCCATTGGCAAGGCCGCGTAAGCCCCGTATTCGACGTGGCGGTCCACGTTCTGATCGTGGAGATCCACGAAGGCGCAGAGCGCAGCCGAGAGAGGCTTTCGATGGATGCGGCCGACCCGCGGGCCCGCGCCGGCGCCCTGCACGGGAAGGGCGTGGATCTGCTGGTTTGCGCAGCCATCACTCGACCGATGCGGCTGGCGGTGCTGGCGGAGGGGATCGAGCTGATCGACGAGGTCTGCGGCGAGGTCGAGGAGATCATCTCTGCCGTCGCGGCAGGGCGGTTTCAGCGCGACACCTTCCGCATGCCCGGCTGCTGCAGGCGGCGTCGACGGATGCTCCGCGATTGCGACCCCCGGGAGCCGGACGTCTGACGCTGCTCATCCCGTCCGACCACGGTCTGAATCCGCCTGCCAACCGGCAGCTGCGCCCCCTCGCGACGGCCACGCGGATGGTGAGCAGATGCTCTCTGGAGACCTCTAGAACGGCGCCTTCAGAGCGGTGAGATTCAGGACGTCTTCGAGGTCGCCCAGATCGGCGGGGCGGGCCGGTCGGCCGGGTTTCTGAGCCGATCCCCAGGCGCTCGGTTCGAAGGTGCCTGTATCCGGCGTTGTTGGCAGGGCGAACGGCGCGTCGATATCGGCTGACAGGTCGGCGCGGACGTAGTCGGCCTGGGATTCCCCGGCAGGGACGGGCACATCCGAGGCGCCCTGGCGCGAGGCCTTGGGTGCGGTGGCGAAAGAGGATACGGCAAGGGTCGCCCTGCCGGTCGGCTTGGATAGACCGTCGGCTTCGATCGGCTCGGCTGCAAGTGGTTCCAACGCCGGCACATCCGTCTGCGGCCGATACGGCCCGGCCGTTGCGAGCAGGGCGGTCAGGTCGGTACCCATGTTGCTCTGCAACTCGGCTGCGTCGGCGGCATCCACCAGACCATCGCCGTTGAAGTCTCCCTGCTGCCAGGTCTGTTCGCCTGAGACGGAGTAATGGCTGAGCAGAGTCCAGGCGTCGTCGAAGTCGACCACGCCGTCGAAGTTCGCGTCGCCGGTGGCAGCCAGGATGACCCTTACGTCGTCGGCGGTGACAGCTTGGCCATCATCGACGGTCAGGCGGAAGGTGTACTCGCCGAAGGCGTCCACGTTGGCTTCCGAGGCCGGGTTCGAGGCGTCCTGGAGATATGCCTGCCCGGGCCCATCGAGCAGTTGCCACTCGCAGTGGAGCTCTCCCGGATCGGCTGGGTTTCCGTCGTCGCTGGCGCTGCCGGCGAGGATGACCTCATTCGATTCGACATGCATGTCCGCCCCGGCGTTCACGAGTGCTGCCACGTTGGCGGGGGCCGGGTCGTCGGGGCTCAGGACGGTCACGGCCAACTCGTCCCATACGGTCTGCAGGCCATCGGTTGCCTCCGCGCGGAGGACATACGCGCCGGGCTGGGAGAACTGCGCCGCGGTCTGCCAGGAAGAGGCACTCTCGAAGGCCACGCTCGCCTCGTCAGGGGCGGTGGAGACCGACCACGTCAAAGTGGCAGGTCCCTCGGTGAAGCTTCCCTCGGTAAGGCGGGCATCGAGCAGCAGCAGATTGGTTTCATCCGCGAGATAGATCTCGTCGGCCGACGGAGAGGCGATCTCGATCACGGCGGAGGGCTCGCCCATCACCGCCGGTCTGAGCGTCGGGTCGCCCTGCATGGTCATCCCGTAGTACCAGTTGACCCAGCTGCGCGAGGTGCCGTCGGTGGTGGTCTCGGCGGCGTAGCGGTCCATGGTGTTGGCGAATGCCTGGCCGACGCTGAGCCCGTCGGCCTGGTCGTTGTAGAAGTGCGTGGGGTAGAGCATGCTGCCGGTCTTGGTGCTTCCGACGGCATTGAGGCCGAAATCTCCCGCGTAGACGTACGTGGAGATGAGGTTGTTGCTCTGGGTGAACTTGCCCGACGAGCAGTTCCAGAGATTATAGAACCCGATGCGCGGGTTGGCGTTGTACACGTCGGTGGAGGTCACCTTGCCTCCGCCGCTTCCGGACACCTGGTGATAGGTGACCGACGAGTGGATCAGCTCCAGGATGCTCTCGTAGTTGAGGCTGAGCGTGTCGAGGTAGCTCTGGCGGGTGGTCTGGTCGTCGTTGGAAATCACCAGGTGCTCGTCGTAGAGATCGCCGAGTTTGTACTCCGACCACGCCCAGTCGTCATCGGCCCAGAGCACGCTGCGATCGGCGTAGGTCAGGGCCCCTGTGCGGTAATCGTGCACGCGGTCGAGATAGTCGATCATCAACTGCTCTTCGCTTCGACCGGTCATCGAGGCGATCGGCGAGGTCGTCAGCCTGGAGACGTAGATTTCCGGCCCGACGTCGCCGGTTCCGTCGAAGTGCTCATCGGGCGTGGAATCGGAATGCAGAACGTACTCGCCGTCGAGGTCCATGAAGTACATGTCATGCAGGAAGCTGACGGTCTGGCCGTTGAAGTCGTTATCGTTGCGGAAGGTCAGCGTCGGCAGGTCGCCCACGAGCAGGGCTCCTTCGATTCCCGCGGAGGTGTAGCGGTCCTGCAGGTGGGCTCGCAGCCCCGCTGCGTCGCCGGTAAACTCCTGGACGGTCACGGTGTAGCCCTCGGCCGAGAGATCGGCGACGTACACGTCCAGCGACGGCTGGATCGTCGTCAGCAGACCTGGCTCGACGAGCACGTCCAGCCGTTGAGTCCACGTCAGGTCGCTCGTCTCGACGACGCCGTCATCGAGAGTCAGTCCTTCGCTGTCTTCGCCGGGCAGGAGAGAAACTTCGGTGGCTGTAAGATCGGAGAGAATCTCGGTGGCCGGACCGCCGGCGAACGTCTCCACCGAGAGCAGCAGACGGGGTTCCAGGGGCAGCAGTGCGTTTGCGGACCAATCACCGGACGAACAGAATACCACGTCAGTATCTCCAACCGATGCAGGGGGGGAACGTGTGGGCGAAAGCCTACTTCTCCCCTGGGGACAGGGTCAAGCTCATTCCTCCCCGCGGCGGGAGCTTTTCGTAGTTGTTTGCTGCTGTTTACCGCCGATTACAGCATCAGCCCCGGGTTCATGCCCACGGTCACCGAGGTCCATGCCTTGCCGATTTCCGAATCGAAGTGCCGTCGTTCGCAGGTGGTTCCGCGCTGGGCGAGGGTCCGCAGCCCGGTGGCCGAGCTGACGATCGGCAGGGAGACCTCCACGTCGAGACCCTTCGCCACGAGCATTCGTTTGATCTGCCCGGCGACGATGTTGGTCACTTCGCTCAGGGCGTCGCCGCAGTCGGGGCTGTCGGCGGGGATCTCGAACCCGGCGAAGCGGCTGGCCATCGCACCGGCGGCCGACCGCTCGAACCCGAGAATCACCGACCACTGCAGCGAGCCGAGAATCGAGATGCCCCCGAAGGTGATCTCGCCCTGACGGACGGCCTCGTCGTCGGGCGCCGGGGTCATCTCCAGCCCGGTCATGTCTTTGATGATGATCCCGAAGGCCTCGCTGACGCACTCCCCGTGCGGGACGGCAGAGGGGCCCTGGCGGTCCGGGATCGAGTCGATGAGTTTCCGGAGCCCGTTTCCGAGGCGTTCGGTGTTGACGGGCTTGAGCAGGAAGGCGTCGACGCCGGCTTCGTCGATGGCCGTCCGGACGACGTCCTCGCTGGACTCGGAGGTGATCATCACCGACGGCGGCCGGGTCGGGTAGGTCTTCCGGAGGTGTTTGAGCAGTTCGACCCCGTCCATGCGGGGCATCTGCATGTCCACCAGCAGCAGGTCGGTGGACTCGGCGTCGTACTTCTCGAGGGCGTCTACCCCGTCGCAGGCCTCGGTGAACGAGAACTCCGCCAGCCCCGTCGCGGCGATGTCTTTTATGATCATCTTCCGCGTCATGTCCGAGTCTTCCACGATCATCGCGTTGATCCGTCGCGCCATCGTTCGGTCCTTATGACAGTGCCCCCATGTTCCCGGTCTGAGTGTCCCACGCACTGGCGGGGCAGACCTGCCTGCGGTGGTTCCTGTGGGTGTATCGGTTGGCGGTCGTCGGGCCTTGGACACAATTTGCCCGCGAGTCTGTCCCGGTCGACCTGCGGGAAGCGCCGTCGATCCGGTCGCGAAGCGATCTGTTCGACGGGGTCGTTTGGCGAGCGTTGCCTAACGGATGCTCCTGGATAAGGTTGGCCGACGCATCGTCGGGCAACCGTATGGCCGCGAGCCTGAGAAACGACAAAGCCACGAAAAGTGGGGGAATTGCCGTAGTTCGCGCGAAAGTGGTCGGGGCGATTGGACGATGACAAAACTGTGGGCTCAGCCAAGGGTTTTTCTTGGGCGGCAGCACCGTCCAGTCACACTCAGGTCGACCGGGAGGTACCGCAGGTGCAGGGACAGCCAGGCACGGGGTTGAACGATGTCTGTTCGCTGGACGAGGATGCTCTGCTCGCCCGGGACTTCACGACGCCACAGCTGACGCTCGAATCGCCGATCGGCCAGTTGGACCTTTGCGACGTGTGCATCCAGGCCGACGAGCTCGGCCAGACGGTGGCGGAGTTGCTGTCTCGCGATAGGGAACTGCCCGGGCTGCTGGTGGTGGGGTCGCGGCGCGAGTGCGACGTCATCTCCCGCCGGGAGTTCTACGAGAAGCTCGCCCGGGACTTCGGCAACACGCCGTTCCTGACGATGCCCGTGGGTCGGCTCCTGGCGCTGGACCATCCCGAACCGATGATCCTGCCGGCAGCGACCCCCATCCATGAAGCGGGCCAGCGTGTGCTCGCTCGACCGGCCCGCATCGCCTACGAGCCGATCATCGTCCAGTCCGGGGACACCCACCGTCTGCTGGATCCGTACATCCTGCTCAGCGCGCAGACCAAACTGGTCGCCCAGGCGAACGAGGAGATCCAGGCCCGACGCGAGAAGGCCGAAGCCGCCGTCAAAGCGAAGACCGCCTTCGTCGCGAACGTCTCCCACGAGGTGCGCACACCGCTCAATGGGATCATCGGGTTCACCGAGAGCATCCTGCAGACCACCTCCCTGCGGGTGGCCCAGGAGCGGGCGAGGACCATTCTCAGCGAGTCCGAGCATCTGCTGGGGCTTATCAACGACCTGCTCGATCACGCCAAGATGGAATCCGGCAAACTCGAACTGGAATACCTCCCGCTTTCGCCCCGGAAGCTGGTGGAGAACGTACTGTCCTCGGCGTCGCTGCACGTGCAGGACAAGCCCGTTCAGCTGTCGGTGGAAGTCGACCACGACGTGCCCGAGGCCTTCCTCGGCGACCCGACGCGGCTGAAGGAGATCCTCCTGAACCTCGTGAGCAATGCCGTGAAATTCACCGAGGAGGGTTGGGTCTCGGTGCGGATCGAGTGCGTCGAGAATCGCGGTGAGTGGGCGACGGTTCGTTTCGTGGTGGCCGACACGGGGATCGGTATCCCGCCTGAGAAGCAGGCGATCATTTTCGAGAAGTTCACCCAGGCCGACGGCAGCACCACCCGCAAATATGGCGGGACCGGGCTGGGAATGTCGATCTGCCGACACCTGGTGGAACTGATGGGTGGACGGATCGCACTGACCAGTGAAATCGACGTCGGCAGTGAATTCTCGTTCACGCTGGACGTCGAGCCCTGCGAGGCGCCGGACGTCAGCGAAGAGGAGGACACCACCCGCCCGGACGAGCCCGATCCGTCGGTCGCGCCCAAGCGCATCCTGGTGGTGGAGGACTATCCGACCAACCGCGAGGTCCTGCGGATGCACCTGGAACACCTCGGGCACGAACTGACGCTGGTGGAGGACGGCCAGGCCGCCATCGACGCCTGCCGTGACCACGTGTACGACCTGATCTTCATGGACATCCAGATGCCCCGCATGGACGGCCTGGAAGCCACCCGGCAGATCCGGCGGGACATTCAGGGCTACTGCGACGTGCCCATCCTCGCCCTGACCGCAAACGCCGAGATGGACACGCATCTGGCGTGCCTCGATGCGGGCATGAACGACATGATCACCAAGCCCATCCGCCGCAGTTCGCTTCTGACGGCCGTCTCGGCGTGGACCTCGTCGTCGGCGTCGACCGGCGAGACGTCCTTCATGAAGACCACGCCGGCCGAGCAGCGACCCGACGCTGTCGACGTGCTACCGCTCGACCTGGAAGCCGCCGTCGCCGAGTTCGGGGGCGATCGGGGGCTGGTGGAATCGGTCATCGACGGATTCCTCTCTCAACTGGTGGCCCAATTGGAGACGCTCCAGTCGGCCGTGGATGCCGCCGATGCCGAAACGCTGCGTCGCGAGGCGCACAAAATCAGGGGCGGGGCTGCGAATCTGACGGCCATGCCGCTTTCCAACGCCGCCGCCCGCCTGGAGGAGCTGGCCGGGAGTGGCGATCTGTCCTCCTCGGGCGATGCGCTGGAGGCGTTTCGCGCCGAGTGGAACCGTCTGTGTGAGTTTCTGGGAGGCCCCGGGCCTCAACCGAGTGCATAAGGAACCGATCGATGCGAATTCTCGTGGTGGATGACGAATACGTAAGCCGAACCAAGCTCAAAGTCCTGCTGCAGGCGTATGGCGACGTGGACGCCGCCGGCAGCGGCGAGATCGCCCTGCAGATGGTCGCTCGCGCCCGCGAGGAGTGCGTGCCCTACCGCCTGGTGACCATGGACATCAACATGCCCGACATGAACGGGCAGGAGGCCGTCCGGCGAATCCGCGAGCTGGAAGGAACCGACGGACCGGCCGGCAAGATCCTCATGGTCACCGTCACGGACGACTCGAAAGACATCATGGCCTCCTTCCGCGAAGGGGCGGAGTGGTACCTCGTCAAACCCGTCACGCCCGCGAAGATCACCGAGGCGCTGGAGAAGTTGGATCTCTCGCCGGTGGGTCTGGCAGCGGGGGCGGGCGTCGCGTCGCCTCCGATCGATCCGAGTCGTCTGCCGGCCGCCTGGCGGGCAGCCGCCGCTTCCGTGGAGGTCGGTCAGCCGAACCCGACCCCGCCGGCAGAGACGGTCGCTGAGACGCTGCTGCTGGATTTTCCGCCCGTCGAGTCGCTCACCTTCCAGCAGGTCGACCCGGAGTTCTGGGAGGAGTACTCCTCGTCCACCGCGACCAAGCTGGAGGAACTCGAAGCCCAGGCGATGGCGGTCGAGGCGGATCCCGGGTGCGACGACGTCCAGTCGATCATGCGGACGCTCCACTCGCTCAAGGGCGAAGCGGGCATGATCGGCATGATGGAGGTGCAGCGCATCTGCCACGAGACCGAGACCGCCTTCAAGGACGCCGTCGACAAAGGCTCAGCCGTGGATACGGTCCTGCGGGCGAAAGACTGGATCGGCGACGCCCTGAAACGCGCCGTCGAAACCGGCGTCACCGAAAGCTGACGCCTGCCTGGGCTGGGTTCAGGTACCGTTGGTGAGGTGGCGGTCGTCGCGCATGGCGGCCGCTGCGGCCAGTGCGAGCAGCCCGCCGGCGACGATGCCCCAGAACAGCGTCTCCATTCCGAACCGCACAGCCACCCACGCGCCCACCGGGGGCAGCAGCGTCAGCGGGCTGGTAATGGTGTTGAGAAACCCCACGTACGCCGCCCGGCGGTCCGGCGGCGCGGTGGTTACCAGGAAGCGATGGCCGCCGAGAACGATCGCACGAATGCCGATCGCCAGGCAACTCAGCGACACGAGGTAACCGGCCAGGGGCAACGTCAGCCGGGCCTCCACCCAGGGCAGGGGCAGGGAGAAGGCCTCCGGCAGTCGAACGCATCCCAGGGCAGCCAGCGGGGCGAGGGTGAGGAAGACCCCGCCCCAGATCATGGTAAGTCGCGACCCATGCCGGTCGGCCAACCGACCCCAGAGGAAGCTGCCCAGCACGCTGGAGAGTTTGAACACCGCCACCAGCAGTCCGCCCATCAACGCCAGTCCGCCGGTGGTCTTCTCGTAGCCCAGCTGTTCCGTGCCATACGGAATGAAGAACACCAGCCCGAGGTGGCACATCCGGAACGAGACGCGCGACCAGAAATAGCAGCGGTAGTTGTGGTCCGCCCGCAGCCAGCGGAACCCCTGACGCACCATCTCGGGGAAGTTGGAGCGGCGAGGCGCCCGCGGGCCGGGACGTTCCCTGCAGAAGCACCAGGTGCCCATGTCCACGGCGATCAGCAACGTTCCGATGCCTACCAGCAGGGCGTAGGCCATCGGCAGGTGGATCTCCGAGGAGAGGATCGGCTGGATAATGGCGAGGCCCGCCACGAGCGAGAGTGCCCCGCCGAGGAATTCCCGCATGCCGAACAACGCCCCCACGCGGTGGGTGGGAATGAGTCGGCCGACCATGTCCATGAAGATGACGTAGCCCATTCCGTTGGTCACCGAGCAGACCATGTAGACCCCGTAAAACAGGACCAGATGCAGGGTCGAGGCCTCCCTGGCCAGCAGGAGAATCGTGCCCCCAAGGGCTGTGAAGGCAGCCGTCCTGGCAAACGTCAGGCCGATGAAGAACGGCCGGCGCGTCGGGCGGTGTTCGAGAATCATCCCCGTGATCAGCTGCGGACCCAGCCCTCCCAGCTTGTTGATCACCGGGATCAGCGCCACCAGCATCCACGATCTGGTCAGGGCGTAGATCAGCCCGGCGAGGATCAGATCCGGGTGAAGAAAATCCCTCGCCAGACCCGCGAACATGCCGGCCGTCACGCCCAGACGGTGGTTGCGGCGGACGAATGGGGCGTTGTGTCCCAGCTCGCGGATGAAACGGAATGGTTTGCCGGTCGGGTCGGTGGACATCGGATCTCATTCGGGTCAGAGTCCCGCCATGCTATCGCCCCCAACGCCCGCGGTCAAATCACGCTCCGTCCTGGGCGATTGACACACCTGCCCTCCCCGGCGACAATGCAGGCATGGCCCTCAAAGCCGAAGAGTATCTCCGACCGGACGTCATCCAGCAGGTCCAGCGGCTGGACCTCAAGGCCCGCTTCATTGTCGAGGGGTTCATGAGCGGCCTGCATGCCTCGCCGTTCCATGGCTTCTCCGTGGAGTTTTCCGAGCATCGCAAGTACACCCCCGGCGACGACATCCGCATGATCGACTGGAACGTCTACGGCAAGACCGACCGGTACTACATCAAGAAGTTCGAGGCCGAGACGAATCTCGAAGGCTACCTGCTGATGGACTGCTCGGGGTCCATGGCCTACTCCACCGGCGATCGCATGAGCAAGATGGATTACGCCATCTGCCTCGGGGCGGCGCTGGGGTACATGATGATCGGCCAGCAGGACAGCGTCGGGTTGTGCACCTTCGACGAGAAGGTCCGCCAGTTCCTCCCGCCCAAGAGCAAACGCTCGCACCTGACGAACATACTGGGCATTCTCGGGCGAACCAAACCCAGCGGCGAGACGAACCTCGCCAAGGCGATTCACGAGATCGCCTCACGCGTGAAAAAACGCAGCCTCATGATCCTGCTGTCGGACATGTTGGCCGACCAGGACGCCGTCATCGACGCGCTGCACCATCTCAAATTCCGCGGCCACGATTTGATCATCTTCCAGGTGCTGGACCACAGCGAGGTTTCCTTCGAGTTCGACGGCCAGGTGCGCTTCGAGGACCCCGAAAGCGGGGAACATCTCGACGTGGATCCGCAGTCCATCCGGGCCAGCTATCTCGACGCCATCCGCGAGTTCATCGAGACCTACAAGCGCGAAGCCCGAAACGTCCGGGCCGACTTCGTGACCGTGGATAACTCGATGTCGTTCGACAAGGCCCTGCTGCAGTTCCTGATGGAACGACAGAGCCGGATGTGA
>CAZYIH010000067.1:0-13668 GCA_964646915.1 uncultured Planctomycetaceae bacterium | reverse complement strand
CAAGAGTAATTAAGTATGATGTCCCCCGATCTGGGTGGGAGTCGTAGACATGTGAAGAGTCAAGACTTCCACTTCAGAACACAGATAGTGGCAGGAGTAGGTTCGCAGACAGAATCACTGACTGGAAGAGCTGGACTCCTCAGTGGCTTCCTCGAAGGGCAATCGGAGCGTATGCACCTTCTTACGGTTGTAGCCGTCAGAGATAACCACCTGCACGAGGACGCTGCTGTCCTTGGACGGTTTCCGGGCCCACCATGTGAGCGTGCCGTCCGGATCCATTCTCATGCCGCTCGGCCCATCAACCAGGCGCATGCATACGATACCCGTTCCGGACAAGGCTCGAACCCGGTGGACGAACCGCTTGTTGTGTCTCAGCGGCGCGATTGGTTTGGGGTCCACGAATAGGAATTGTGTCTGGTCTGAGTTCCTCAGGATTTTGTGGAGGTCGATTGGCAGGGCGTAGAGATGTTGCTTTCCGTTGCCATCAGTCTGAACTCGAACCAGCACCGAATCATCGGCCATCATGAACTGCCAGCTATTCTTTGCTGTATTCAGCATGCCTGGGCGATGCTTGATCGCGGAAACCAATGCAAGCGGGTCGCAATCGTTTCGGTTCATAACATACCACCCTCCTGCAAATACACGATCCAATCCGGTCCGAACAAAGCGACGTGCTCGACCAAGCACGAGTTTACTGTGAAGGCAATGGACAAAGACGCTCAGGTGCTTCGCGGGGCGGAGTCTCTGGCCGAGGCGGTTGTATAAATGGGTACTGTTCAACTGGTATCCTTCCGGGTCCGGGATGCGCCAGGGCATCGAACCTCTCTCGCTTCGAATTCCCCCTCCTTTGCGACGAATCCTGAAGTAAGCGTGCCTTTTCCGGAAAGACACACTTTTGCCTCTCGGATCACTGACCACCAGGAATGGCTCGTCTATGTCTGTGTTAATATTGATCGAGCTAATCGGCGTTGACTTGCCCATGTCCGCAAGGGTCTTGACGTCGAGTAGATGCCCTCGATAGCGGCCTTTGCCCGTCACGACGAAGGCTGCCGTGTCGCTGTCGAACCCCATCCCAATCGCATGGATCGGTTCCTGCCAAGGAGACATGCCGGACTTCTGCTTCTTGCCTGTTTTCAGATCATATCGTTGGAAAAGGCCGCTCTTGGAATCGGCCACCAGAACGACGCTTCGTCCGGCAGTCAGGGCACAGCTCTCCAGCGGCAACTCCATGAACTCCGTCAACTTTCCGGTCACTGCGTCAAACTTGAGAACCTTCTTTCCGAGTTGCAGCAGAAGGTATCGGTCGCCGCCGGCACGCACGACCCTATCGGGCCAGGAATCGAGGGGCATTAGTGTTTCTCTCTTGAGCTGGGTGGTGGCAGGCTCGTCAGAGCCTCGTTCCATTCCCTTGATGTCTATGTGCCCACCGCGCGCAAAGTAGACGTGGCCGCCCTTGGATACCTCGACGAACCAGGTTACTCGTCGCAGCAAAGCCGGGGTATCCACGATCAGCCGTCTCGCCTGACTGAGGTCAAAAGTGTTGGTCCGGTCTCCGAGCTTGCCCGACAGCCGACGGAAAGCGGCCGGGAAACCTTCGATCCCCTTTCCATTGCGCAGGCGTACAGCCTGCTCATCTCCCCCGGCCGCCTGATCGACTTCGCTAAGGCGGAACCGCTCGCCTCCGGCAGAAAGATCGATGTCTTTGGTACGGAAAGAGACGTGTCCATCCTCAAACAATGCCTTCACCCGGATCACATCGTCATTGGTGATCGGCTTGACGGGCACGATCGAAGCCTCATACGAGGTCCCCTTCCTTGCCAGAGGGATCTCCTCCCATTGATCCCTTCGAAGCAGGCGTAGGGTAACATCATATTCCGTTTTCGGGTTGCGGACGCCGGTGACCCGAATGCGGAAAGGGAGCAAATTGGATTGGTTGGCCTTTGTAACCTGGGGCGGGTCAACCTTAACATCCGGTTTGTCAAGGAAGGCACGAATGCTTCCACTTGGAATGGCCCGATAGTTGCTCTTGCCCTTGACGAGGCACTCCACGAGGCCGACGACCCTCGACTGGGAGTCCAAAAGCGGACCGCCCGTATTGGCGGGTCTGAGAAATGTACCGCGAATCCTGCTGCCAAGCTGAATCGACCTCACACTGCCATCAGCCCAACGTAGGCCCGCTACCCCGACCGGACTGATTGTCAGCTTCGTCTTGGCCAAGTCTCCCAACGAAGCGACAACAGGCGTGCCCGATTTGGCGAAGCCGGCCAACCAGAGCTTCTCCTTTGGGTCAATGCTGTTGCTCGATCCGCCAGACAGGGCTGCTGGTTCACTATCGAACTTAGCCTGCAGCAAAGCCAGCCCCATTTTCGTATCCAGCAGAACTACTTTTGCTTCCGCTCGACGGTCGGAGTCCTCAGGGTTCCCATAGACGAGTTCAATATCCGACGATTGAGTCATCCGGAATCCCTGCGCCACTCGGGCGTGAGTCAGGAACAAGCCCTCTTTGCTGTTGATGCAGAAAGCTGTCCCGCACGTCTTGAGCTGGTCATTCCAGTTGACAATTACCCAAGGTGTGGCTCTTAGGATCTCGCTGTTCTGCTTCATGCTCAGCCTTTGGGCTGCCGCTGTCTGCACCGTTGCCGCCAAAGCCATAGCCGCCAATATGACGCGTATATTCTTTCGCATTGTCATGCTCCCTTTATGTTCCTGCTGACCTTCGGAGGGCAACCTATCACAATCGCTACGGATGATCAGTCTGCGATGCCCCTGCTTGCTCATTCCCCGGCGCTGTCATCCTTTAGAACACGAAGGCGTACAGGATGATACACTCTCGTGCCGTTCTTGTCGGATACCTCGATCACGGCCCTGACTTCATCGCCTTGAGAAGGGCGACGGGCCGTCCACTTGACCAAGCCGGCCGCAGAGACGGACATGCCATCAGGACCCGCTTCCATCTTGCAGGTGAAACCGCCTGCGCTGGAGCGAGCCCGGATCTGGTACTTGAGTTCTGCCCCGACCTTGATCGATACCGGGGGGACGGAGCTGATCCAGAGATAGGTCTTCGGGGCATGTTGCTTGAGAGCCGCCTGCACATCGATCGGCTGAACGACCAATCGGTCTGCCGAGACACTTACCAGCAGAGTGTCGTCGGCCATCAGGAAACGACGTGCCATAAATGATACCTTGCCGCCTTCCCCCAACACATTTGCCAACGGTACCAGCGGCTTGGCGTAGCCACGATGCCATAGACACCACACCAGATCCGGCTTCACGTTGTCGCGACGACGTCCCTGAGGAAACGAATATGCCAAGTAGACATCGCTTGTGACCGAGGGAATTGCATAGCCCCTCCATAGCGACTGAGAGTGAACAACGGATTCTCCCATCCGGTCCAGGATTCCTTTATCGGAGTAGATACTCCGACCTCGCCGACCTATTTGGACGAAGGAGGCACTGATTGACTGGGAGTGCAGGCGGCCTGACCGTGCCCAGAACAGTCCCGCAGTTCCTCGGGTATGCAGCGAGAACATGCGGCCATAAGGATCAGCGTCCACCGCCTGAATAACATTGCTATCACCTGGGAGAGTTATCCGAGTCTGGATCGGATCGAGCTTCTCTCCAAGGGTGGCCATGTCGATGAGTCCGACCTTTGCTTCGCTCATTCGGCCTTCGCTGATCAGCATAGCTACGTGGTCGTTATTGCAGCCCATTGCTACACTATGTATATTGCGCCCCCATGGATGTGTCCCTGTCTGTTCGAGGGCTCCTGTCTTCAGGTCGTATCTGCTGAGCAATCCGCTATCCTTGTCCGCCAGAAGGACCTTGCTGCGACCGGCGGCGAACGTGAACTTCTTGAACGGAGAAGTCACGAAGGGGCGAAGCGAGCCGTCCAGGCTGTCGAAGAGCATCACCTCCTGACCCATGTCCATCAGGAGATACCGATCGTTCCCGGCGCGGCATACATGCTTGGGAACGGCGGACAGGTCGATTGATTGGGCACGCTTGACGCGCGTCGGCCGGGGCTTCTGGGCAGCCGGACTCGACAGATCCGCAAATCCCTTTATTTGCAATTGCTTACTTCGGGAGTAATAGACTTTGCCTTTGTGGGACACCTCCACCAGGCAAAGAACGTTCCGGGTGGGCTCGATCCGCGTTACGGCGATCTCGTCAGCTCCGGTCAGATCCAGTGCGACGAGCTTCCCGCCCAGCGTTCCTTGAACCTGCTTCATCGCTGCAGGCATACCCTCTAAACGTGTCCCGTCCATCAGACGGACCGACGCCGCCGAGCCGCCCGCAATCCGGTCCACCTCCGAGAGTCCGAAGCGCCTGCCATCTGTGTTTAGCGAGCAGTCTTTTGCAGTGAAGCGAACGTAGCTGCCATCAAAGTTCGCCGCCACGATGACGTCAGCAGAGCCCGTCTTCCGTTCGCGAGGCGTAACCGTCGCCCGATACGTATTGCCCGAGCCGGTCATCTTGGTTTCTTCGAAAGAAGGACCCCGCCACAGATTGAGGCGCACATCGTAGTCAACCGATTTTCCGACAATACTTTTGGCCTCCACCTCAAAGCGTGCGGGGCGGTACATATTGTCCTTGGTAAGTTCGGGGTATCGAACCGTAACCGAGGGTCTGACGAAAAACCTATTCACGGTCGAAATCGGAATGGCAAAATTGAGGTTGGCCCCATAGATCCCTGCCACCACGACGCCGACGACTTTGCCATCTGCATCCAGAACCGGTCCGCCCGAGTTGCCCGGGTTCAATGCGGCATCAAGCTGGATCAGTGCGAGCTCCCCACTGTCCTTCTTCTTGCGCAGGGAAGATATCTTGCCGGTGTTGACGCTGATCTCCGGAGAGCGACCACGATCGTTACCGGCAACCCAACGGCCAAAGGGGTAGCCAAACGCCGTGAGTTCCTGCGTCTCAGCCAAGCCCTTGATCGATCCAAGCTCCAGTGCGGCTGGAGGGTTCTTGAACTTCGCCTGGAGTAGTGCAAGATCCACGTCGCGGTCGATTAGCAGAACCTTGGCCGACGCCTTTTCCTCGGTGTCCGTACCTGGGTTGACGATCAACTCAATCTTCCCCGTTCGGGCGAACCGATAGCCACGACAAACGTGTGCGTTGGTCACGAAGAGGCCCTTGTCCTTGTCGATGCAGAAGGCCGACCCCGATACGGCGAGCCGACCGAAACTGACCTCCACGAAGGCCGTTGCCGCCTTGCTGGCCTTGAGTTCCTTCGCCGTCAACCCCTCAGCCACTGCAACAACCGGCAGCGCTGCCAGAAGAAGACCTGCAATGTAGCCATGCATTCCGCGCATCGGTATCGCCCCTTTCCAGACCGGGCCCACTTATCGCCGTGCCCCTGCTCTTTCCACTCTTTGCAGGAGTAACCAGTGCTAGAATAGCAACTCTCGATCGCCTCGTCCACAGGCAATACCAGATGTTCAGGGCAAAGGTGGGCCGCATGGCCTTGGGGGATTGCTCCCGCAAGGCTCCCACAGATCCGGACCTGCGGGACTACGGCCTCCGGCGATCTCTTTGAGCTCGTCTGAACATCCCAAGCCGTACAAGCGGCGGATTCGTTCCACACCACGGCCGAGGTTTTTTGGATTTTCCGCGAGGGATGTTTCCCATGACCTGACATAAGGATATGGTGACAGCTATGGGGTTCCCGCCCGCTGGGTGGGCCTGCGCGAAAGGAAGGGTGGCGTGAACGGACGCTTTGACGGGGCTTGGAGACTGCGGGCACGGGCCGGAGAGGCCTCGGCCATCCGGCAACTCGCCGATGAGATGATCGCGCCGCTGTTTCGCTTCTGCTACTACCGCGTGGGCGGCGACCATCACCTCTGCGAAGAGGTCGTCCAGGAAACACTACTGGCCGCCATCAGCCGTCTGGACGCTTACCAACCGGACCGCTGCGGCGGCGAAGTATTCCCGTGGCTGACGGGCCTGGCGCGCAACAATATCCGGCGCGTCCTGCGGCGAGAGCAACAAACCACCAGGCTGGCGGAGTTCTGGCAGCGGATGGACGAACAACTGCTCTCGCTCTACGCCATGCTCGAAACCGAACCGTTCGGCGACGACCTTCTCGCCCGCGCCGAGACCCGCTCCATGGTCAACGCCACCATGTCCCAACTCCCGCTGCACTACAGCCGCGCACTGGAAGCGAAGTACGTGCTCGGCCGCACCGTCCGTGAGTTCGCTGCCGACGCGGGCACTACCGAAAAGGCCGCCGAAAGCCTGCTCACCCGCGCCCGTCGGGCGTTCCGCGAGACCTTCCATGCCCTGGCCAACAACCTGCCCCTGGACACAGCCAACACCGAGTCCGACGAGGTCACCCCATGAACGAACATTCCCGCGGCCGCGACACGTCCGAGGACGTCGCCGAGACAAACCTGCGGAACCTGCTGGACAAAGCGTACGACCCGCCGTCGCCGTCACCCATCTTTCAGCGCGAACTCACCGAGACCCTTGCCCGCCGCGGGGCCGACAGCAGTGCGCAGCGCAGGTCAAGAGGCCGGTGGCGCATCCCGCTGGCTGTAGCCGCCGCGGCGCTGATCGCCCTGGCTGGCTGGTACGCCGGCCAACAGAGCACGCCGCCCACCGGGGAGGGCGCCGGCTCGGGGGCGGTAGCCGGCAACGAGCGCCGCAAGGAGCATCGCACCGACGCCGATGCCAACGAACTCCTCACGGACGGCACACCCGTAGCCCGGGAGGAAAGCCCCAAGCCACCGGCCAACCCCTTGCCCGAGGCGGAGTTCCGCGTGCCGCGCGCCCGACCGAACGCGATGGGGGCGCTGGTGTCCACGCGCGTTCCCATGGACCCGCCGGCCGATGCGAACGTCCCGTCGCTGGGGATCGACCAAGCCATCTCCACCGGGCGCGGCGAGAAGCGGTTGGTCACTCTCCCGGACGGCTCGACGCTCATGGTCAACGAGCAATCGTCCCTGCGGGTTACCGGGCATCGCAGCCTCACGCTCAACCGGGGCGAGGTGTACCTGGAGGTCCCCCGCCACCGGGGCGACGGCGACACACCCGAGACGTTCACCGTCCGAACGCCCCGACGGAAGGTTACCGCGCTGGGGACGCACTTCGGAATCTCGGCCCGCGGCGACGACACGGACGTGCTGGTCACGCAGGGGCAGGTCCGCGTGGACGGCCTGGCGCGCAAGCTGCAGGCCGGGGAGATCTGCACCGCCGCCGGCGACGTCCTCACCGTTCGTCCGCTGCCGCGAGCCACCGTCGCGCTGGACTGGATACGTCAGCTCGTGGCCCGCGCCAACACACCGCTCGTGCCCGACAGCAAACACGCCGGGGGGCGACTGGTCGCCCGCACCCGCGCCGGGCGAGAGGCCCCGCTCACGCTCCGCAAACTGCACGTGGACGTACACATCGAGGACGGCTTCGCGCGGACTACGATCGTTCAGACCTACTTCAACCACCTCAACATGCGGACCGAAGGCACGTTCCTGTTCCCGCTGCCACGCGACGCGTCGCTCTCGCGCCTGGCGATGTACGTCGCCGGCAAACGCATGGAGGGCGGAATGGTCGTGCGCGAGCGAGGCCGTGAGATTTACGACGATATCGTCCGCAGCATGCAAGACCCGGCCCTGCTGGAGTGGGTCGACGGGACCACGTTCCGCATGAGCGTCTTCCCGCTGGAGGCCCGCCAGGAGAAGGTGATCCTGCTGAGCTATACCCAGCGCCTTGACGACGAGTACGGCCGTCAGTCCTACCGCTTCCCGGCAGGGCATTCGCTGGGCAAGGTGCGCGAGTGGTCCTGCCGCATCCGCCTGACCGACCCGAACGCCCGCTGGAAATGCACCAGCCACGAACTCACCCACCGGACCGACCCGAACGGCCAGGCCGTCCTGACCGGTTCGGCGAAGGAGATCGAACCGACCGAGGACATCGTTCTGACGCTCACGTCCGAAGGCGCCGGCTGGCGCGAAGGGCAGGATATCCCCGAGCAGACCGACGTTCGCAGCTTCGCCGGCCGCAAGCGGAAGTATCTGATGGTCCGACACCGCCCGAAGCTGCCCGTAGAACCCTCGCCCCAAGCGCGCCACTGGGTGTTTGTCCACGAGACCTCCGCCGACCGCGACCCGCTGCTGACCCGCGCGCAGATCGAACTGCTCAAGGGCGTACTGCACTGCGCCGCTGCCGGGGACACATTCCAAGTGATCACAGCCGCCCATACCGCCAAGGTGCTTACACCCCGACCGATCGCCGTGAGCGCGGAAACCGTCAAAGCGGTCACCGACGCCCTGGGCAAAACGCACATACTGGGCGCGCTGGACCTGAAAGCGGCGCTCCGGTCGGCCGGCACGCTCGCCGCCGCCCGCCCCGGAAACGCCTGCATCGTCTACCTCGGGGCCGCCCGGACGGTCCTCGGCAGCCGCGACGTCTGGAAGCTCGCCGGCCAGCTTGACGCAAACGTACCGTTCGTCGGCGTCGCTGTGGGCAAGCGGTACAACCGGGACTTTCTCTCGCTGGCGGCCCGGAGGTCCGGTGGGTTGTATGAGAACATCCATCCGGACGAGAACCTCCGCTGGCGTGCGATGGACCTGGTGGCCACGCTGAACACCCCGCGGCTGACGGACCTGACCGTCACGGCCAAGGTGGACGGAAACGCTCTGCCGCTGCTGCCCGTGGACACGATGGTGGGTCACGGCGAGCAAATTTGCCTCGCCGGAGCGGTGGACATCACGAAGAAACTGCCCCAGGCCGTCACGATCAAGGGGCTGCTCAACGGCAAGCCTTGGCAGAAGCGCATCGCCTGCAAACCGCAGGACGCCAACGCCGGCTATCTCCCGCGGCTGTGGGCGAAGCTCGAGATCGACCGGCTCGTAGAACTCCACGCACGTACCGGGAAGTATGAGCATCGCCAGGAGGCGATCCGTCTCAGCCGAGACATGTATGTTATGTGTCCGTGGACGTCTCTGATCGTGCTGGAGAACGAAGCGATGTACCTGCGATACGACGTGGAGCAAGGCCGTAGCGACCACTGGGCGATGTACCCCGCCCCAGCGAAGATGAAGGTCGTATACCAGCCGCGGAGGCGGGTGCTCCGGGAGGATTCCTGGAGACTGGGGGCGGAGTCACCGAATGCCCCCACCCCTTGTGAGGCATCGTGGAAGGCTCGGCTCCGGGCGACGATCCGCACACACGAGCTGGCCAGCGGCGAGACGCTGGTGGCCCGGGCGCGAAAGCTGCTGGCCGGCGGAAAGTACAAACGTGCGCGCGACGTGTTGGATGAGGCGCTGCGCGTGGCGCCGGGGCACATCGAGGCTCGCCTGCTGAGCGGCTGGCTGACCACGGCACTGCAGGCCACCGACCGGGACACCGGGCAGGATCAGGGCGTTTCGCTCGGGATGGGCTCAACCCCCTGGTATGAGCTGATACGCTACCCACGCAGCTGGCGGGAGATTGCCGGTGAGCGCAAGAGTAACGACATCGGCCGGTCCGCCGGGCCGCAGGCGGATTCTCGCACGCGGCGAATGCTGCGGCGCAAGATACCGAGGGTCGACTTCCAAGGGATTCAGCTGGAGAACGTCCTGGCCTTCATTCGCGATGTCAGCGGTGCGAACATCCTGCCGAACTGGGAGGAACTGGCCGACCGAAAAGTCACGCCCAATACGAGGGTCACCGTCGAGAAACTGCGGAATGTCACGATCGAACAGTTGCTGGAGCTTGTGCTCGACAATGCCGGGGGCACACAGGTGGAGCTGGGCTATGTCATCCGCAACGGCAACGTGCAGATCTCCACAACCGACGAGATCCGAATGCGGTCCATTCAACGCGTGTATGACGTTCGCGGGCTCGTGCCCGAGACGATCGAGATGCCCGAGGACGTTCGACCGATCCTGACGGCCGAGGATCGCCGCCTGGCCGCCCGTCAGTTGGAACAGATTGTCTCCATGATCAAGGAGACTACTCCGATGGACTCGTGGGCGTACCATGGGGGCCGTGCGTCCCTGAGAGTGTTCCCGGGCTACGTGATGGTAAACCAGACCCAGGAGATGCACGAGAGGATCGGCGATCTCCTGACCATGCTTCGCTACCCGAAGGACTGGCCCGCCAGAAAGGCGATGCTGCGCTGGCTGGCGTTGCGACACCAGGGCGAATCGAGCGCCAACATCCGAGCGAGACAAGCGCTGGCTCAGACAATCACCATCGACAACAGGACCCGTGTGAAGCTCTCGGCCTTCGTTGATTTCCTGCGCGATGTGACCGAACAGAATGTCTACGTCGAGTGGAGTTGCCTCAGGAGCCGGGGTGTTGACGGCCGGAGCGAGGTGACCGTCCCGGCCGGCAAGGCCGTTCGCCTGAGGGATCTTGCCGAGAGCGTTCTGGGGCAGTTTGGCGGTGTGCAGCACCCGTGCACGATCGTAGTCAAAGATGGGTTGATTCGGATCACCACACGAGAAGCAGCCCAGCAACAGTTCGTTCACAGAATGTACGATATCCGCGACCTGCTGGCACCCTCGCCACACACGCCACAGCCGGCAATGCCAAGGCTGGAGATGCTGGAGGATCTGTTAGAGACGCCCGGCGGGCTCTTCGGCGACGACGACGGAGAAAGCACACTCTTCGGCGACGATGATGATGAAGAGATCGACTGGATCCGCCCCCGCGACGACCGGGGCACAGAAGTGCACGATATCCGCGACCTGATTATCCCGGCCCCAGACTTGGTCGGCCCGTCGAGGGACATCGGGGACAAGAACTCCGGCAGCAGTGGTCTGTTCGGTGATGACGACGACGGGTTCTACGACGATGATAATCTCGGATCGGAGTCCATCTCGCGGCGGCAGGACCGGTTGATGTCGGCATTCAAGGAGGCGGCCCCGCTTGACGTTTGGATCGAACAGGGCGGGCCGGCGTCATTGCGGTTTTTCCGGGGACAGCTCGTGGTCAATGCTCCCCACGAAACGCACCAGACCATTCGTGAAATCCTCGACCTTCTCCGCCAGACGTATCGTCCCCAGCCGGCGGGACCGATGCTGATCCAGGTCGGCTGTGGCCGACTGGCGTCGCTCGACCTGAGCAAGACACACTTCGACCTCCCGACGGCGTACGCTCCCGGCTTCATCACCACACTGGCAGACGTGGCGGCCGTGCTGGAAAGCGAAGGCCCGCACCGCCCCATACCCTTCGGGAAGATGGACAACGCAGCGGTAGATCGCCTCGACCGTGCGCGCCGGAAGGCACGCAGCCGCACCGGCGAAAACGGCTGGACCGTTGCCAGGCGACCCGGCGAGACGATCGTTTTTCACGTCGACGGGCGATACGCCATTACCCGCACGGCCGGCGCGGGGCTGAAGGAGCGCGTGTTCTGCGACGGCAACTCGCTGTATCACGTTTACCCCGAGCTTGGCCTGGCCACCCGCCGTCGTGTAAGTCGCTTCCATCGTCTTGCCGCCGGCTTCGAGGTGCCCTGGCTGATCCCGACCAACACCGTCCTGCAGAAAGGCGCCTCGGTCGAATACGACGGCAATGGGGTGATCGTATCTCGCCCGCTGAAGGACGGGCCCGGCCTGCGACCGGCACTGAGGTTCGAGCTGGAAAACGACACCGTCGTCGGCCGCGAATGGGTCCACGCCGGCAGGACGCTTCGAGGGATCTCCGTCAAGTCCGATGGCCACGTCGTCGAGACGTTGCCCGACGGGCAGCAACGCCATCGACGCTATAGCTTCTCCCACGGAGAAACGGTGCCCCAGCGCCCCGACCTGACCGACCTGGTCGTGCTGGAGATGCCCATCCGCTCGCCCGAGCACGTGCTCACAAGCCGGCGGCTGAACCTGTACGAGTGGTCGCGCTGGCGTGAAGCCGACGCCTTGGCGTACGTCGCAGCTACCGCCCTGCCGACCTCTTCGTCATGGAGCTGGCAAGCCGGCGGGGTCCTCCGCGAGCAGTTCTTCCGCAAAGGCGACGGCCGCGTCGGGCTGGGAATACTGGCGATGGCAGGCGGGGGCGAGCCAAATGTTCCCTCGGCCATCGCGAAGACCGACGTCGGCCGCTACATGCGCCTGGCAGATGGCGGAACGCTGGCGAAGGGCGAGACGTGGACCGATCCGAACGGATTCCTCGCTGAGCTGGCCAAGCTGCGGGCGCTGTGGTCTCGACTGCACTCACCGGACGCGCCCGACCCCGACGCCCGGTGGATCGCCGCTGCGCTGAACACGCTTGGCGAAATCCACCCCAGCGTGGTCTCTTGGGCGGTGGCCTCCGAGATGAGCGAGCACGCTGTAACCACCCGCCACCGGCGGAAGCTGGCAGCCATTTTGGACCGCCACGCCAAGGCGTTGGAGCAGATTCGCATCCCGGCCGGGTACACCGCCGCCCGCTGCCTGGACGCTGCCGGCGCCCGGGCCGAGGCGGCCGACCGCTTCGAGAAGCTCATCGCCGCGATGGCCAGAGACACGGTCGCGCCGATCGTCGACAGCCAGATCCGTCGCACGCTCGGCCCGAAGCGCTGGGCTCAGGCGATCGGCTCTGCAGCCAGCACATTGCACGACGCCAACGCCGTCATGCCCGCGATGCAGTTGGCGTGGATGACGATCCGCGCCGGAGACCGTGAAGGCGGCCTGGCGGTGCTCGAAGGGAGTGTCCGGGCGGCGCCCCGCACCGATCGGATCCTGGCGGCCGTCACGGCCTTGGAGATCTGCCGGTCGCTGCACGAGTGGGACCTGGCCGAGCGGCTGGTGGCCGAGTTGGCGGATGCCCCGCGGGTGGTCCGCAGCGCGGGCTTCTGGCGTATCGCGGCAACGACGGCCCTGCAGCACGGGAGCGTCACGGAGTACGGTCTTCGGCTGGCGCGGGCACTGTCCCTCGATTATCACTCCGGGCGGGCCATCCCGGCCGGACGCTTCGCAGAGGAGCACCGATTGGCCATGGAAAGCCTGGCCAACGCCGCCCGGACGGTGACCCGCGACGACGCCGATACCCGCCGCAAGCTCGCCGTGGAGATGATCCGCCTGGCCGACCGGGCGCGCGTGGTGTTCCCCCACGACAGTGTCGGGATCCTCAACACCGCCAGCCGCGGATTGATGCAGCTCGGTGCCGACGACCTGGCGTGGGGGTACCTCACGACCCCGCTGGCCGGGCGGGGCGACAACCCCGAGGCATGGAACGATCTGGCGTGGCGGCTGGCAGAGACGGATCGGCACGACCTGGCCGCCGACTCGAAGCTGATCGCGGCCCGGCTCTCGCCCGACTCGCTGGATGCGGCGTGGGAGGCAGGCGAGATGCTTGAGCAAGCCGACCGGATCGACGAAGCCGTCGCTGTGTACCGACACGCACTGACCCGCAAAGGAGAAAACGACTGGGACCGCAGAATTGCAACTGATATTGCCGACCGGCTCAAGAGGCTCACCGGCAAGGAAGTGCCGCTGCCCGATCATCTGAAAGACTGAACCCGCCGCCCGGGTGCAACGTTGCCAACCTGGCCACGCTGCCAGGCATTCTGCTCGCCGAGCGAGTCGGGCCGCCGTTGGACTCCGGCTTGTAGGCGATCACATCGAGTTCCCATCGGGGGCAGCTCGGAGTGCCGATCTTCACCGTCTCGGCCTTGGTCAACTCCACCTTGTGCGACGTTTGCGTCCAGTACCCATCCCGGTCCAGCAACATCGCCACGATCTGCTCGAATGCGTCCATGATGGCTACCTT
>CAZYIH010000066.1:0-14319 GCA_964646915.1 uncultured Planctomycetaceae bacterium | reverse complement strand
TGAACGCGTGGCATGAGATCACCGCCCCGACGCAACTACTGCTGTTTGCCGAGTTCCTTCCAGAGGGCCTGCTCGACCTTCTGGAACCGATCAAAGGTGGTGTTGAGCGACTTGCGGATTTTCGGCAGCTCGGGATTGTTCGGATCGATGCCCTTGGGGTACTCCTTGTGAAGGAGCTTGACCTTGCTCAGGGCACGATTGAGGCTGGTGGCCCCTTCGCTGTAGGCACGGGCGGCGTCGTAGAGGGCCTGGGTCTCGATCTCCTTCTCGTCGGGCTTGTGGATCAGCCGCCACGGGTTCCGCCGGATCTCTTTGCTGGTGGCCTTGAGGTTGTCGGACACCTGGGCCATGTCGTCGATGATCTTGTCGATGTTGTCGCGGTTCAGCACGATGATCTGCTTGGTCTCCTCGGAGACCGCCGCGAAATCGCCGGCGATTTCGAGGATCTTCGTGTTGGCGGCCCGGACGTCGGCGAGAATCTTCGCGACATCTTTGGACACGTACGCCTCGATCTTGTCGGTGGTCTTCACGACGTTGTCCATGATCTTCGTGACCTTGGGCCTGGTCTCGGACATCATTTCGCGGATGTCGGTCGTCACGCGATTCACGTCGTCCAGCGAGTCGTGCACTTTCGCCAGAACCGTAGCTGCCGTGTTCGGGTCGGTCTCCTGGCGGAGGTTTGCGGTGATGTACGTCACGTTGTCCACGCTCTGCTGCAGCTTGGACATCAGACTGGTGTCGATGCCCGCGTCGGTCTCGTCCTTGACGTTGCCGGCGATGGTCACCACGTCGGCTGAGGCGATTTTCAGATCGCCGACGATGGTGTGGATTTTCGCCAGCAGTGCCTCGGCCCGATCGGGGTCCAGCTCGTCCTGCACGCTGGTGGCGATCTCCTTGAGCTTCTCGGTGACCGACGCCAGGTCGTTCATCGCCTTGGCCAGCCCGCCGGGACGCAGTTCGACCGGGTTCTCATGGTTGGCGAGCGTCTGGGCTGACCCGATCTCGTAGACCACCAGCTTGGGCATGCCCAGCGGGGGCGAATCGACGGCCGCCTTTGCATCGGCGTGGATCTTGATGTCCGTGCGCTGCAGCCGAACGACATAGAGGCACCGCCGGTTCTCCGCGTCCAGGCGAACCTCGATGATCTTGCCGATCTTCTGATCGCCCAGGTTCACGTCGTAGCCTTCCTTCAGGCCCAGCGCGCCGGACGACTGGGGCGTGTAAAACACCGCCGTCTGCCCCTCGGGCGACAGCATGTCGGCCGCCCCCAGCCACAGGATGATGCCCACCCCAAGCGCCAAGGCGACCACTACGAACACGCCCACTGCCAGTTCACTTGCCGTACTCTTTGCCATGGTTTGGCTCCCGTCGGTTTCGTGCCGATCAGCTGCCGGCCGCCCCGAGGATGTCTTTCTCGTACTCGCCGCTCTGGGCACGCTTGGCCAGAGGCCCGTCCGGATCGCCCCGGAGGAACTGGCGGATCATGTCGGTGGTCTCGTCGCCGGTGGGCTTGCCGTCGCGAATCTGCTCAAACTCCTCGCGAGCACCCACGCGGACCATTCTGCCCCGATCCAGCATCGCCATGCGATCGGCGATGGTAAAGGCCGAGTCCATCTCGTGGGTCACCACCACACTGGTGACGCCGAGCTTCTTGGTGAGGTCCTTCATAAGCTGATCGATCTCGGCGGAGGTCACCGGGTCCAGGCCGGCCGACGGTTCGTCGTAGAAGAGGATCTTCGGATCCAGTGCGATCGCCCTGGCCAGCCCGGCCCGCTTCTTCATGCCGCCGGAGATCTCGGCGGGCATGAGGTCCCGGGCGTGACGCATCGCTACCAGCTCGAGCTTCATGCGGACCATGATGTCGATGGTGTCCGCGTCGAGGTCGGTGTGCTCGACCAGGGGCAGCGCGACGTTCTCGCCGACGGTCATGGAGTTCAGCAGCGCACCGGACTGGAACAATATGCCGAACCGCTTTCGCACCTCGTCGAGCTCGTCAGGCGTCATTTCGTTGAGATTGTCGCCCCACAGCTCCACGTGCCCTTCCTCGGGAAGGAACGAACCGATCATATGCCGCAGCAGCGTGCTCTTTCCGCACCCCGAGCCGCCCATGATGACCATGGTCTCCCCGGCATGTACGTCCAGGCAGACCCCGTCCAGCACGGTCGTATCGCCGAACCGCTTGACCAGGTCCACCACCCGGATCACCGGGCCGTCATATTCGTCGGGGTTGCCCACTTGCCTCTCCCGCTCTGGCGGGTTACTCGTCAGAGATTGAACACGTAAAAGACGGCCGTGAATACGCCGGCCGCCAGAACGATCGCCACAATCGAGTGTACCACCGTCAGCGTCGTCGCCCTTCCGACGCCCTCGGCCCCGCCGCGAACGCTCAGGCCCTGGTGGCAGGCGATGAGGCTGATCAACGCCCCAAACACGCCCGCCTGCGTCAGGCCGGTAAAGAAGTCCGTATACCGCAGTTGGATGCGCATGTTCTCGATGAAGCCCACGTACGCCGCCGGGCCCAGCACCATTCTCGCCGTAACCCAGCCGCCCAGGGCAATCATCAGATCCGCAACGATCGTCAACAGCAGCATCATGATGACCGTGGCGAACACGCGCGGAACCACCAGGAACCGCACGGGGTTCAGCGCCATCGCCTCCAATGCCTCGATTTCCTCCGCGACCACCATCGTTCCCAGCTCCGCGGCGATGGACGCCCCGGCAAACCCGCTGAGCACCACGCCGGTGATGATCGGGCCGAGCATGCGGAACCCCCCGGTCGCCAGAACATTGGCGATTTTGTCCAGTTGGCCGTACTGCTCGAGCGTGGGGGCCAGCTGCAGCGCGAGGATCACGCCGATGAACCCCTGCACGAGCATTACGATGCCCAGGCTCTTCAGACCGACGCGGACCATCTGGTCGACCATGGCGCGGAACCCGAACTTCGCCGAGGGAACCAGCACACCTCTGACAGCGAATTGCAGCGTCCGCCACAGAAGCAGCGTCATCCCGCCGGCATACCGGAACCCTTCGAGGGTGCGCGACCCGATCAGGGCAATCCAGTTCTTGCGGGCCGACTCGCTCATGCCTCGTCCAATGCCTCCTGCTCGCTTTCGCGGATGTCAAATACCGTATCGAGATGGGTGATCTCGAAAATGCTGCGGACCCGGTCGGTCATCTCCACCAGCACCAGCGGGACCGACTGCTTCTTCACGTGCGAGAGCACCTTCACCAGCGACGCCACGCCGGAGGAGTCCATGTAGGGCACGTCGGCGAGATTCACCACCACGCGGTCGGGCTCCTCGTTGAGCACTTTCCCGAGCTTCTCCTGCAGCGCGGGGCTCGAGCGCAGATCGATGTCGCCCTGCACTTCGACAATCGCGGTCTTGTCCTGCCAGCGGACATTCCTGATCGGTGAGTCGTCACTCTGGGGGCTCATCACTGGCCGCTCCATTCGATTCGGGGTTCACATTCTTTCGCAGCGTCAGCACGGTCCCGCCGTCCGGCCGCGGGGTGTATTCCACATGGTCCATCACTGTTTGCATGATGTGCACGCCCAGTCCGCCCGGGCGGATGTCCGCCAGGTCGCGCGATCGGATCTGCTCTGCCGGCACGGATCGCCCCTGGTCGCGAATGACCACCTGCAGGCAGTCCACGCACTCGTCGCTGCCACAAGGGGACAGCTCGATTTCGATGGGCTCATCCGCCGAACCTTCGTAGGCGTGGCGGATCACGTTGGTCAGCGCCTCGTCCACGCCGAGCATCATCTCCCCGGTCGCACGATCGTCCATGCCCACCTGGTTGCACATTTTCTCCACGGCCGCCCGGACCACCGCCAACTGCCACGGGCTCGAACGGATGGAGATACGGACCGCGTCGCCGGGACGGGGATTCATAGCTCTCCCCCCTTCCGGTCGGCTGGGGCGTTCGGATCGCTCGCTGCGTCGTGCAGGCCGTTCTTCCGGAGGTATTCGCGCCAGCGTTCGATGGCTTCCTGGCGATCCTCGCGCGAGTCGTAGTATCGGTAGCCGAACGTCTTGCCGGTGCGTTTGCGAAGGGCGATAAAAGCGAAGAGCCTCGCTTCGTCATTTGCGTCGGAAAGGCGTTCCACCAAGAGGGGCAGCAGCTCGCGATCGCCGGACTGCGCGGCGTCGTGGATGGCCGCGATTCGCACGTCCGGGTCCTCCGCCTGGAGACGCTGGGCAATGCTTCCGCCGGGCACGAGCCCATTGCAACCGACCGCTGCCCCAAGCAACGCAAGGCAGCATCCGAGAACCGCTCGCTGTGATCGTAACGTCATTCCGCCGACCTCACATCCGTTCAAGCGTCGACAACCCCATCGGCTGGGCACGATGCGATGCAGTGTACCGGATGGTTCGCCCCGTGGAAACCCCCGATTCCCATGTGTGTCTTGTTTTCGCATCGGCCGTCAACTACTCTGATGGACACGAGAAAACGCCCGCTCAACCCGCAGGAGCAACACCGATGGCAGAGACAACTCCCAGACCCGACGACGACCCCGGCGACACCGTTGACATCTCAGGCAGCCGAATTCTGGTGGTGGATGACAACGAGCAGAATCTCGAGCTGCTGGTGGAATATCTCGACTCGCTGGACTGCACCATCGAGACCGCCATCGACGGCATCGACGCCCTGGAAAAGGTCGAGCAGAGCCCGCCCGACCTGATTCTGCTGGATATCATGATGCCGCGAATGAGCGGTTTCGAGGTCTGCCGCAAGCTCAAGAGCGACCCCGAAACGCGGGACATTCCCATCATCATGGTCACCGCGCTGAACGAACTGGGCGACATCGAACGCGGCGTCGAGAGCGGAACCGACGATTTTATCTCCAAGCCCGTCAACCGCCTCGAGATGCTCACACGCGTCAAGAGCCTGCTGCGCGTTCGGGGGCTTCAGAGCGAGCTGGACCGCACACTCGCCTACCTCAACGAGATGGACCCGCAGGAAGAGACGCAACAGTAACCCCCCCCTTCGTGGAGAGAACACTATGAACCGTCGCATCCGACTGCCCCTTCTCTGTGCCCTGCTGATGATGTGCGCCGCCGGCTGTGTCCATCCCGACGGCCAGCCCGAAGGACCTGCCACCGACGCCAACGCCGCGCCGGTTGCGCAGGAAACGATGGCCATCGCCCAGAAGACCGTCACCGAGGACGGAACGGTCCTCGCCAGGCTTGAGAATGGAATGGGCGTGGTCATCAAGGCCACCCGTACCGCCCCGGTGGTCCACGTGCGCAGCTACGTTCACGCGGGCGGGCTCTACGAGGCTGAGTGGCTCGGCTGCGGGCTCAGCCACCTGCTGGAACACCTCGTCGCCCAGGAGTCCATCCATTCCGACCAGGGCGCCGGGTCGATGAAGCCCGCCAAGCACGTCGAGAAGCGCACCCGAACGCTGGAAATCGGCGGCCAATCGAACGCCGGAACGTCCCTGGACTACACGACCTACTATATCTCGGCATCGGCCTCGAAGACGACCGACTGCATCGAGTTGATCGCCGACCAGATGAAGAAACGCACCATCAAGCAGGCGGACTTCGAGAGGGAACACGGCGTGGTCCAGCGGGAACTGGAGATGGGGGCCGACAACCCCGCCCGCCAGATGTGGTATGCACACGCCGCCAACTGCTTCGGTTCGCACCCTGCCGCCGTCCCGGTGATCGGCCACGCCAAACCGCTCAGCGAAGTCACGCTGGAGGATGTCCTCGCGTATCACCGGCGGATGTACGTTCCGCAGAACATGGTGTTCGCGGTGGTCGGCGACGTGGACGTAGAGGAGGTCCTCCGAAAGATCCAGGAGACCTTCGCGAGCTTCCCCGCCGGGCGGGAACCGAGACACGACCTCCCCGAAGTGCAGCGGTTCTCGGGCGTGCGGCGCGTCATCAAACCTCACCCCCAGTTCCGCGACACCCAGCAGCGGATGAGCTTTCAGACCATCCCCCTGCTGCACGAAGACCTCCACGCCCTGGACGTGCTGGCGTACATCCTCGGCCGCGGGCGCACCAGCCGACTGTACCAGACGCTCGTTCGCCAGAAGAAGCTCGCCACCAGCGTTTCCACCAGCTCCTGGACACCGGCGTGGGGCAAGGGAATCTTCACGGTGGACTTCCGCTGCGACCCCAACCAGGTCGAGTCAGCCGAGCGGGCCGTCATCGCCGAGCTCAAGCGGATCGCCGACGATGGCGTCAGCGAAGACGAACTCAAACGCGCCAAGACGCAGAAGCTCGCCGACGAAGTCTACGGCCGGCAGTCGGCTGAGAGCATCGCCCAGCGACTCGCCCACGATTGGCTGAGCACCGGAAACGCGCACTTCTCAGCCGAGTACACCGCCGCCACCCAGAAGGTGACAGCCGACCGGGTCCAGGCGATGGCGCGGAAGTATTTCACCTTCGACCGGATGGTCATCACGCGAATGGTGCCCTCCCGGACCTTCGCCGTCGCCGAGAAGAGCGACCGGCAATCCCGCACCCATAAGGCGACGTTCTTCCGCCTGCCCAACGGCCTGCGCGTGGTGCTTCAACCGTCCGACGCGGTGGGACTGGTCTCGATGGCGATGGTCTGCGACGGGGGCATCCTGGTGGAATCCGACAAGACCAACGGACTGGGCGCCCTGATGATGTCGCTCTCGACGCGCGGCGCCGGGGGCCGGTCGGCCAACGAGATCGCCTCGTTCTTCGATTCTGCCGGTGGAAGCCTCGTCGGGCGAACCGGCTACAACTCGTTCTACTGGCAGGCGAGCGTCCTGAAAGACCAGGTCGGCGAGGCAGCGAAAATTCTCGGCGACGTCGTGACCGCCCCGACGATGGACCCCAACGAGTTGGCCATCGTCCGCCCCCTGCTGCTGCGGCAGATCCGGGCACGGAACGAATCGCCCACCGCGCAGCTGAACACGTTCTTCCGCCGTTCGTTCTTCCGCGACTCGCCGCTGGGCAAGCCCACCACCGGCGACGCCAACGTCGTCGCCCGCGCCACCACAGAGCAACTCAGGCAGTGGCACGGCAAGTACATCCGGGCCGGGAGCAGCGTGCTGGCGGTGTACGGGAACTTCGACCCAGCCGCGGTGCGGACGATCATCGAATCGCGCTTCGCCGAGCTGCCCACCGGACGGGTGAAACTGCCCAACGTCAAGCCCCGCCGCGTGGCTGACGAGGGCGAACTGCACGTCAAACCCACCGCCCGGAGCGTTCAGCAGGCCGGCGTGATGCTGGCGGTGCCCGGCATGCGGGTGGACAACGACGACCGTTTCGCCATCACCGTGCTGGATACCATCATCTCCGGCTATCACCTGCCCAGCGGCTGGCTGCACAGCGAACTTCGCGGCAAGCAACTGGTCTACTCGGTGCACGCCTACAACTGGGCGGCCCGGGTGCCTGGGGCGTTTTGCACGGTGGCGGGCTGTCAGCCCGGGAAGGTGCCCGAGGTCCTGGGCATCCTCAGGAAGAACCTCCGGCGGGCGTCGAGCTACAAGCCCACCGAGTTGGAGATCAAGCAGGCGGTCAACAGCATTCTGACGGCCGAGGTGCTGGGCAACCAATCGATGTCCGACCTGGCGATGCAGGCTGCCCTGGATGAGCTGTACGGCTTCGGGTACGACTACCACAACACCCTCGCCGAGAAATATCGCGAGGTCACCCCCGCCGACGTGCTGCGGGTGGGCAGGAAGTACCTCTCGGGCGGGATGGTCGCCGTGGTGGTGACGCCCAAACCCGACCTGCTCAAGACCGACGAGAAGGGCCGGACAAAAACGGGAGCAAAGCGTGAGCAAAGCAGATGACCTGTGGGACCTTTCGGTCCGCGAATTCATCGAAGCGGTGGGCGCCCGCAAACCCACCCCGGGCGGCGGGAGCGTCGCCGGGGTCGTGGGCGGATTATCCGTCGCCCTGGCGCGAATGACGCTGGCGTTCACGGCCGGCAAGAAGAAATACGCCGAGCACGAGGAGCTCTATCAGCGAGCGATGAAACGTCTCGGCCGCGCCGGTGAAATGTTCCAGTCGCTCACCGCCGACGACGCCGAGGCGTTCACGATGATCCAGTCGGCCTCCAGGGGCGAGACGGACATGCAACTGGCGGTGGCGGTCGGCACGAACGTGCCTCGCGAGATGAGCAAGCTGGCGCTGTCGGTGCTGGAAGACCTCCTCGCCCTGGCCGACAAGTGCAACCCGTATCTCCGCAGCGATTTGGCCGGGGCAGCGGCGCTGGCGGCAGCCACCGTTCGGCTGGGCGACTACTGCGTCGCCATCAACGCCCCGCAGTTGGACGACGCCGAGAAAGCCCGGGAAGTGCTCACCGCCTCCCAGGCGGATGTCCGCAAGGCCAATCGTCTGCTGGAGACCATCGAACAGCTCAGCGGCGCCGCCGACTGAGGAACATCACACGGGCCATTCCACCAGCCCTGCTTCTACGATAGACTGACGCGCCACATGGCCAAGGAATACAATATCTCGCGTGCGACGGGTGTCTGCCTCGCCTGCGAAAAACAATTCGAGCCCGGCGATGAGTTCACCGCCACCGTCCGGGAAAGCGACGAGCAACTGGCCCGCGAGGATTACTGCCCCGCCTGCTGGGAATCCAGGAGCGACGAGCAGCGCAACTCGCCCGAGCTGCTGGGCGTGTGGCGTACGCGCGCGCCTCAGCCCAAGGAGAAGAAGAAGGTATTCGTGGACAACGAGGTCCTCGTTGCGTTCTTCGAGCGGCTGGACGGAACGGACGACGAGTCGCGCATTGCGTTCCGCTTCGTGCTCACGCTGGTGCTCATGCAGAAGAACCGCCTGGCGTACGAGGGCTCGGGCAAGGACGACCAGGGCAGAGACATCTGGCGGATGCGCGTCCGCGGCGAAGGCGGCAAACGCTACGACGTGATCGACCCGAATCTGGATCAGGACCGGATTTCCGAAGTCAGCGAACAGCTCGGCGCGGTCCTGGAAGGGGAACTGTGAGATGAGAACACGCGCAATCATCCTGGCGATGGTACCGGCCACGCTCCTGGCGGTCGGCTGCACGCAGCGGTGTCCGTCGGCCGACACGCTGGTCCCCCTGGAGACGCTGCTGGCCGAGCACAACCGCAACGCCGCGAAGATCCCCTACCTGCGTGCATCGGCCCGGTACGACGTGACGTTCGTCACCGCCGGCGGGCTTCCCCTGCCGTGGAGTTCGTACGGGTATGTCTTCTACGCACGCGGCGAGGACCGCCTGGGCCCGCACGATTTCGCCCTGGTGGGCAAGGAGGCGGGCAACGACGTGTTCCGTATGGGCACCAGCACCGAGGACAACGAGTACTACGCGTGGGGGTCGATGGGGTCCAACCAGTTCGCCATGATCGGCCGGCTGGACCTGGCCGGCGCGCCGGGCGTGGACGGAGCCGCCATCGACCCGACGCAACTGCTGGCGATCCTGGGCGTGAGCGAATGGCCCACCCAGCGGGTCGGGCTGCCGACGATGGCGCTGTCCATGAGCCACCTGCCCGGCGAGGAAATCGCCGCCGATGAGCAATGTGCGTACGTCCTGACGACCATCGCCCGCCAGCCGATCTCGCGGAGCATTCTCTTCCGCCGCGAGACGTACATCCGCTGGGACGGCGATCCGAACACGCCGCGCCGGCCGTTCATGGTCAAGGTGTTCGACCAGCAGGGGCGTCGGCTGATCTCCGCCAGCCTCGCAGACTACAAGCCCATCGACTGTTCACAGCTGGAATCACCGCCGGATGAGCCCCCCGTCATGCCCACGGACATTCAGATGCAACTCGCCCCGCCGCGTGCGGTTGGCCGGAGCGTCAAGGGCGGGTACATCTCTTCGATGCGGATTCGGCTGGATGAGCTGGTCACGCCGGACCTGCTGTACTTCGAGGTCGCCCGCAAGCGTCTGCCGGCGAGCTTCCCATCGGAGCAGATCCGGATCATCGATCAACACCTCAGATCGCGGGGGCAGCGTCCGTGAAACATCTCGGCTGGGTCATCGCATGGGGTTGGCTTCTGGGCGTGGGTTTCGGCGCGTCCCTGGCGGCGGGCGACGGTCAGCCGGACGCCAACGAATACCGGGTCACCGGCAGCCGATCGGCACTGTGGGTGGTCCGCCGGCGTGGCGACAAATACGACATCGTCGCCAAACCCATCAGCAAGGAGTGGACCTGGCAGGCGCGGAGCATGCAAGGTCGGCCATTGCAGGTCGCCGCGACGGACCGTCGGCTGGTGGCGCTCTTCTCGCAGCGGTCGGTGCTGATTCACTCGCTGGACACCGACGCGCCCCTCACCGGTGCCTCGCCGGCCGACCCGAATTGGCCCGCGGCCACGAACCCGGTCGCCGTGTGCGACGCCAACGGAATCGGCCAGGACGACGGCAGCATCGTCGCGATCGTGCCGGTTCGCTCCAGCCCTGCCGAGGCGACTGCCCCGCCGGCCACGACCCGCCCCGCTTCCGGCGACGAGGCTGATGATCTGGGCTCAGCCGAGCCCAGACCGGTGTCGCTTGCGGTGTTCCTCTACCAGGAGAACGGCTGGCGGCAGGTGGGCTCGCTGCCCTGCGCGACGTGGCGCGAGGGCGAACCCGTGCTGGCCGCCGTCGTCGACCGGACGCTCTACCTGTCCCTGGGCGGGTGTGAGCCCCAACCCGAGTTCATCGGTTGGCCCGAGCAGTACGACCCGGCCGACACGCCGGCCGTCATGCGGTTCGACGGCGAGCGATGGGTTGTGACGCTCACCCGCAGCCAGCTTGCGGGGATGACACCGACGGGGATGACGTCCCTGGACACCCACCTGGTGCTGGTCGGTCGATCCGGCGAACCCGCCTTCGCGGACCCCAACGCAGCCCCGACGACCGCGCCGGCCACCCGGCCCGCCACCCACCCGACCGACGGGCTGAAACTCTTCGCGATGGACATTCACAGCGGCGCGTGGATCCGCCAGGACGTCACGTCGGCCGACGGCGTGGACACGCCCGGACCTGCGGCGCTGGCGGGGGTCACCCGCCTGGGCGACCGGATCATTCTGGCCTGGAAATCGGCCGAGCCGAACGCCCCGCTCCTGCTGGGCAGCGTCGGGCTCAACGGGCAGATCGCCCGCACCGAGCCACTGACCATTTTTTCCGAGCCCGAGCCCAACGGCGACTCGGCCATGGTGATTGAAATCATGATGGGCGCGGTGCTGGTGGCGATGTTCGTCCCCCTGTTCATACTGCGCCCCCGCGGGCCGCAAAAGCCATTCGCCCTGCCGAAGCTCTACCAGCCTGGAAATCTGCTCAAACGCCTCATCGCCGGGGCGATCGACCTGCTGCCGTTCATGGCCGTCGCTTCGGCGGCACTGGGTGCCGAGCCTGCATCCCTGAACGAGGTCTGGGAGATGGCCAATGTCAAGAATCACCCGGTGGAACACGCCTACTGGATGGTCGCGATGCTGGGCTGTTACGTGGCGTATGGCGTGGTCATGGAATATCGATTCGGGGCGACGGTCGGCAAGCTCATCACGCGCCTGCGGGTGGTGGGCAACGGCGGCGACGAGGCGGACCTGCGGGCGTGCTTCCTGCGGAATATCGTAAAGATCGTCGAACTCTCGACGTTTCTGGTGGCCCTGCTGATCGTCCTGCCGATCGTCACGCCTTACCGCCAGCGGCTGGGCGACATGCTCGCCCGCACCAGCGTGGTCGAGAAGGATTCCATCGAACTGGACGAGGCCGACAAGACCTTCGACGTCCCCGAGGAGATGAAGTCCGACGGTTCGGAGAACGGGCCCGGCAGTTCCGACCAGAGTTGAGAGCGGAAAGAGACGGCTGCTGTGCTCACGGCGCAGCAAATCGGCTGACGCGCCACTCGGACGCGCCAGCCGATTCATGGCAAAGGGCGGTTCTACAAGCTTCCTACTCCCGGTCCTGAGCTAGGCGACCAGGTATTCCTCATCCAGGGCCGATCGGATCTTCTCGAGCGCGAGGTTCTGGATCTGCCGGACGCGCTCATTGGTGAGCCCGACCATCTTCCCGACCTCGGCCAACGTTCGGCCTTTGCGTTTACGGGTGCCCAGTGCGAACCGCTCGATGACGATGGTCTGCTCGACATCGGTGAGCTTGGCGCGGTTGCGTGCGAGGATATCCCGCAGGGCGTCGACGGAATCTTCCCGCTGCATCTCGTGCTTCATCACGTCGTAATCGCTGCGTTCCAGGTCCGGGTTGAACTCGGTGGGGAACCGCTGGCGATATCGGCCCGTCTTGGTCGCAAGGCGATTGAACGCCTTGAGAATGGCCCGGCAGGCGTAGGTGGAGAACTTGAACCCGCGCGAGACGTCGAACTTCTCGACGCTGCGCAGCAGGGCCATGTTTCCCTCACTGACCAGCTCGCCGAAGTCCACGTTGGGGATCCGCGTGCGCTTGCCCATTGCCAGCACCAACGCCATATTCGCACGAACCAGGTCGCTGCGGGTGTGCATCGCCCGGCGGTACCAGTGGACCATTTCCTTGGACCGGGATGCGATGCGTCGGCGGTTTTGCGCCTCGATCAGCCCGGCCAGGCGACAGCGGGCGTAGTTGTAGCGTTTGAACATCATCCGCTCTTCGGCGGCAGTCAGTCGGCTGCGCCGGCCTGCGGAGGAAATCTCGTTGGCGTCTTCCGGGAAGTGCGTCCATACGGGAATTTCGATCCGCGGGCTCTCCGGGCCGAACAAAGCATCCTCGGCGTGGGGCGCGTCGAATTCCTCGTGCGGAACGTAGTCCATCTCCTCGGGAATTCGGTAGTAGAGCTGTCGTTCCAGCCGAGACAAACCCTTCAGATACGAAGGAACCTTCTTCTGCCCCGACCCCGTCTTCTGCATCATTGCCTGCATCATTGCCCCCATCCTCTCATTGCTTTCGGCGACTCCGTCGTCGCCTCGGTCCTGTCAGACTCACTCGTGTATGAGTATCAGACACTGCGCTGGAACAACTTGAAAAGCCTGAATAGCCTGATACTTACAGGGGCTCCGTTCGCCCGTCTCAGCCATTCATACGGACCAGGCCCGACGAACCGTTCCACAAACACGAGGCGTTCGCCGGCCGACCGAAGGCCGTCCACCCGGAGCAGGCACATAACATGACGAATCAAATAGAGATGCGAGCACAGAAGGAAAATACGGCGCCGGGGGCGATTTGCGCGTCAGCCGCCGGACCCGTCACGGCAGCAAGACCGTCCAACCCCGGCTGGGAAGATTACTTCCGCCCCATTAACCGACGGACGAGCATTTCCTCGCCGCTGCGGTTTCCTTCAACCCGGTGCCCGATGAATTGTAGGACGTATCCCCCGACAAAAAACACCCCCGCCAGGGCATATTGCTGAAAAATCAACAAAACCGGTGCCGCCACAAACGACGCGGGGATGCCCACCATGTGGATCCAGAAGTTCGCGGGGTTGCGGTGGCGATTCATCCAGTTTTCCAGCGGATTGCCCATCGTCTTGCTCCCGGGTCCGGCCTGTGGGCAGCTCAGCCCAGCAGAACCTTGACGCCGTAAATGCTCATGTACAGCGTGTTGAGAATCACGCCGATGAAGAAATCCAGACCGAGAATCGCCATGCAGCTGGCCACGAAACTCTCGGTACACGCCTTGCCGACACCGGCGGCGCCGGGCTTGCAGTGAAAGCCCTTGTAACAGCAGATCAGGCTCAGCGCCGCCCCGAAGAACACCGCCTTGATGGGCCCGTAGAAAATGTCGAAGTAGCCCACCACGTTCACCGAGTGCCGCCAGAACTCCGCGGCGTTGACGTCGTACACGAACACCGACATGAGGTACCCCCCCGCGATGCCCATCACGCTGGCGTAGAGCACCAGAATCGGCAGCGCGATCACGCACGCCAGGAACCGCGGGACCACCAGAATCCGCAGCGGGTCGGTGCCCATCGCCCGCAGCGCGTCGATCTGCTCGGTCACGCGCATGGTTCCCAGCTCTGCCGTCAGCGCCCCGCCAACCCGTCCGGCCAGCATCACTCCCGAAAGCACCGGGCCCAGCTCCCGAAGCACCGAGAGGATGATGATGGTCCCCATCTGCGCTTCCATGTTGACCGCCTTGAACTGCATGATCGTCTGGACGGCCAGCACCATGCCCACGAACATCCCGGTCACCATCACCACCGGCAGCGACCGCGTCGCCACGTGGTACAGCTGCGGGCCCAGCAACCTCAGCCCACGGACGCTGAACCCGCTCTGCATCAGCCAACCCATGGATCGGCCGCAGAAACGGCAGAAATCGCCGAACGCGTCCACGTGACGCGTGGTGCGGGCGCCGAGTCTCTCGATGGTATTCGTAAAGGCCATTATTTCCTGCTTGTAGCGTCTGAGGGGGCTGTGGGTCAAGCCCAGC
>CAZYIH010000065.1:9567-14714 GCA_964646915.1 uncultured Planctomycetaceae bacterium | reverse complement strand
AGGTTGACCGGTCAGGTTTTCACGGAATCCACCGTCACCAATGCGATGGGAGTGAATACCATCACCGGCAGCCAGGCCGCCAGCACGGGCCCCAGGCCCATGTACCGACAGCCGTACACGAATGCAATGAACAGCGTGAGGATGCCGATGCACATGCCCACGGAGGTCTTGATGTTCCGCTCGCGTGAAAGGATGAACGGCAGCGCCAGCAAGAGCTGGAGGATGGTGATGATCGGCTCGGCCAGGCGGGTCTGCCGCGTCAGGCGGATGGCTTGGCGGTTGGGCAGCCGGCGCGTCTCCAGCAGCCGACTCAACTGGACGGTGCTCAGCCATTCCATCCATCGACGGTCCTGGCGGAGGGTGATCTCCTCGGGGGCCAGGTCGCTGCGGACCAGGGCGTAGGGTTGATCGAGCAACCAGTAGCTCAGCTCAGCAGCCCCTACCGCGCGCTGCCACTGGGCCGAGGCGGCGTAGAAGGTGACCTGCTCGCGCCCGTCGGGTGCAAGGAACGTGAATTCGGGCTGGATTAGCGCCACGTGTCGGCCTTCGTTTTCGTGCACCATTCGGTCGGCCCGGATCGTCATGCCATACGTCGGGTCCAGCAGCGGCTCACCGAGGCGGATGTTCTCGGCGAGTTGGTCTGGTGGCAGGCCGGTATGGATGCGTTTGTCGCCCTGTCTGGCAGGCCAGCCCCGCGTTGCCGCCAGAACAGGGTCTCGGAACAGCCAGCCCCGATCGCGCTGGTCGTCCCAGACGGCCTGCGAGCCGGACATGCAATGCGTCATCCGTGCATTCTTGTCGCGCACGACGGCCACCGGTTCGCGGAGCAATCGGCCTTGCACCTCGAACCGCGGAGAGAACCACACCACTTGGTTGCCGTCCGAGAGCAGGCGCACCTGGAATGATGTCTCGCTGGACTCATCCATGTCGTTGATGCTCTGGGCCAACTGGGATGCCAGGCGCGGGATCAGCAGCTCGCGATCCACCACGATCAGCCCGCTGAGCACGACGGCAGAGACGATCATCGGCAGCACGACGCGATAGAGACTCACACCCGATGCGAGGATGGCTGTCAACTCGTTGGTATGGTTCATCCGCGCCAGTGTGAAGGCCGCCGCCGCGACGAGGATCAATCCGCCCAGTTCCACGAAGTAGACCAGCGAGTGATAGCTGTAGTACGTCACGATGTGCGAGATCACCTCGCCGAAGGGGCGCCCCCCTTCGGCGAACTCGTCCATGTTCACCAGCAGGTCCACGACGATGCGCATGGACATGAGAATGAGGAACCAAAGCAGCGCCGCCAGCAGAAAGCTGCGGATGACATAGCGGTCGAGCGTCTTCATCTCGACCTCCCGCGCAAGGCGTCGGATTGTGCGAACCGAGCGAAAATCATTGTCTTGAGTGCCTCAAGTACAACACGGTGTTGGCGGCCAGCAACAGTACCACGCCCGCCCAGATGGACCCGATCCCGATCGGCTCGGGGACGTCCGGGTTGGTCACGAGTTCCTTTCCCATCAAAATCATCAGCGTCACGACGGACCCGGGAATCGCCGCCAGGGCGACGGCACTGATCAACTGCCCCCCCTTGAACATCAACCCCAGCCCCGCTCCCATCGCGACCATGAGAAAGCAGCTGATCCCATAGGCCGCCCTGCCGTGAAGTTCGGCTTGGATTTCGGAGAGAATGCGGTCCACCCCCTGGGTAATCAGTTGATCCACGGACTTGAGAATGCCCTTGTCCCTGGTGTACTGCTCGGCGTTGGTGTAGACGTCCCGCAGCGAGATGCCGCGCGCCTGATCCACGATCGTCTCGGGAATCGCCAGGCGACCGATTCGCCAATCGCTGCGCCGCTGGACGCGGTCCTCCGCCAGGGAAAGAAACTCCACGGTAATGTTCCCGCTCAGGGCAATGTTCAGGTAGGATTTGTCCTGCATGCGCGACCACGTCGCCTGGATGCTACCGGCGTCGGCGGTGATGACCTGTCGCATGACCTTGTCGCGGTACACCCGCACGCGCACGGGAATCGGCTGACCCTCGGTGGACACCCCGGAGAGCAGCTCGACCTTGTTGCGCCCGACGACCTGCGCCGCCTGGGCCGAGACCACGTATCGCTGGTCGATCCCCTGCAGGGAATACTCGTTGCCCTGGTTGATCTCCCCGGCGATCAGGCGAACCGCGTTATTGTGCAGGATGTCCCGGCGAATGTCCGCCAGGCCCTGCCGTATCCTGCCGTGATCCGACGGATCGTCACGCATTTCCAGCAGTTCCGGCCAGCTGTAGCTCTCGGGCTTCTCCTCCATCTGCCCGATGATGTTCGGCAGCGGGGGCGACTCGAAGTAGACCTCGCCGAGATGGACCACGTTCTGCCCGCCGGTCTCGGTCTGGGCGGCGTTCTCAAGTTGGATGGTTACGTACGTCCTGCCGCCGTAGCTGCGGAAGTGGACGTCGGCGTAGGAGGCCGCCAGCAGGCGCGATCGGCCGTCCGGGTCGAGATCGGCCCCGACGACGCCGAAGAGTTTGTCGGTCTTGGGGTCCACCTCGTCGGCGTGCAACAGCCACGTGCCGCGTTTGAAGTAGCCCTCGCTCTGGATCTTGTGGTAGATGATCCCGCGCAGATTGGCCTCGGCGGCGTGGGCGGCCATCCGCGCCAGCTGCGGGGTCACGAAGTTGCTCAGCACCAGCGTCAGCAGCGTCACGCCCAGTCCCAGCCCCAGAGCGGGGCGAAGCAGCGTGAGGGTGGGAATTCCGCCGGCCCGGCAGGCGAGCAGTTCGTTGTCCTGGGCGAATCGCCCGTACACGAACGTCGCGGCGAACAACGCCGCCACCGGGAGCGTCAGGGAGATCGTCGCCGGAACGGTGAAAACGAACAGGCCCAGCACCTGCGAGGCCGCCAGACCCTGGCGACGGAGCGGTTCGAGGATCGCGAAGACCGTCATCACGAGCGTGAACGGCACGAGCGCCTGCAGCAGCACCTTGAGCAGGTCGCCGGTTATGTATCCGTGTAGTGTCCGTATCACTCGAGCAGGACTCCGTTCGCAGCGGGTTCCATCCCGACGCGGGGTGCTTCGGCTTTGCCATGAATGGCCCGGACGCCGGCGGCCATCTTGTTCCAGGCCGCCGAAGCGCGTCCACCGTTCCAAGCGGGCATTGTAGGCCAGCCCCCGCCCGAGAGGCAAGGGCCCGACCGGGTTGATTCCGTCGGCGGTTTCGTGCAGTCTCCGTCGCCCGGCTGCCGATATCGATAGTATGAACCGCGCCGCCCCGCCGGGGCAGGCCTTCGATTGCGTTTTTTGCTGATTCAGACAGAGGCAGACTGGAAAGACACCCGCATGCTACTTGAGTCGAGTTTTGCTTTTATTGCCATCCTGAACCCCTTCGCGCTGTGCCTCTACGTCGGGCAGATCATCGACGACGTCGGACTGCGGGCCTTCTGCATGGTCCTGCTGCGGGCGTGTATGCTCTCGATGGTGGTCTTCCTGCTGTTCGGGTACACCGGCGAGTTCGTCCTGAGCAACGTCCTGCAGATCCAGCCCGAGGCGATGCGCGTCTTCGGCGGGATCATCTTCCTCATCGCCGGATACAACTACGTCATGAAAGGCTACCGGGCGGCCGTCATGTTGCGCGGAAGCCTCGAAGAACTCCCCTCGGCGATCGCCCTGCCCTACATGATCGGCGCCGGTACGATTACCCAGGCGATTCTCGTGGGCAAGCACAACCCACACTGGGCAACGGCAGCGATCCTGGTCGGCGGGGTCATTTTCAGCTTCGTGGTGATGATGTCGTTCGGCCTCATCCGCGAAACCATGAAAGGCCCTCGCGAACGCGTCTTCGAACGCTATGTCAACACCCTCGCCCGCCTCAACGGCCTGGTGATCGGCGCGCTGTCGGTACAGATGATCGTCCGTGGGCTTCACGGCCTGTGGCTGCTGAATGAACCGGCAGCCGGCTGACAACGCCCGCGCCGCCGGTCAATTCGAACCTCAGGAATCCTTCTCCGCGTCCGCCTGGTCGTCGGGCTTTTTCTCGACGACGGTCACCGTCACCGTCTGCGTGATGTTCTTCTCCGCGCCCTTGATGAGCCCCTTGCCGGCAGCGTAGTAGGTGAACTGCAGCTCGTTGCTGCCCTCGGGCAGCGCCCAACTGAACGTGCTGACCTCCGCCAGCGGCAGGCCCGCCCGTTGGCGCGTCATCGCCTCGTGCATGAGCATGACCTTGTGCTGCATGCCCAGTTTCTCGTTAATGCGGAGACGGTAGGTCACGACCTGGCCAGGCTTGAGCATCGTCGTCAGCGGTCGCTTTTTGAATTCCTTGGCCTTGACCTCGCGGACCTTGCCCTTCGGGCCCAGCTTGCCCTCGGCTTTGCTGCTTCCGCCGCGAGGGGTATTCAGCATCGTCAGGGGGGCGAAGGACAACGCCTCTTTGGTGGTATTGCGGAAGTCCACCCGCAGCCACACGAGTTGGCCGGGCCCGGCTGTGTCGCGATCCACGCTCAGGCGCATCGCAATTCCGCCGACCGGGTCGGTCCAGGGATATTTCTCGGCGTCGACCTTCTCCGGGGCGGGCTTCTCCTTCGACCGCTTGATAATCTCCCGGATCAGCACGACCGAGCGAATCCGCGTGTCGCGCGAGCGGGACTTGCGGGCCATCCTGTAGATCGGCCCCGCGGCCGACAGACCGATCTCCATCAACTCGTCATACGCCAGCAGAACCTTCTTCACGTCGTTGCCGTCCAACTGCCCGACCAGCCTGGCGATGCGTTTCTGGCGGAGCTTCGCTTCATTCGGGTCGGCCTGCGCTCTGGTGGGCGTGTTGGAGTCGTCGGCCTGCTCGGCGCCGGCCGACCTGCCGCCACCGATCCATGAAACCGCCGCGACACACATCACCACCACTGCCCCTGTCAACCATCCTGTCCGCATCACATTCTCCTGTTCGCAACCACGCTGATACACGCGCATCGCCCGTCGCCGGAATCACCCGCTCAGCATCAGACGATTGGCAGGCAGACAGGTTCCAGGGTTCCTCCCAGCCGATGACCAAGCCGGCGAAACCGCCTTCTTCGCCGGTTCGTGGCAGGGACGTTCTGACTTGTCCCCGTCTTGCCGAAGAAGCAGACGCTCGGTAGCATCTCTTCCTTCAGGCGGCTGGC